>JANNMJ010000201.1:0-23969 GCA_031397815.1 Hymenobacteraceae bacterium
GACGCCATCTCTGAGACAGAGCTGGCCACGCGCAATGAGATGCCCGACTACGAGAGTCGCGCAATTCGCCATCAGGCTCAATCAAACGTTTCCAATCCCGCACGATTCACGTATGATTCAGGTGACCCCTGAGGGCTAAACCCCGCGCCGTGCCGACTTTTGCACCCTAGTCGCCCCAAGCTCGTCTCGTCCCGTCTCTTTCGTCCCGTTCCCCTCGTCCGTGAAACTACTTCGTCTGTTACTTGAAGATACCCTTGGCTTTGAAGGCTATCTGCGGTTCATCAGTCGCGCTTATTTGCGGCTGACGGGGCTGGGGTGGGGGCGGAGCAAGTATCCGGAGCTGTTTTTTCTTGAGAAGCTGATCCGGCCGGGCTTCGTCTGCCTCGATATCGGCGCGAACCTCGGCTACTACTCCGTCGCCCTCTCGCGGTTAGCCGGCGAAGACGGCCGGGTACTCGCCGTCGAGCCGATTCCGCTCTTTCAGCGCATCTGGCGCGAAAACGTGCGCCTCTCCGGACGTGCCAACCTGACGCTTCTACCGTTCGCCCTCGGCGCCGAAGAAGGCGGCACCGTGCAGATGGGCACCCCCACCCGTCAAGGGCGGCTCCACCACGGGATGACGAAAATCACCTCGTCAGGCGCCCCCACGGAGAAGTTCGCGAAGACCTACCAAGTGCCGATTCGGCAGCCCGACCGCCTGCTCGCCGACGTCCCGCGCCTCGATTTCGTGAAGTGCGACGTCGAAGGCTACGAGCACGTCGTGTTCGCGAACCTCACCCAAACGCTCCGCCGGTGCCGTCCGCTCATTCAAACCGAGCTGAATGGCGCCGCCAACCGCCGCTCCGTGGCCGAGCTGCTGTTCGGACTGGGTTACGAAGCGTGCGTCCTCGACCCCACCGGCACCGCCCTCGTGCCGTGCCCGCAAGAGCAGCTTCTCAGCGCCACCGCTCCGGAGCCGACGGGCGATTTCTACTTCCGCCTGCCCGCGTAACCGCACCCCGGCGCCGTACTTTCTGTGCCGTTCTGACAGGCCCGGCCAACCGTGCGCGGTGTTTGTTCGTCTAGAAGTCGCGGCATGCGCCGCAGATTGTGCGTTATGACTTACCTGCTGATCTTCTTCGCGCTGGTGTTGGTGTTGCGGCAAGTGTTGCCGTGGCTCCTGCGCTTGCTGGTCGGGCGGCTCTTCCGAGCCGCTACCGGCGGCGCGGCGCCCGGCTCCGGCGGTGGCCCCCAAGCCAGCCGCGCATCCGGCAGCGCCCGCCCCGACGGCCGCGTGCGCGTTGAGTACGTGCCGCCTCGCCCCAAGCGCCAACCACGCCCCGAAGGGTATCGGGGCGGCGAGTATGTTGATTTTGAGGAAGTGAGGTAGGGGGGAGGAGATGTGAGGATGAGGGAGACGTGAGGATGTGCCGTCTCTGTAGGTAAAGCCAAGCTTTGAATGAACCCGCCTCTGCGTCCGCCTTTCGCCACTTATCCGACGCTGTACACGCCGCGCTTGGTGATGCGCGAGCTGACGCTGGCCGACGTGCCGCAGATTCTGCCGATCTCGTTCTTTCGGGGGAAGGCGGCTGGTTCACTGGCGGAGGCGGAGCAGATGCAACGACTGATTCGGGAGGAATATGAGAGCGGAAGCCTGCTGCATTGGGGGCTGACGTTGGGTGCGGACGGGCCGGTAATCGGGACGAGCGGTTTCTACCGCAGCTTCAAGCCCGAAACCCCCGACGAGGCCGAGATCGGGTACGTGCTGCTCCCGGCTTTTCAGGGGCAGGGCTTCGCGACGGAAGCCGTGGAAGCGATGGTGGAGTATGGATTCACGCGCCTCGGCCTGCGCCGCATCTGCGCCTTCACCGGCCCCGACAATGCCGCGTCGCACGGCGTCCTGCGGCGGGCGGGCTTCGCGGAGCTGACGCACGACAAGCCGCTCGAATTCCGGAAATTCGGTCGGGAAGCCCCGGGGGCGGTCGCTTCGGAATAAGGCGTTCGGCGTCGAGCGGCGAAAGAGGGTTTTTCGGCTGACCTTTGTAACCGTATGACCGCAACCTCGTCTGCTCCGCCCGTCCAGCCGTTTGTCGCCAATGCCGGCGCGGCGCCATTTTCCTTCGGTCGCCACGTGCTGCCGCATCTGCTGGCGGTGCTGGCGCTGCTGCTGCTCGTCGTGATCTACTTCTCGCCGATCTTCTTCGATCACAAGACCCTCGTGCAGAGCGACGTTCTGCAGTTCCAAGGCAGTGCCCGCGAGATCATGCAGTGGAAGGAGCAGCACGGCCACGAGCCGCTCTGGACGAACACGATGTTCGGCGGAATGCCCGCGTACTTGATTCTGACGCACTTTCCGGGCGATTTATCGCAGTACCTCGTCAAGCTTTTCACGCTGGGGCTGCCCACGGCGGCGGGCAATATTTTCTGCGCGCTGGTATGTGCTTACGCGCTGTTCGTGGCCCTCGGAATGCGCTGGTGGATGGCGATTGGCGGCGCCATTGCGCTCGGCTTCTCCTCGTATAACCTCATTATTCTCGAAGCGGGGCACAATACCAAGTCGTTCGCGCTGGCGTATGCGCCGCTGGTTATCGGCGGCGTTCTGGTAGCGTTTCGGCGGAATCGGTGGCTGGGCGCGGCGCTGCTCGCGCTCGGACTGGCGATGAACGTCCGCTCGAATCACTTGCAGATTACGTTCTATCTGTTGATTCTGCTGGCGGTGTTTTTTGTGGTCGAGTTCATCGGCGCGCTGCGCGAGAAGCGGCTGGGCGCCTTCGTGAGCACGAGCGCCCTGCTGGGCGTAGCGGCGCTGGTAGCCGTAGGAATTAGCTTCGGACGCCTCTACACCACGGCCACGTACTCCAAGTATTCCATCCGCGGGAAAAGTGAGCTGACGACTGCCGCGCCCACCGCTCCCGGTCAAGCCCCCGCCACGCCAACGCAAGAAACCGGCTCCGGCCTCGACCGCGATTACGCTTTCGGGTGGAGCTACGGCGTCGGGGAGACGCTGACGCTCCTCGTGCCCGATTTCTACGGCGGCGCCAGCACCCACGCCTTGGATAAGAGCAGCGCCACCGCCACCGCCCTGCGCGGGCTGGGTGTCGGGGAAGCGCAGCTCGACCAATATCTTCAGAGCCTGCCGCTTTATTGGGGCGCGCAGCCGTTCACGAGCGGTCCGGTTTACATCGGCGCGGTCGTGGTTTTCCTCTTCATCCTCGGCCTGTTCGTGGTGGAGCGGCGCTTGGCAGTGTGGCTGCTGGTAGCGTCGGTGCTTGGGATGATGCTGGCGTGGGGGAAGAATTTTGAAGCGTTCAATTACTTCGTTTTCGACTATTTCCCCGGCTACAACAAGTTCCGCGCGGTGGCGATGGCCCTCGTGATTCCGCAGCTCGCGATGCCCGTGCTCGCGCTGTTGGCCGCGTGGCGGATGGTCGGAAGTCCGGCGGAAACCCTTGTTGGGCCGACGCTCCTGCCCGGCGGCGGCACCCGCCAAACGGCGCTGATGCGGGCTGTTTACGCAACCGGCGGCCTGCTGGCCTTCGCCCTTCTGGTGGCCCTCGTAGCCGACCCAACCACGGCGTCCGACGCGCAGCTCGCGAAACAGGGCTTCCCCGTATCAGCCATCGTAGCCGACCGCAGCGCGATGGCGCGCGGCGACGTTTTCCGCTCGCTCTTCTTCGTGGTGGCGGCGGCAGCGGCGCTCTACTTCTTTCTGCGCGGTAAGCTCGGCGCGCGCACGGCCGGACTGGCGCTCAGCGCGCTGCTGCTCATCGACTTGTGGGGCGTGGACAAGCGCTACGTCAACAGCACCGATTTCAAGGAGAACGTCTCCCAAGAACACTTCCAGCCGACTCCCGCCGACCTTCAGATTCAGCAGGACAAAGGCATTTACCGTGTTTTGAACCTCGGCAACCCCTTCAACGATGGCCGGACGAGCTATTTCCACTTCTCCATCGGCGGTTACCACGGCGCCAAGCTGCGGCGCTATCAGGATGTAATCGACCGGCAGCTTTCGGGGCCAAACGGCTCGAAAAAGCTCGATATGCTCAACACGCGCTACCTGATTCCGCGTGAGCCGAACCAGCCGGTGCAGCGCAACCCCGGCGCGCTCGGCAACGCGTGGCTGATTCGGGAAGTGAAAACCGTGCAGAATCCCGATCAGGAGATGGCCGCCCTCACCACCCTCGACCCCGCCACTACGGCCGTCGTCGACGCCGGGAAATTCCCCGATGTGAAGGCGGGCGCCATCGACCCCGGCGCCGGGGCCATCAGCCTGACGAGTTACGAACCCGAAAAGCTCACCTACGCGGCCAACCTCACGAACCCCGCCGTAGCCGTCTTCTCCGAGATTTACTACGCCGACGGCTGGAACGCCTACCTCGACGGCAAGCCCGCGCCGTATTTCCGCGCTAACTACCTGTTGCGGGCGATGCAGCTCCCGGCCGGTCAGCACACGGTAGAGTTCCGGTTCGAACCGAAGGAATACGCCATCGGCAACACCATTTCGCTGATTTCTTCCATCCTGCTCGTGCTCCTCATCGGCGCGGCGGGTTGGCTGGGTTGGAAGCAGCGCGGCACGATGCCGCAAGCGGTCGGCGCGGGCTTGGGCGCAGGCCGATGATCCGGCTATTGCGGGCAGTGCTGCCGGGCCTGTTGCTCGCGGCGGGGCTGCTGTGGCTCTGGAACCGTACGGCGGCGCCGGAAAACTGGCTCAGCAAGCTCCTTCACCACGAGCCGACGGTGGAAGTGACCCACCAAACGGTCCTCAAAGCCGTGGAAGATTTGGGCAAGCTGGAGCTGGTGCGCTACCAGTTCCGCGATGTGGTAGAATACACCGAGCGCGGCTTGGTGGTGGACGATAAGCTCGCGCTCATCGTGGCCGGAGAAGCCGTCGGCTGCCTCGATTTACGGAAAGTGAAGGCCCAAGACGTAGTGCTACAAGGCGATTCCGTCGTCCGCATCACGCTCCCCGCCCCCGAGCTGTGCTACTATAAAGTAGACCATCGGAAATCGAAAGTCTTCCAAAAAGACACCTTCTTCTTCTCCGACGACGCCGCCCTCGTCGATAAAGCCTACCGCTACGCGGATGCGCAAGTGCGGCGGGCGGCGCTCAATTCCGGCATCCTCGCCCAAACCCAAGCCAACGCCGACAAGATTCTCGTGCCCCTGCTGACCAAGCTCAGCGGGCGGCGGGTGGTGATTGTGCAGCCGTTAAGCGTTCCGGCGCGGGAGCGGGTGAAGCAGTAATTCGCCTAACCGGGGGTAGCCCACCAAGCTTGAAGCGTGGCAAGCTCTGTCTCAGAGATGGTGTCAAAAGGTCGTCAATTGGCGAATCAACGCCATACGGAAGGCGTAGGGGCGCGGCCTTGTGCCCGCCCGCATGTGGCTGGGCACCCTTACCGTGTTTTATACCCCTTCCTCTTCCAGACTGGGGACTTATTTCAACACTTCCTCAGTCGCGTCGCGCGCCAAATCTGATTCGTAGCCTTTACTCGCCAGATAGGCGAGAATCTTCGCTTTCTTCTTGAGCGGATTCGGTTCGGCGGCTACGGAGCGGGCTTTTTTCTCGGCTAGGCCGAGGAGATTCTCCCAGTATTTATCGGGGTCGATTTCGCTCATTCCCGCCCGAATACAGTATTCTGAGAGCTTTTGCTCGCGCAAACCCTGTTGCAATAACCGCCGTCCCCAGCGGCGGGCGGCGTATTTGCCGCGCACGTAAGATCGGGCGTACCGCTCTTCGTCAATGAACTTCTGGGTAATCATCTCGACTACCAGCTCCTCAATCTCATCGGGTTCCAGCTCCCATTCGGCCGCTTTCTCGCGAACCTGATGCTGCGTCCGCTCCTGATACGCACAGTAAGCGGCAGCCTTGACGAGCGCTTGCTTGTAGGTCATAGGAGAAGGAGTCGGGATAGGATAGGGGCGAAAATGTGGGGCGCGGGCGGGCACAAGGCCCGCCCCTACAGCAGTCTATTACGGGGGCTGTAAGAGGCGCTTTGGATGTTCCTCTAAATCAACAGCCCAGCCAGCGTGGCGCTCAAGTAGCTAGCCAGAGTGCCACAAATCAGGGCTTTGAAGCCGAGGCGGGCGAGGTCGGCGCGGCGCGAAGGCGCTAGCTCCCCGATGCCGCCGACTTGAATGGCAATCGACGAGAAGTTAGCAAATCCGCAGAGCGCGAACGTCACAATCGTGAGGCCTTTCGGCGTGAGGGCTTGCGGCGTTTTCTGGAGCGTGGTGAGGTCGAGGTACGCCACGAACTCATTGAGTACCATCTTAGTACCCATCAATGAGCCGGCCGTGGTGATGTCTTGCGACGGTACGCCCATCGCCCACGCAAACCCCGCGAAGAGGTAGCCGAGAATCAGTTTCAGGCTCAATTGCGGAAAACCCATCAACCCGCCGACCGCGCCGAGCAGGTAGTTCACGAGCGCAATCAGGGCGATGAAGCCGATGAGCATCGCAATCACGTTGAACCCGACTTTCAGGCCGTCCGACGCGCCGTGCGAGATCGCATCCACGAGGTTCGCGTTCTGCTTCTTAATGTCGAGCTTCACGGTGCCTTTCGTCTCGGAAACTTCCGTTTCCGGCCACACGATTTTCGAGATGACCAGCGCGCCCGGCGCCGCCATCAGACTGGCTGCCAGTAAGTAAGGCGCCGGTACGCCGAGCGCGATGTACACCGCCATCACGCCCCCCGCGATACACGCCATCGAGCCGGCCATCGACGCGAGCAACTCGCTCATCGTCATCCCCGGCAGGTACGGCTTGATCATAATCTGCGCTTCCACCTGCCCCACAAACGCCGACGCTACGTTGCTCAGCGCTTCCGAGCCGCTTACGCCCATCAGCCAATGCACGCCGCGCGCAATCACGGCCACCACGCGCTGCATCAGCCCAATATGGTACGCGACGCTCACGAGGACGGCGACGAAAATAATCGTCGGAATAATATTGAAGAAAAAGACGAACGTGTTGTTCTCGCCGAACGCCTTCGCCATTACCTCGTTGTTCACGAGCGGCCCGAACACGAATGCCGCACCTTCCTTCGAGAAATCGAGAATCTTAGTGATGCCAGCTCCCAAAGTCTGAAACAGGCGCTGCCCAAACGGCACTTTCAGGATGAACACGGCGAGCGCAACCTGAATCGCCAACCCCGTCCCGACGAGACGGTAGTTGATTGCGCGGCGGTTGTTAGACAGCAAAAAGGCCAGGCCCAGAATGAGCACGATGCCCAGTAGGCCGGTGAAACGTTGCATAAAACGGCAGAGACGGGGACAGGAAAGTGCCCCGCATCAACGTGCGCGGCTGCCCAAAGATAGGGGCGCCGATTTTGTGCCCCGACCGCGCGGGTTACAGGCGCGCCGCCATCGTCAGAAAGCCATCCCCACCCGCAGCGTGGGTACTCCGAAAATCCGGAGTTCGGCGGGGTGGCCGGTGGCGGCGGGGTAATGCGTGGCGCGCAGGCGCATCCCCAAATCCCCGGTAAACCGGTGCTTCCGCCCAATGAAAAACTGGTAGCCGACCCCCAATTCGGGTTCGAGCTTGAGCTGCCGGGCGGCTTGCGCGCTCGGCGCATCATATTGGTAGTACGAGCCGCGCCCGTACACGCCCGCTTCGGCGTAAAGCCCGTTTGGGGCGTGCCCCGTGAAGTACCAACGCGCGGCGCCGCCCAGCTCGACGGCAAAATCGGTGTAACCGGAACTCGCGTTCGCGAAGCGACGGCGCCCGCCAAAGGCCCGGCCCGAAAGCGACAGATGCGACGACATCACCCGCTCATAACTCAGGCCGATGCCGAGGCCCGCCATCGCCACCCCCAACGGGAACACGCTCACGACGTGCCGCCGGATAGGGGCTGGCGGCGCGTCCGCTACGGTCTGAGCGTGGGCGCGCGCACTGCCAAGCGTAAGCGCCACGAATAATCCGACGGCAATCGGTAGAGAAAGGAAGCGGGAAGAAGTCGGCATCGGAAGGCGGAAAAAGAAGATTAAATCTGACCGCCAGAGAAGCGTTGGCCGCGCCCGGTTGCTTGCCCGTCCGACTACCTTTTCAATCCCCTTTCAGTAGAAATCAGGCCAAAAAAAACCGTCCGCCCGGCGGGTAGCCAGACGGACGGTTTTAATTAGCTAGCGCGAAAGTGCCTTACAAAAGCGCCTTACGCGGCTTCCGCGTAGCGGCGGTTCACTTCATCCCAATTGATGACGTTCCAGAATGCGCCGATGTAATCTGGACGGCGGTTCTGATACTTGAGGTAATACGCATGCTCCCACACATCGAGGCCGAGGACGGGCGTGCCGCCGCAGCTCTCGACTCCCATCATCAGAGGGTTGTCCTGATTGCCGGTCGAGCAGATGCGCAGACCGCCTTCGGTGCGGCACAGCCACGCCCAGCCAGAGCCGAAGCGCGTGGTAGCGGCTTTCGCGAATTCTTCCTTGAATTTATCGAACGAGCCGAATGCTTCGTCGATGGCTGAGGCGATGGCGCCCGTTGGCGCACCGCCGCCATTCGGACCGAGGATGGTCCAGAAAAGCGAATGGTTCCAGTGGCCACCGCCGTTGTTGCGGACGGCAGGCGGCAGCGCTCCGCCGATTTTCACGATTTCGTCGAGCGATTTGCCCTCTAGCTCGGTCCCCGCGACGGCGGCGTTGAGGTTCGTGACGTACGCCTGATGGTGCTTGCCGTGATGGATTTCCATCGTCTGCCGGTCGATATGCGGCTCCAGCGCGTCGGGGGAGTAGGGGAGGGCGGGGAGTTCGAAGGCCATGGTTATGGGTTGAGTTGAAGTTGGTTCTGAATTGAACGTTACAATCTTACGCGAAACCGCCCGATTCGGGTGAAGTTTTCCGTCGAGTTTCGGCGGCTCTTCGTCGGAAGTCCGTCCGGAACTGCGCCTTACTTCTCGCGTTTCGCCTGAAAAAAAGCTCGCATCAGCGCCCCGCACTCCTCGCCGAGGACGCCGCTCACCACTTTCGTGCGTGGGTGCAACAGCCCCGGCTGAAACTTGTGCAGCCCGCGCTTCTCGTCGGCTACGCCATACACCACCCGCGCCACCTGCGCCCAATGGAGCGCTCCGGCGCACATCGGGCACGGCTCGACGGTGCAGTATAGCGTGGCGTTGTGCAGGTATTTATTCCCGACCGAGTTGGCCGCCGCTGTCAGGGCCAGCATTTCGGCGTGGGCGGTTACGTCGCGCAGCCGCTCGGTTTGGTTGCGCCCGCGCCCCAACAAACGGCCATCGAGGACCACCACCGCGCCAATCGGGATTTCGCCTTCTTCCCCCGCCTGAGCCGCTTCCGCCAGCGCAAGGCGCATCCAACGCTGGTCAGCATCCATAATGAAAAAATAACAAGGGAGTTGAGCCGGAAAGCGAAGAGCGGCCACTCGTCCGCCGCGTTCGTCGGCTGCAAATTTCTGTCGAAAACGCTCGCCGGGCCTTTCCGCTCCGCGTGTTCTGTCATCAGCACATATGCTTTCGGCCAACCTTGGCGGTTTTGCTGCGTTATTTTTTGCAGAGTCGATTGTTCCAGTCGATTCAATTTCTCTCTCACTTACCTTATTTCCTTCCTCATTCCCATGGCAACCAACCCAAACAGCAACCCCGAGCAAGACGCCTCGGCCCGCAACTCCACCGACCCGAATCAAACCCCGAAAAAACCGCAAACCGACCAGCCCGCCAACCAGCCAGCCGACGGTGACCAAGCCGCTTCCGGTGCCGGTAGCGGTTACGGCGGTTCCACTGCCGGTAAAGCCTCTTCCGCCGGAGACCACGAATCCAACTACAGCGGCATGAAAGGCGCCGGTTCGATGAGCGGCACCAAATCCACCGCCCGCAACGGAGATTCCACCGACGGCAACGCCACCGGCCAGCCGATGTAGCAGCCGGAAGGTGGTAGGCGCTGCCTATTTCCTCAGCCTGTCAACTCAGGAAAGAATAATAAAAAGTCTGCTTTGGAAGCTCATTTTAGGCTTCCGAAGCAGACCTTTTATTGTCAATAATCGACCACCGGCCGTTTTTATTCCAGCTATTTTCCCAGCGCCTCAGCTCTATCGCGGGCGGCCACCGCGCCGCTCATTAAGGCTTCGCGCAACGAACCGGCTTCGAAGGCGCGCAGTGCGGCTTCCGTGGTGCCGCCTTTTGAGGCCACTTTCCCAATCCAGTCTTCGCACGAAAGGCCAGCTTGGGAGTACAGCTCCACGGCGCCCCGGAACGTCTGCCCGACTAACAATTCCGCTTCTGCGGGGGAAAAACCGAGCTGGCCGGCCGCCGCAATCAGCGCTTCCATGCAGTAATACACGTAGGCCGGACCGCTGCCGGAAATGGCGGTTGCGGCGTCGATGGCTGATTCCTGTTCCACGTAAACCGTCTTGCCAGTGGTGCTGAGCAGGTTTTGCACTTGCACCAACTCCGCCCGCGTTACTTCATCGGTGGAGGTAAAGGCCGTCATGCCCATCCCAATCTGGGCGGGGAGATTCGGCATCGCCCGAATCACCTTCGCCACGCCGAGCGCCTGCCGAATGGTGGCAATCTTGACGCCCGCCATAATGCTGATGACCACTTGGCGCGGCTCAATCCACGGCGCCAGCGTGGCGAAAAGCGCCGCCGAATCCTGCGGCTTTACGGCCACAATCACAATATCGGCGCCGGGGACACACTGCGCGGGGTCGGTCCAGACGGTGCCCAGCTCTTGGGCTGCCAACGTCTCGGCGCGGCCCTCGGAGCGGACCAAAAGCCGCAAGTCGAGGCGGCTCGTTACGTGGGAGCGCACGAAGGAGCGGGCGTACGTGAGGCCCATATTCCCGGCCCCAATCAACAGAATTTTCACGGTGCGCGTTTGGTTAGTCGAGTAGATGACCGCTTTTGACGGCTGGTTCGATAGCAATCCGGCCGCAAGTTGGGGCCGAACCCGGCGGTCGGCCCGAATCCGGTGCCCTGCTGCCGACCTTTGCACTTCCCAACCGCATCCCGCTAATCCCCCCTCCCTTGTCGCCCGTTCCGCAGGAATTTGAGCTTGCCCTGGCTCCCGAAATCGCTTACGATGAAGTCGCGTGTGAGCGCGCCCTACTCGCGCATGTTGGTCTGCAGCCTGGCGAGGCCGATTATGTCCACGTTTTGCGGCGCTCGCTCGATGCGCGGGGCGGGAAAGTGGTGGTGCGGATTCGGGCCGTGGTGTATATCGACCCGGTGCCGCCGGGCGTCGCGTATGCGCCTATCGCGTTCCGGCCGGTGCCCACCGATGCGCGGCGCGTGCTGATTGTCGGGGCCGGACCAGCGGGGCTGTTTGCGGCGCTGCGCTGCCTGGAGTTGGGCGCCCGGCCCATCGTGCTGGAGCGCGGCAAGGACGTGCGCGCCCGTCGGCGCGATTTGGCGGCGCTCACCAAGCAGCACGTCGTCGACCCGGATTCCAATTATTGCTTCGGCGAAGGCGGCGCCGGGACGTATTCCGACGGTAAGCTCTACACGCGCTCCAACAAGCGCGGCGATGTGATGCGGATTCTGCGGCTGCTCGTGCAGCACGGCGCGCCGTCGGAAATCCTCATCGAGGCGCACCCGCACATCGGCACTAATAAGCTGCCGCCGCTCATCGCGGCCATCCGCGAAACCATCCGCACGAACGGCGGCGAAGTCCATTTTGGGCAGCGCGTGACCGAATTGGTGCGTTCCGCGAACCGCTTGCAAGCCGTCCGGACGCAAACCGGCGAGGAGTTCGCCGCCGATGCGTTCATCCTCGCTACCGGCCATTCCGCCCGCGACATTTATGAGCTACTCCCCGCCGCTGGGTTGTTGGTAGAGGCCAAACCGTTTGCGTTAGGCGTGCGCGCCGAGCATCCGCAGGCGCTCATCGACACGTCGCAGTACCACGGACGGGGGCGCGGGGAGTGGCTACCCGCGGCGAGTTATGCGCTCGTACATCAAACGCATCAAGGCGGCCGACAGCGCGGGGTTTTCTCGTTTTGTATGTGCCCCGGCGGGTATATCGTCCCGGCCGCGACGGCACCCGGCGAGGTGGTGGTGAACGGGATGAGCCCGAGCCGCCGCGATTCGCGCTTCGCGAATTCGGGCATCGTCGTGGCCGTCGAACCCGATGATATTCCGGTGGAATTACGGCGCCAATATGGCCCGTTGGCGGGTTTGCGCTGGCAGCAGCAAATTGAGCAAGCCGCGTGTGCCGCCGCTGGCAACACCCAAGCCGCGCCCGCCCAGCTTCTGCCGGATTTCCTGAAAAAGCGCGTTTCCGCTGAATTGGTCGATACGTCGTATCAGCCCGGCCTCACCAGTGTCGATCTGCATCAGGTGTTGCCTTCGGAGCTGGCGGCGCGTTTGAGCGAGGGCTTTGCGGCATTCGGACAAAAAATCCGCGGCTACGTCGGCGAGAGCGCGCAGATTATTGGGGTCGAAAGCCGGACATCATCGCCCGTCCGCATCCCGCGCGACCGTGACACGTTGCAGCATCCGCAAGCTGCTAACCTGTTCCCGTGCGGCGAAGGCGCGGGTTACGCCGGTGGCATTGTCTCGGCGGCTATGGACGGCGAGCGGTGCGCGGAAGCGGCGCTGGTTTAGCGGCGCATCAAAAGCGGTTAGTGGTTCGCTTACTGCGGCAGCAGGTTCTCGCTTTTCATCGCCTCAGCCTGATGCCGCACGGCCGAACGCTCGCGCTCGTTTTGCACTTTGGAGGCTTGGGCCGAAAAGTCGTCTACCATTTTCACCCCGTCGAGGGTGCGTTCCATCATTTTATGATCGGAAGTGGTCATCGAGACCAGCTCGGCGGCTTCGCGCTCGTACTCGTGTTTGGCGGCAAGGTCGCGTTCGCGGGCGGTGTTGCAGGCGCCTGTGCTGAAGAGGAGGACGGCCAAGCCCAGCGTGGGCAGGCTCATCCGGGTGAGATTGGTTTTCATGGCTTCAGGAAGGAAGAGGGGAGGAGAGTGCGGCCGGTTTGCCCCGATTGAGCGCCCCTGACGTGCCCTTGCTTACGGGCTTCGGCCGGTCTGCGTTACGGCAACGTCTGGCTGTAGCTTTGCGAGCTTCCCGGCCGCAGCGCGTTTTGCCCGGCCGGTTCTGCTTTCTGACCGAATCTCACGGAATCTCACCGAGTCTTATGGCCATCGACATTGCGCGCAACGTCCAGCATTTTCAGCAACGCCTGAGCGGCACCGAATGCCGGTTGGTCGCGGTCTCGAAAACCTACCCGATTGCCGCTATTCAGAAGGCCTACGACGCCGGGGCGCGCCTTTTCGGCGAAAACCGCGCGCAGGAATTGGCCGAAAAAGCCGCCGCTCTGCCGCCGGATATCGAGTGGCACCTGCTCGGCCAGTTGCAGACGAACAAAGTCAAGCTCGTGGCGCCGTGGGTGCACGTCGTGGAGTCAATCGATAGCCTGAAACTACTCTTGACGCTGGAGCGCCACGCCGCGCAGCACCATCGCCGGATTGCGGGTCTGCTTCAGTTTCATATCGGCGAAGAAGAAACGAAGACGGGCTTGTCGTGGGAAGACGCCGTTGCGCTCATCGAAAGCCCTGAGTTCGGGCTGTTGCAGCACGTCCACATCACGGGCGTGATGGGCATCGCTTCCAACACCGACGATAAAGCTCAAATCCAGCGCGAGTTTCAGCAGCTCCACGACCACTTCCTCGACCTAAAAAACCAGTACTTCACCGACGACGACGCCTTCCGCGAAATCTCGATGGGAATGAGTCAGGATTGGCCGCTCGCCGTCAGCGCGGGCAGTACACTGATTCGGGTAGGGTCGGCCATTTTCGGCGCCCGGAGCTACAACTAGCGTAGTTTGTAGTTTCCTTGTCGATACCCATCCAGTAAGGCTCCCCTCTCCTTTGGAGAGGGGCCGGGGGTGAGGATTCGCGCTCGACCTCACTACGACGACAAAAAATCAATCAACTTCAATGACTTCCTTTACTACCACCATCCGATTGGCGGCGGTGCTTGGCGCCGTCGGCGTGGGTCTGGGTGCGTTTGGCGCCCACGGTTTGGCGCCCCGTCTGGCGGCGCTGGGGCACGTCGCGACGTGGGAAACTGCCGCCCGATACCACCTGCTGCACGCCGTGGTGCTGCTCGTGATTGGGGTTTGGCAGCAGCAGCGCTCTAACCAGCCCAACCTAAGCCGTGCGGTTTGGTGCTTCGCGCTCGGCATCGGGTTTTTCAGCGGCTCGCTTTACGCGCTGAGCCTGACCGGCGCGCGGTGGCTCGGGCCGGTTACGCCCATCGGCGGGGTGCTGTTCATCATCGGGTGGCTTTTACTGGCCCGCGCCGCCACCGCCACACCCACTGACCCCGCCGCCTGACGGGCACCGACCACCCGCGCCGCCCGCGTGGGCGTCGAGATGGTCAGCAGAATCAGCAGCAGCAGCAAAGCCAGCAACAGCAGGCCCAGCGGACGCCGACTTCCGGTGAAATCGAACAGGGATTGACGCATACAAAAAGCCTCCGGCACACGACCACCGCCGGCATCGTCACCGGCATCGTCAGCGAACGCAAAAGTGGCTTATCTGATTGCGGAGAGGGATAACATATCAATGTGATTGCAAAAGCAAAAAAATGCCCCTATGACGATTGCTCGTCATGGGGGCATTTTGGTAATCCGGGGGAAGTTGAAAGTCAGGAAGTTGAGGCAGAGCCTATAGCTCACTGACCGACTGCCGACGGGAAGACTACTTCTTCACTTCGGTCTTGCCGTTTTCCATTTTCACCTTCGACTTCTTGCCGTCGGCTTTCTTCATCTTGATTTTGCCTTTGGCCACGGGCGTGCCTTTCTCCATCACCGGAGCGGCCGTCGCCGAGGAAGCCACTGGCATGGTGGCGGCCGGAGCTACTGCGCCGGTAGCGCCTTTCTCCTGCACGGTGCCAGCGAGGGTGAGCTGCACTTCGCCGCTGGCGTTGTTCGAGCTAACCGTCAGCACTTTGTTCTGCTGACCCATTTTGCCGGCGGTGTTGAAGCGCGCCGTGATTTTGCCGGCTTTGCCGGGCATCACCGGGTCTTTGGTGTATTCCGGGGTGGTGCAACCGCAGCTCACGCCGACGTTGGTAATCACTAGCGGCTCGGTACCCGTGTTGCGGAACGTGAAGGTGTGATCGACGATCTCACCTTGATTCACCGTGCCGAACTCGAAACGGCTTTCGTCGGGCGTCATCATCGCACCGCTTTTCTTTTCCGTAGCAGCGCCAGCCGGAGCTTGGGCCATCGTCAGCACGGGAGCGCTCAGCACGAGGGCCAGAGCAATAGCAAACACTTTTTTCATCGTGGGTTTTGGAAAAACAATTCGCGTAAGTGGGAGAACAAAGCCAAGCAAAGGTAATCCGAAGGGCGGGCAGCCAAGCATTGTGCCAGAGTGCGCTAAGTGTGCTACAAGGGCACAACTGAGGGCCAAGCTGACAGTTAGGCGGGTAATGTTGTGCAAGTACCGGCACCGCTTTCGTATTGGCAAGACCAGACGTAAGCCGGAAGGGTTCCGTTGCCATCAGTGGCATTATCGAGTGTTCGACTTCACCGATTCTTCATTTCGGGAGCGGCCTTCACCCTGCTTTTAGCCCGCTTGGGACCGCAGAAAGTTAGCTTCTGGGGTGGAAATCGGTCATCACCTGACGTAGATAATCGCGGTCGAGGTGAGTGTAGATTTCGGTGGTGGTGATAGAGGCGTGCCCGAGCATCTCCTGCACGGCGCGCAGGTCGGCGCCGCCTTCGATGAGGTGCGTCGCGAATGAGTGGCGCAGCGTGTGCGGCGAAACGTTCTTTGTGATGCCCGCTTTTTGGGTGGTGTCTTTGATGATGTTGAAAATCATCACCCGCGTGAGGTGGTGCCCGCGCCGGTTGAGGAAAACGAAATCTTCTTCCCCCGGCTGAATCCGAATCCCCGGCCGCACCGACGCCAGATACAGCGTCATATGCTTAATCGCATCGCGGCCGATGGGCACCAGCCGCTCGCGGTTCCCCTTGCCGATGACGCGCAGAAAACCCGCTTCCAAGTAGCTGTTGCTGAGCTTCAACTCAATTAGCTCGCTCACGCGCAAGCCCGACGAGTAGAGCACTTCCAGAATGGCGCGGTTGCGCTCGCCTTCCGGCGTCGAGCGGTCGACGGCTTCGAGGAGCTTCTCGATTTCGGGGAAATCGAGGACGTCGGGCAGGTGCCGCCCGATTTTCGGCCCGACCACCGTATCCGTCGGCGCCGTCGGGATGAGGTCTTCGAGGACCATAAACCGGAAGAAGGTTTTTAGTCCGCTCAGCATCCGTGCTTGCGATGGGGCGCTCAGACCGACTTCCGCGAGCCACGAAAGCATCCCACGTACGTGCGCCGGTTCCACTTTCTCGGGCGTGATGTGGTGCGCGCCGACGTGGTCGAGGTACTGCTTCAGGCGGAGCACATCGCGGCGGTACGCTTCCACCGAATTCGCGGCCAAGCCTTGCTCCAGCTGCAAGGTGCCGGTAAACTGTTCCAGAGCAAGGGGCCAGGTCACGGGAGAGAGGGATGGGAAGGGAGAGAAGGAGTGAGGGACGAAGAGGAATGCCTGCCGTAAAGGTCGGCAAACTAGCGGGTGGTGGTGGGGATTAAGGTCTTCGAACGAAAATTTGGCAACAGTCGTCGTTCCGACAATCCTTTTTCAGTTGCTTTTCATCTGCGTTTCACCCGGTTCCCTTTTCCTCTCCCTGTACCTTTGCCCCGATGACGATTCTCCTTCTCAACGGCCCGAACCTGAACCTGCTGGGGCGGCGCGAGCCCGCTTTGTACGGCACCAAATCTTTCGAAGAGTTTCTGCCGGAGCTGCAAGCCTATTTCCCCGACCTCACGCTCCCGTATTTCCAGAGCAACCACGAAGGCGTGCTCCTCGATAAGCTCCACGAAGTGGGGTACACGTACGACGGCATCGTGTTCAATCCGGCTGGTTTCACGCACACTTCGGTGGCGCTGGCTGATGCCGTAGCGGCGATTTCGACGCCCGTCGTGGAGGTGCATCTGACGAATATTCTGGCGCGGGAGCCGGAGCGGCGCAACAGTCTGCTGGCGCGTAACTGCGTGGGGTCAATCAGCGGTTTTGGGCTGGAGAGCTATCGGTTGGCGCTGCATTACCTGCAAAAGCGCCTCGCCCGCAAGACGGTGGGTTTCAAGCCCGGTGGAAAGGCCGTTTAGGCCATTGGCGCGGGTTTTGGCCGTCGCTTTCTTTTCGTGAACGCAAGAAATTTTCAAGTTTGATTCCGTGATTCTGTCCTTCAACCCCGGTCCTTCCAAAGTCTATCCGGAAACCCGGCACTTCATGGCCGACGCGCACGACGAGGGCATCCTCCAGCTCGGCCACCGCTCCGACCGCTTCGTGCAGCTCAGCAAAGCGCTCGTCGCCGACCTGAAAGTGAAGCTCAACATCCCCGACGAGTTCTTCGTGTATTTCGTGTCGTCGGCGACGGAATCGTGGGAAATCATCGCCCAAAGCCTCACGCGCACTAAATCGCTGCACCTCTACAACGGCGCCTTCGGCGAGAAGTGGTTCCAGACCGCGAAGGCCTTGCGCCCCGCCACCGTCGGGCAGGCGTTCGATGTGCAGGAAGCCGTGGATGCGCGCGGGCTGCCCGCCGCGGCGGGCGTGGAAGTGGTGTGCGTGACGCAGAACGAGACCTCGAACGGCACCCAAGTAGACGCCACGACGCTCCAACGCGTGCAGAACCACTACCGCGACGCGCTCGTGTGCGTCGATGCCACGTCGTCGCTCGGCGGCGTGAGCCTGCGCTACTCGCGGGCCGATGTGTGGTTTGGGTCGGTGCAGAAATGTCTGGGGCTGCCCGCTGGGTTGGGCTTGCTCATCTGCTCACCTCGCGCCGTGGCGCGGGCCAAGGAGATTGGGCACCGCACGCACTACAACTCGCTCCTCTCGATTCACGAGAAGATGCTGAATTTCCAGACTACGCACACGCCCAACGTCCTCGTTATCTACCTGTTGCGGCGGGTGTTGGCGCAGCGTCCCGCCATCAAGCCAATCCACGAGCACCTCGTCGCGCGCGCCGATCTCCTCTACCGCTTCTTCGAGGAAACCTTCCCGCAGTGGCAGCCGCTGATTACGAACAAGGAAGTCCGCTCGCAGACCGTCCTCGCCATCCAATGCGCCCCTACGGGCTTGGATGAGCTGAAAAAAGCCGCCGCCGCGCAGGATATCCAGCTCGGCAACGGCTACGGCGCGTGGGCGAAAAACACCTTCCGCATCGCCAACTTCCCCCAACATCTCGACTCCGATTTCGTCCGCCTGCAACGGTTTCTAGTCAGCGCCGGAACCGCAGTTTAGGGGGGAGATGTGAGGATGTGGGAGATGTGATTCGATGTGAAAAAGATGTGGTGATGCGGTTCGATGTGAAAAGATGTGGAGATGTGAGTTCGGTACATAATGCCGAGCAGAATGAAATTTAATATCTTTCAATGCCGTCCCGCGTATGAAGCGCGTCCGGCAACCCATCCCCACATCGGCACACATCTTTTTCACATCCCCACATCTCCCCGTCCCCCAATGTTCTCGTTCAAGCAGATTCTCTCCGTTACGCTCACGCTATTTGCGGTAATCGACATCCTCGGGTCGATTCCGATTATTCTTCGGTTGCGGCAGCGGCCCGGCGGCATTCACGCCGAAAAAGCGACGGTGGTGGCGGGCGTGCTGATGGTGGTGTTTCTGTTCATCGGACAAAGCATCCTCGGCCTGTTCGGGATTGATTTTAAGTCGTTTGCCCTCGCCGGGGCGGTGGTCATCTTCTTGATTGCCATCGAGATGCTGCTCGGCATCACGCTCTTCCGCTCTGACCCCGAGGCGGGTGGCGGCACGATTGTCCCGCTGGCGTTCCCGCTCATCGTCGGCGCCGGGACGATGACGACGCTCATCTCGCTCCGCGCGGCGTATTCGCTCCCGAACGTGCTCGTCGGCATCGCGCTGAATCTGGTTTTCGTGTACGGAGTGCTGCGCGCCTCGCCGTGGCTGGAGCGCAAGCTGGGTAAAGCCGGAGAAGATATTTTGCGACGCGTTTTCGGCGTAATTCTGCTCGCCATCGCCATCAAGCTCTTCAAGGCTAATTTTTAGCCGATACCAGCCCTTGCGCTTGCCGTTTCCTTTGGCGGCAGTGCCGGGCAAATTCCCCCTATGATTTATCTCTACACCGACGGCTCCTCGCGCGGCAATCCCGGTCCCGGCGGTTACGGCACCATTCTCCGCTACAACCAGTACGAGAAGGAGCTGACGCAAGGTTTCCGCCGCACCACCAACAACCGGATGGAGCTGTTGGCGGTCATCAAAGGGCTGGAAGCGATCACGAACCCCGCACTGCCGGTGACGGTCGTGACCGATTCGCGCTACGTCGTGGATGCCATTACGAAGAAATGGGTCGATGGCTGGCTCCGGAAACCCGATTTCGGCGGCAAAGCCAACGAAGACCTTTGGCGCCGCATCGTGCCGCTGCTCAAGCTGCGGCAAGTAAATTTTCAGTGGATACGCGGCCACAACGGCCACGCCGAAAACGAGCGGTGCGATGAGCTGGCCGTCGCGAGCGCCACCGGGCAGCTCGGCCCGCTCCTCATCGATGCGGAGTACGAGAAGCTGGTGCGTTGATTACGCTGATTCTGCGTTCGGCTACCCCGCCGTTACGCCCGTTTCCCCAGCTCCACCACTTGCAGCTCCTGCACTTTCCCGCCGATTAGCTGAAACCGCATCAGCGTGCGGATGGGGTGAAACCCGTGCTTCCCCGCCGCGCCGGGGTTGAGGTGCAACAGGCCGAGCGCCGGGTCGGGCATCGCTTTCAGGATATGCGAATGTCCGCAAATCATCACCGTCGGCCGCGCTTCGAGCAGCGCGGCGCGCACCCGCGGCGCATAATGCCCGGGGTATCCGCCGATGTGCGTCATCCAAACGCGCACGCCGTCCACTTCGAACTGGTTCACGACGGGGTGGCGCATCCGCAGCGGAATTGGGTCGATATTCCCCCAAACTCCGCGCACGGGCTTGCCAGTGGCTTCCAACTCATCGGCCACGTTCGGTCCGAAATCTCCCGCGTGCCAGATTTCATCCGCCCACGCCAAGTGGCGGCGGATGCCGTCGTCGAGGTAGCCGTGGGTGTCGGAGAGAAGGGTAATACGCATCGCTGACGATTACTGACCCCAAACTTCCGGTGCTTCGCGCCAAGCCGTCAAATGCGCTACTTCCGGTTCGCTGATGACGCCGCGGGCGGTGGCCTCAGTCAGCAGGGCGGCGTAATCGCTGAGGCAGACGAGCGGGATTCCGGCGGCGGCAAACGCCTGTTCCGCCTGCGGAAAGCCGTAGGTGAAGACGGCGAGCATCCCGATGACTTCGGCCCCGGCGGCGCGCAGGGCTTCGGCGGCTTTCAGGGAAGAGCCGCCCGTCGAAATCAGGTCTTCTACGAGCACCACGCGCTGGCCCGGCAGGAGGCGCCCTTCAATCTGGTTGCCCATTCCGTGGCTTTTCGGCTGCGGCCGCACGTAGCAGTAAGGCAGCGCGAGGCGGTCGGCGAGGAGGGCGCCTTGCGCGATTCCGGCCGTCGCGACGCCGCCGATGGATTCCACCGTCGGAAAATACTGGTGCGTGGCCGCCACAAGCGCCTCGGCAATCGCGGTGCGGATTTCGGGGAACGCGAGCGTCACGCGGTTATCGCAGTAAATCGGGGAGCGCCACCCGGAGCTCCACGTAAACGGCTGCGTGGGCCGCAGGCGCACGGCTTCGGAATCAAGGAGCCAACCGGCTACGCGGCGCGCGGTGGCCGCATCAGGTAAAGAAACGGGAGCGAACATTTGCGAGTATACGGGCCGACGCCGACCCAATGGGGTTTCGCCCCGAAAGGTAGGGCCGCCCTGAGCCGGTGGAAGCCGGAAGGCGCGCGCGTCCGGTATTTTGTGCGTTGTTTTGCGGCCCGTCGGCTCCCGCGCTCAGTGGCCCGACGGCGTATCCGAATCTCTTCTCTCTAACGTAGTTCTTCGTATTCTGCCGCGCCGTGAACGTCTTTATCAACGACATTCCGCTGATCATCAAGCGAGGCACCGAAAAGGTGCGTAAGCGTCACTACGATCTGGTGCTGGAGCCGGAGAGCATCTTCACGTCGAAAGACCTAGTGGGCGATGTGCTTATGCGCGACGCCACCGACGCGCTCATCGACCGGATGGTGCGGCTGATGGAAGTCAAAAAATTAAAAAGACTCGACTCCCTCACGCTGCTCGCCATTCAAAAAAAGCAGCTCATTCAGCACCTCAAAGACCAGTTCAAAATCGTGAAAGCGGGCGGCGGACTAGTGGTGAAGGATGGCCGGATTCTGCTCATTCATCGCCTCGGAATGTGGGATTTGCCGAAGGGCAAGCTCAAGCGTGAGGAAGAAGTGGCGCAAGGCGCCCTGCGCGAGGTGGAGGAAGAATGCAGCGTGAAAGTGAGTGTCGTGACGCGCTTGCCCGCTACGTGGCACTCCTACGCCTACAAAGGCACCAAAATCCTCAAGAAAACGAGCTGGTACCTGATGGCCTGTCACGACGATAGCCAGATGCGCCCGCAGGTCGAGGAGGATATCGACGAGGTGCGGTGGTGTACGCCGGAGGAGGCGCAGGCGCTCTTGCCGCAGTCGTACGCATCGGTGGCGTTCATCGTCCGGCATTATCTGGAGATGGTCGGCAACCCGGCAGGCGAGTAGGGGCGGGCCTTGCTTTTAGGCCGCGTGTCCTCACCCCCGGCCCCTCTCCAAAGGAGAGGGGAGTATGCAGGCGTAAAAGCTTTCGTAGGGACGCCTTTTGGCGTCCACTGACTTGATTGGACGCCAATAGGCGTCCCTACGCCCTCCCTAGCCTAAAACGTTGGCACGTTGACCGTTAGGTCGAACGGCACGAACGGCGACGCGTCGGCGCCATACCGCAGCATCTCGCGGATGATGGTCGACGAGATGGCCGCTAGCTGCGGGGCGGTGATGAGGAAAATCGTCTCCAGACCGGGCGTTAGGTACGCGTTGGCGGTGGCGATGGTGTTTTCGTACTCGAAATCGGTGGTGTTCCGCAGACCGCGAACTAAGTAACCGGCGTTCACCTCGCGGGCAAATGTGGCGGTAAGCCCTTGGTAGTCAGTGACGAAAATCTTGTCGTTTCCCTGATAAAGCTCCGCAATCATCTTCACCATCTGCGGCACCGGGAAGTAGCGTTGCTTCGTGGAATTGTTGCCGATGGCGATAATGAGCCGGTCGAACAGGCCTGAGGCCCGCATCACCACATCGTGATGGCCGTTGGTGAACGGGTCGAAGGAGCCGGGGAAAATGGCGACGCGGGGGCTTTCAGCAGACATCAGGAAGCGGTAAGGAAGGCGGAAAAAACCGGTTTCAGCGCGCCTATCCGCACAAATGCAGCGCGAACAGCTCGAAATACCGGTGCGCGTAGGTTTGGTCGAGGCGATAAGTGTAATGCAGGTCGGGCGGACGCTCGCCGAGGCGGACGGTGCGTACGTAGCGCCGCAAAACTTGCAGCACGGCCGAATCAGGCGTGACATCCCCCCACACCACCGCCGGAATATGCTCGGGGTTCAATTGCAGCTCCTGCATCACCAGAATCGTGAAATACACGAGGTCTTCGGGGGTGGAGAAGGCGAAAACGTTGCAGAATTCCAGTCGACGCTGCCGCACCACCACCAGCGTCAGCAGCCCGGCGCTGATGTGCAGATGGACGGCCGCCGGATTCGGCGAAACCACCGATTCGGGGCGCGCCGGTTGGTGCAAAACCCCTTCTAGCAGGGCGCTGACGTGCGGCAATACGTGGCTTACGCCAGCGCCGTAAGTGGCGGCGAGCCAGTCGGGTAAGGCGGATTCGGCGGCGAAAATGGCCGTAATGTCGGCGGCGGCGTGGTGATGCCACAGCACGCGCTCGGTGGCGGGGTCAAAATCGCAATGCAACGCGAGGAGCGCGTTGGCATCGGCGGGCTGAAACAGCGACGCCGGGAGCAGCGTGCTGCGCTCGTGCTGCACTGCCACCCGCACGTGGTGCCAGCCGCGCGTGCCGAACCACTCGTGGTGGTGCGCCAACGACCGTAGCGCCGTCGTGGGGCTGAGCGGAACCTCGGGGGTTTCGAGCGCCGTCAGAACAGGGTCGTAATCCTCGACCACCACAAACTTGTTGCGCGTGGTGTCGGCCACGGCCAAGCGCAACCCGCCATCGGCCCGACTAGCGACATATAAGCCGTACTCACTGCGCTTGGCCGGGTCGAACGTCTCGTCCTTGAGCCGTAGCACGGGCTTGAGCGGGGCGACGGCGGACGGAGAAGAGGAAGCGGACATTGCGACGGGAATGCAGACCAGAAGGAGCCGCCAAAGGTAAGGCCGCTATAACAGGCGCCCGCTTTTCAGGGCTGATTCAGCTTAGGGCTGATAAAGGCGGGGCGGTTTTAGGCAGATTTTTTGGCAAATTCAGGCGAAATGCCCGCTTGGGATACGGAGCGCGGCTACCGAGGCGGCAGCCCGAATCACGGGGTGCACCTGCGCCTTTGGGAGGGCTTGCCAGTCGGGGGCGGTCATCCACGCCAGTCCGGTCAGAATCTGGTCGTCGGGGGCGTGTTCGGGGTCGAAGCCGAGGTGGGGGAGGGCGGTGGGGTCGAGGGCTTCGACGGAAAAAAATAGCTCTACGGCCTGCAAACCGGCTTCCGGGCGCTGGAACTCGTGAACGTGGAGCAAAGCACCGACGCGCACTTCCAAGCCGGTTTCCTCTTGAAACTCGCGCTTAACGGCGGCGTGCAGCGTTTCGCCGAACTGCCACCCGCCGCCCGGCGGCGACCAAAACGCCGCGCCGTCCGCCAGCAACCCCCGATGCGCGGCCAGCAGGACCGCGCTGCCGTCCGGCGCCAGCAACAACCCACCCACCCGGACTCTGACTTGATGAGTATATGGCGCAAGGAGGTTCATAGAGGCGGCAGTAGGGCGGCGGTAGGGGAGGCGGACGGCGTGCCCAAAAGTACCCCGGCGGTACATTCGCTCCTATGTCATCGTCGTTTGTTGTTCGTA
>JANNMJ010000216.1:0-27786 GCA_031397815.1 Hymenobacteraceae bacterium
GATGCCCGTCAAGCCACCCTGCAAGCCGCCGTCGATCTCTTCGGCCTCGGCTCGGCGGAGGTAGTAGCAGCGGCGCAAGCGTGGCGAGCCGTCGGCCTCGACGCCTCGACGCCTGCGCTCTCCTCGATGACGCCCACCAGCGGCCCCATCGGCACATTGGTCACACTGCGCGGCTTCAATCTCGGCACCACCTACCGCGTGACTTTCAACGGCGTACCGGTCCAGCAGGCCACCATGACCTCGGCGACCGCCCTGACGGTGGTCGTGCCGCCCGGCGCCACCACGGGGTCGGTCGTTGTTACTACTACCACCGGCACGGCCACCAGCGCGGGCGTGTTCACGGTCACCGGCAACCCCGCCGCTGCCCCCTCGGTGCTGAGCTATTCGCCCGCCGCCGGGGCGCCGCAGAACAACGTGGTCACCCTGACCGGCACCAATTTCACCGGCACCACGGCGGTCATGTTCAACGGGGTAGCGGCGGTCTTCACGGTCGTTTCGCCGACGCAAATCACCGTAACTGTCCCCGCCACCGCCACCAGCGGCCCCCTGACGGTGACCACCGCCAACGGCACTGCCACCGCGCCCACGCCATTTCTGGTGCTGCCGTTCATTGCGGCGCTGACGCCCGCCAGCGGCATCGTCGGCACGTCGGTAGCCATCACCGGCACGAGCCTGAGCGATGCCCTGACGGTCAAGTTCAACAACACGTACGCCATCTTCTCAGTCGTTTCGGGGAACCGCCTGAACGCCACCGTCCCGATTGGCGCCACGACGGGCGTTGTGACCGTGCGGACGCCTTCCGGCACCGCCACCAGTCCGGTGCCGTTCGTGGTGACGCCTTCGCTCGCTATCACCGAGTTCGACCCAGCGCAAGGCAATCCGCTGACTACCATCGTCACGATCCGCGGGCTGGGCTTCACCGGCACCACCGCCGTGCGCTTCAATACTACCCCCGCCACAACGTTCACCGTGGCCTCCGATACGGAGCTTTGGGCGACGGTGCCCGCCGGCGCCACCACCGGTCGCATCACCGTGGTATCGCCGCTCGGTACGGTCACGAGCACGTCGATTTTCACCGTCATCATCCCCGGTGCGCCGCTCATTACGTCGTTTACGCCGATGCTCGGGCCGGTCGGTACGCCGGTGGCCATCATGGGCACCGACCTCCGGAATGCCACCGCCGTCACGTTCAACGGCACGCCCGCGACGATTACCCAAAACACCCCGACCGAGATTTTCGTGACTGTTCCCGTGGGCGCCACCACCGGGCAAATCACCGTCACCACCGCCCTCGGCACCGGCGCGAGCGCCTTGCCTTTCCGCGTAACCGTGCCACCCGCTAACGACCTCTGCTCGGCCCCCAACCTGCCGGTGCTGGTCTGCGGCGCCCCAGCGCTGTTGGGCACCACCATCGGCGCCACCGCTATCGGCGACCCCTTGGCATTTTGCGGCACCAGCATCGATGCGCCGGGCGTGTTCTACCGGCTCGTCGGGACGGGGAGTCTGACCACGGTTTTCACCTGCGGATCCGTAACCGATTACGATTCCAAGCTGCACATCTTCTCGGGGAGCTGCGGCAATCTGGTCTGCATCGACGGCGACGACGACGGCTGTAGCAACACGTCATCGTCGATCACTTTCCCCACCACGGCCGGCACCGCCTATGTCGTCTTCGTGAGCGGCTGGGGCGGAGATGCAGGTGATTTTTCCATCGAAGCCTCCTGCGGGACAACTTCGCCGCTGCCCTCCATCACCGCCTTCACCCCGACGAGCGGCCCCGTGGGAACCGGCGTCATCATCAGCGGCACCAATCTGAGCAACGCGACGGCGGTCCGCTTCAACGGGGTTGCTGCCACGGTTCTCTCCAACACTGCCACCGCGCTAGCCACGGCGGTTCCGGTTGGCGCGACCACCGGCCCCATCAGCATCACAACGGCCGGGGGCACGGCCACGAGCCTCGGCGTTTTCACGGTAACGGCTTCTGCGCCGATTGTCACGTCGTTCTCGCCTTTGCGCGGGCCGGTCGGAACGACCGTCACGGTCGTCGGGACGAACATGACGGGTTCGACAGTCGTAAAAATCGGCACGACGACGGTGACGACCTTCACGATCAACCCTGTCGGTAATCGGATGACGATCACGGTTCCTGCCGGGGCCGGTTACGGGCAGATCAGCGTGACCACGCCGGGCGGCACCAGCCTCTCGCCGGGTTCCTTCTGCACCGAATACACCCCTACTGTGACGGGCGCCAGCCGTTGCGGCTCGGGTACGCTCACGCTCTCGGCCAGTGGAGCGCCAGCCAGCGGGTTGCGCTATCAGTGGTACACTTCGGCGACCGGTGCGCCTATCGCGGGCGCTGTGGGAGCCACGTTTACCACGCCCGTCCTGAGTGCTACCACCACGTATTACGTGGCAATCGCACCCGCTACGGCGTGCATCGGAACGCGGCGCGCTGTAGTGGCCACCGTAACCGCCGGGCCCACTGTGGCGCTCACGGCTAGCGGCCCAACTACCCTCTGCCAAGGCAGCACCGTCACGCTGACGGCCACCGGCGCCGCGACTTACCGCTGGAGCACCGGCGCCACCACGCCGAGCATCACCGTCAGCACGGCGGGTACTTATTCGGTGATTGGGACGGCCACGGGCGGTTGCGCCGGGCCTTCCGTGAGCCGGGTGGTCACGGTGTCGGCAAGTCCTGCCGCGCCTACCACGACTCCCGCCAACCGTTGTGGCCCCGGTAGGGTGACGCTTACCGCCGCCGGTGCCCCGGCCGGTGGCAGCTACCGTTGGTACACCACGGCCACGGGCGGCACGGCCCTCACCGGCACCGCCGCCACGTTCATCACGCCGATCCTGAGCGCCAACACCACGTATTTCGTGAGCACAGTAGCCGCGGCCGGTTGCGAAAGCGCCACCCGCACCGCCGTGGTCGCCACCATTCGCAGCAGCCCGACCGCTCTCATTACCGTCACCGGCTCGACCACCCTCTGCCCCGGCGATTCAGCTATGCTGACCGCGACCGGTGGCATCACTTATCGTTGGAGTACCGGCGCTACCACGGCCACCATCTATGTCCCCCGCGGGCAATACACGGTGGACGTTACTAATGTCGGGGGCTGCACGGCCACTTCAGCCACAGTGATAGTCGTCGAACGGCCCAACCCGCAGCCCGTCATCACGACGGCGCCACAGGCTTCGGGAATCGTGATTCTGACTTCTTCAGCGGCCACCGGGAATCAGTGGTATTTCAACGGCGGCCCGATTGTCGGAGCCACCGGGTCGACGTATACCGTCAGCACTAGCACGCAGAGCGGGCTGTACACGGTGGTGAATTTCGACCCGTTCACGGGCTGCCGGTCGCTGATGTCGCTGACGATGCAGGTTACAGTTACCGGTACTGCCGCTGAGCTGGCCGATGCGGCGTGGTCACTCTGGCCGAACCCAGCGGGTCAGGAAGTGCGCAGCACCGGCCTGACGCCCGGCCTCGCCCTGTCTCTCTTCGATGCGACGGGCCGCTTGGTCCGCACCACGCACGCTGACGCGGCCGGTGCGGCAATGCTCGACGTGGCGGCGCTGCCGCGCGGGGTGTACGCGGTGCGTTTGGCGGGCGGCGCCACCAAGCGGGTGGTGCTCGAATAGAAGATAGGAGAGGAGGGAAGCGCAGCTTGCTTGACTTCGGCGGCTGACTTCGACGACTGATTCGAAAGAGAAATCGACAGAGAATCGACAGAGAAATCGACCTATAATTCGACCCCTCTCTCGACCCATAAATCAGTAAGCTGACCCGGTAGTCCCGGTTGGTGCGGCGGTTGGGCATTGCCTGACTGCCGCGCCGACCGGGACTTGCCGTTGGTGCCCGGCGCGGGTGGGCGGCTGCGGGTTCGACCTCTGAATGGTATCGCGGGCGTAGTTTGCAGCACTCTTCCGTGTCGGTGCGCGCTGCGCCGGCTCCTCTCGTCTTCGTCGTTTCCTTACTGAATGGTGCCTTTTACTCAGTTAAAATCGGCCCGGCCGGAGCGAAGCGGTGTCCTTTGGGCGCTGCTGATGGGGGTTTTGTGGCTGATTCCCGGGGCGGCTCACGCCCAGACCGACGTTCGTTCGGCCCGCACCCGCGATTCGCTCATCGCCAAGCTGCGCGAACCGGCGATCCCCGACACGCAACGCGCGGCGATGCTTTATCAGCTCTGCTGGGAATTACGGCAAAGCGACCTCGCCGCCGCCCGGCGTTACGGCGAGCAAGGCCTCGCGATTGCGCGCCGGACGAACTACATGAAAGGCGAGCTGAACTGCCTCGCCGAGCTTTCCGGGCTGGCGTTGAGCAGCGAAGATTATCTGCGGGCCGAGCAGCTTGCGCAGGAGCTGGTGCGCCGGTCGGCGGTAGCGCCGCCGCGGCTGGTTCGGTTTCGGGCCAGAGGCTTGGAATCTATCGCGACGGTCGCCACGGTGCAGGGGCAGCACGAGCGCGCCGCGCAGTATTACCGGCAGCAATTGGCTGTGGTGCTCGCCAACCAGCCCGAGCTGAGCGATTTACTGCCGATGGCGTATCTCGGCTTGGCGAGTGCGTATTACACGCAGCTTCAACAGGGCAATACGGCGGATAGCATCGTGGCGCAAAACCGCTATTACGCCGTTCAGGCGCAGCGATTGGCGCGGCAGCAGAAGTCGCCGCTCGTGGAAGCGGCGAGCTTGCAGCTGCTGGCGATGGCCCTCAAAGAGCGTAAGCAGCTCGATTCCGCCGACCGGCTGATGCGGCAGGCGCTGCACCTGTATCGAGCCAATAACGCCACCTACAACGTGGGCGCCGCCCTCGTGGAGATGGCCGGGCTGAGTCTGCGCCTGAACCGCCCGACCGAGGCCGCGAGCTTGGCCGAAGAAGCCCGCCGGATTGCCCAAGAGGTGCAGGACCCGTACTCGGAGATGACGAGTAACACCATTCTCGCCGCCGCCCTCGCCGAGCAGGGGCAGGGAATGGCCGCTTACCGCGCCATCAACGCCGCCCGCGCCATCGAGGACTCGGTGAAAACGGCCGAAAACACCGAAAGTCTGCACAAGCTGCAAGTGCAGTTCGATACCGAGCGTAAGGAAGGCCGGATTCGGGAGCTGACGCAGCAGCAGCGACTGGAACACGAAAAAGTGGCCCGCCAACGGCAAGGGCTGTGGGCGCTGGGCGCGGTGTTGGCGGCCGTAGCGGCCGGGCTGGCGGTGGCGGCGCTACTGGCGCTGCGCCTGCGCCGGAGCCGCGAGCTGCTGGCGGCGCGCAACCGCGAGCTGGAGCTGGCGCGGGCCTCGCAGGACCGGCTGTACGCCATCGTCGCGCACGATTTGCGCGGCCCCGTGGCGGCGTTTCAGGGGCTGGCGCCGGTCATCCGCTACTACCGCGACCGTAACGATCTGCAAGCCCTCGACGAAGTGGCCGGGGAAGTGAGCGTCACCGCCGACTCCCTCGCCCGTCTCCTCGATAACCTTCTCCACTACGCCACCACCCAAACCGGCGAGCTGCGCTACCGGCCGGAAGCGCTCCCCGTCGCGGGCCTGTTCCGCGAGATTGTGGCCCTGTACGCCCCCGCCGCGCGGGCGGCGCAGGTGACGCTGGCCGTGGATGTTCCCGCCGACCTGACGATTCAGGCCGACCGCGCCCTCACGCTCACCATTCTCCGCAACCTCACCCACAACGCGCTGAAAGTATCGCCGACGGGCACCACGATTACGCTCGGTGCCGCCCCCGCGCCCGGCGGCCTGGTGCGGTTGATGGTGGCCGACCAAGGCCCCGGCTTACCCGCCGAGCGCGTGCAGGAGCTGCGCGCCGCCGTCGGCCCCGCCGTCGATAATCGGGCGCCCGACCGACCCGAATCGGGCACGGGCCTCGGGTTGCCGCTGGTGCGGCAGCTGGTGGGGCAGCAGGGCGGGGAGTTCGAGCTGGAGAGTGCGCCCGGCGTCGGGACGGTAGCGGCCGTCACGCTCCCCGGCGCCGAGGAGGCGGAAATGGCTCGTAGCCGCCGCTGATGTGATGGGGCTGGCGCAAGCGGATGAATGAATCCGGGTTGCGGTGTCTACCCAATTTCTAGAGCGGGTGACCGAAAGTTTTTCCGCCTTTGTCATTGCGAGGAACGAAGCAATCCTCGTAGGATGTGGGCGTTGGCTCAGCTGCATGGCCGAGCCAACGAGGATTGCCACGTCGTCGCAAAGCCTCCTCCTCGCAATGACAAAATCCTCGATCTTAACATCTATGGGCATGGAATTCCACTAGGGAGAATGCCCAGCCGGGTAACGACCGGACAAGGCACGGAATCACGATCCCAGAGCTTGTCCGGTACCGGACAAGGCACGGAATCACGATCCCAGAGCTTGTCCGGTACCGGACAACGGGCGGAATCACGATCCCAGAGCTTGTCCGGTACCGGACAACGGGCAGAATCACGATTCCAGAGCTTGTCCGGTACCGGACAAGCTTTCTTACTCGCTGACCCTGAAAGCGCTACGTTTAGGAGAGGAAAATATAACGAAGCGTTGTCAGGTGGGCGGCAACGATAGCCGGTTCAGGACTCGTCTAGTGGGCTGAGGTAGATAGCAGATAGATTTCTGTCTGATAAATCGACCTTTTTTCTATTTCTAGCGACTCCGTAAGCTGGCTGCTGCTGATGAAAAAAGTGTTTCTGATACTCCTGTGCGGGCTGTTGGGGCTGAGCGGGAAGGGGTTTGGTCAGGGATTGATTTTTAGCCGGACGATGGAAGCGCCGATGCTCGGTCCGGCTGCCCGCGTGGTGCCGACGCCCGACAACGGCACCGCCGTGTTCTCCGGCGACAGCTTGCAGGTGGTGAAGCTGAGTCCGTGCGGCCGGGTGGAGTGGGCGAAACAGTACCGCTTGGCCGGGTACAAAACCCTGCCGGGCGCGCACGACATGACGGTACTCGCGGGGGCGAACGGCGGGTTCGCGCTCCTGACGCGGGTGCGGGTCGGCGGGGATTTGTCGGCGCCGCTCGTGGTGTGCCTCGATGCGGCGGGCGGCGTGCGGTGGAGCATCGTCTTGAGCGAGCCGACCTTCGACCATTACCCATACACCATCGGGCAAGACCAGCAGGGGAATCTCGTGATTTACGGCATCGCCGTGGTGGGCACCGCGGGCGAGTCATTCAATTTTCTTACGAAGATTAGCGGCACTGGCGCCGTGCTTTGGAGCCACCGCTACGGCCTCGGCGTGATCTGGGGCGGCGCCCTCAACACCAGCGATAACGGCGTATTGGCGCGCACCGGCAGCCGGTTCATCAAGACCGACGCCGCTGGTCAGGTGCAGTGGACATCTTCCGTCATTGCCCGTCGCGACGATAGTTATTACGCCCCGGTGGAAGTGGCCGACGGCTACATTTATTCGAGCTACGCGGCTAATAACCAGCAAATCAGCTTTTATAAGATCGATAAGCAAGGGCGGCTGCTGTGGGGTGGCCGCAAGACGACCGATTTCCTCAACCGTCCGCCGTTGCTCCGGCTTCGGCCGAACGGGCACTTGGTGGGCGTTTACAACCGGCGCGGCAGCAACGGCAATTCCCACGCGACGCTCGTGGAGCTGGATGCTGATTTACGCGTAATCCGGCAACGCTCCCTGCCCGCCGGGCTGACGGCGGCCGACCTCTGCCTCGCCACCGACGGCGCACCTGTGCTGATGGGGCGGCTCGGCGCGGGCAGCCTGTTTCTGAATCGCACCGACACCGCGTTTCAGCTCTCGCCGGTTTGTGATACGGTTCTCGCGGCGCCCCAAATCACCCTCGATTCGGCCGTGATACAAGAGTTTCTCACCCCCGCGACGTTGCCATTTGCACCCACCACGCAGGCGGTTTCGGTGACGGCTTCCGCCTTCAACCCCACCCAAACCACGCTGTGCGCCGCACCCCTGAACCTGACGCTCGGCCCCGATACGGCCTTCTGCGACGGCGCCGCGCCGCTCCTGCTCCGCAACCGCCGCGCCGATCTGTTCGAGCAATACCGCTGGTCGACGGGCGCCACCACGGCAGCGATCTCCGTCACGCAGCCCGGCACCTACTGGCTGCGCGCCACCATTAACTGCGGCCTAGATACGCTGACCGATTCCATCACCATCGGCCGCACCATCGTCCCTGCGCCCACCCGTTCCCTCGACACCATTCGGTGCTCCGACGACCCCGTGCTTCTCGACGCCCGAGTCAGTGGCGCGGCGACCTACCGGTGGCCCGACGGCTCCGCCAATCCCCAATTCCTCGCGGCCGATACGGGCCGCTACACCGTTTCGATTACGCTCGACGGCTGCACGCGGCGCGTCGAGTACCACATTGGGGAATGCGAGCGGCTGATTATGCCCAACATCTTCAGCCCCAACGCCGACCGCCTCAACGACCGCTTCGTGCCCATCGAGATGCGCGGCATCGCCTCGGCCACGCTGGAGGTGTATAACCGCTGGGGGCAGCGCGTGGCGACCACCAACGACATCCGTCGCACCGGTTGGGACGGCACCGCCGGTGGGCGCCTCTGCGCCGCCGCGACGTACTTCTACCTCGTGCGCTACACCACCGTCCGGCAGCAGCAGAAAACCGTGAAGGGGTACGTGGAGCTGGTTTGGTGAGCGGGCGCCGGGGGATGGTTTTACGGGGTCAGCGGCAATTGAAAAGTCGCTTCCGTGCCGCCGTTTAGCTTCTTTTCGCTGAAAAACGGCCAATCGGTAGTAAGGGTAAGAAGGCGCAGCGGTGTAGTACTAGTCAGGCAGCCGGTGGCGGGTGCCGCCCGGTTAGCCGGGCCTTTCTCGTGTCCTTTCCTTTTCCTTAGAGAAGCGAGTAGATGAAGCAATTACGTCCCGGTTTGGTAGTAGGTAGTTTGATGTTGCTGATGATTGGGATGCTGACTGCCTCGGCCCCGGCGCTTGGTCAGTGCGACCAGCTCGTGTGGGCCGATGAGTTCTCGACGCCCGGCGATTTCGCGAAGTGGCGCGTGTACGAAGGCGACGGTTGCGAGGTGAACCTCTGCGGGTTCGGCAATGCCGAGCTGCAAGTGTACCGCGCTGCCAACGCCACCATTTCCAACGGCACGCTTCAGATTCAGACCCAGTATCAGACCTCGACCCAAGGTAATCGGGTCTACCAATACACATCGGCGAAGCTGTTCTCGAAGATGCCGACGGGCGCGTTGCAGACGTTTCGGTACGGCCGAATAGAGGCGCGGATGAAGCTGCCGTCGGCGCAGGGGGTGTGGCCGGCATTCTGGATGCTGGCAAACCCGAATAACTGGCCGTCGACGGGGGAAATCGATATTATGGAAGCCAAGCACCGGAATCCAAGATCGGTGGCCGGGACGATTCATTACGACGCGAACGGCTGGCGGTACACCGGCCAGCAATCGCCGGGCACCGTCGACCTCTCCGCCGGTTTTCACACGTACGCCGTCGAATGGTCGCCGGGTGAAATCAAGTGGTTCGTCGATGCCAATAATTATTTCACCGCGACGCCCCAAAGCACCGTCAACAACGTCTGGCCGTTCGATGCGGGTAATTTTTATCTGATGCTGAACGCGGCCGTCGGCGGGCCGAATACGAATTTTACGGGCAATCAGAATCCCGTGCCGGGGGACTTTCCTACGACGACGGAGATTGATTACGTGCGGGTTTACGGCGGGTCATACAGCTACAGCATCAATGGGCCCAACGAGGCGGCGTTCGGGCAGCTCAACGTGCCGTTTAGCGTGGTGCCGGTGGCGGGCGCCACGTATTTCTGGACGGCTCCGGCCGGGGCCACCCTCGTGGCCGGGCAGGGGACGCCCGCCGCGCAAATCAACTGGGGCACCACGAGCGGGCCGGTAACCGTGACCGTCGCCGTGGCGGGGTGCGCCGCCCACACGTACAGCAAGCAGGTGCAGGCGGTGCTGCCGCCGCCCGTCGGGCCTAATCTGGCGCTGCGGAAGCGCGTCACCGCCTCCTCCGTCGAGGACGCCGGTACGCCGACCGCCCGCTTGGCGTCGTACGCCGTCGACGGCGACGCTACCACCCGCTGGGGCAGCGATTTCACCAACAACGAGTGGCTTTCCGTCGATTTACAGGCCGCTTACGACCTCACGCAAGTCGTGCTGCGCTGGGAAGCCGCCTACGCCACCGCATACCAAATCCAGACTTCCCTCGACGGCCTTACGTGGTTCAACCGCTACACCACCACCACCGGCAACGGCGTCCTCGACAACCTGCCCGTCGGCGGCTTGGCGCGTTACGTACGCGTCAGCTGCCAGCAGCGCGCCACCCAATACGGCTTCTCCCTCTACGAGCTGGAAGTGTACGGCAACCTGCCCGCCCCCACGGCCCTCCCCACTGAAACCGCCGCGCCCGCCGTCACGCGCCTCTTCCCAAACCCCGCCACCACGCAGCTTTCCATCGAGAGCAACCGCGTAATCCGGTCGTGGACGATGACTGATGCGCTCGGTCGCCCCCTCCGCCACCAAGCGCTTCGGCCCGACGAAACCACCGCCGTATTGCCCTTGGTCGATATTCCAGCGGGAATTTATCAGCTTCGGATTCAGTATGAAAACGGGCAGGTGGAAGTTCGGAAAGTGGTGAAGGAGTGAGGATTTTTTGAATAGCTCACTGTCGGGTGCCACGCGAAAGCCCGGGGTAGATTTCAAAGAAATCTACCCCGGGCTTTCGCGTGGGCTAATCCCGCCCAAATCCCTAAAAACTCAGCACCTGATGCACGTCCATCACTTCCACGCGGGTTTTCAGGCCGCGCTGCTGGAGCGCAGCGCGGAACTCGGCGGCTGTGCCGGGGAGGGCGGGGAAGGTGCCGTAATGCATCGGCACCACCGTGGTGGGTTGCACGAGCTTCACGGCTTCGGCGGCTTGGTCGGGGCCCATCACGAAATGGTCGCCGATGCAGCAGAGCATTACGTCTACCTTTTTGACTTTCGGCAGGAGCGACATGTCCGAGAACAGGCCCGTGTCGCCGGTGTGGTAAATGGTGGGGCCGCCCTTCACCATAATCAGGAAACCGCAGGGGCTCCCGGCGCCGTGCGGCTCACTCTGCGCGTCGGTCACGGTGGAGCCGTGCATCGCGGGGGTGAACAGAATCGTCACTTCCCCGTCGAGCAGCACCAGCTTGCCGCCGATATTGCCCTGCGTTTCCATTCCCGCCTGTTCCGCCGGGAAGCCCGCGTACTTCGTTAGTGATTGCCCCAAATCGAACGTCGCGACGAGCTTCGCCTTCGTCTGCTGCGCAATCTTAACGGCATCGCCGACGTGGTCGAAGTGCCCGTGGCTGATGAGAATCAGGTCCACCGCGTTCATCCCCGAAATGTCGGCCGCGCCGGTCGCGTTGAGCGGGTTGGCGAGCCACGGGTCAATCAGCAGCACTTTGCCGCTGGGTGTCGTGATTCGGAAAGCCGCGTGGCCGTACCACTCGACCTGCGTTTTGCCCGCCGGAGCCGGAGCGGCCATCTTGAGCGTCGGGCGCGCGGCGGCTTTGGTTTGGGCGGTAGCAGGCAGGGCGTGCGCCGCGCACAGCGCAACGGCCGCCGCAACGGGTAAGAAAGAAAAGCGCATCGTGGAAGCGAAAGGAGGAATGTTACCCCCTTCAACTTAGATGCCCGCCATAAGGTTGAGGCCGCCCCGAACACGCTCGCGGCAAGCCCGCCGAAATAGGGGAGAGGCGGGGAAAGCCTTCCCCGCCGTCGGGCCGTCTCCCGTTAGCCTTACCTCATACTGAGGTGGTGTCTGATTAAGGGGCGTAATGCGCGTACTTTTAATTCGATTTTCTCCTTTTACTGTCGTTTTCGCTATTACCTGATGAAACAAGGTTTCTTATTTTTTCGCCGATTGATTACCCGCTCGGCCGCCGCCTTTAGCACGACGCTTGGCGCGGCCGTCGGCACGGCACTACTCCTCTCCGTTGCCCCTCAACACGCCGCCGCGCAAGCTCTGCCGTGGCAGTGGGCCAACACGCTCTGCATCGGCAATGCCGCCGCTACCACCACCGATGCGGCCGGTAATGTGTACGTCACGGGCCGATTCAGCGGCACCGCCGTTTTCGATACTACTACACTCATCAGCGCCGGTGCTGACGATATTTTCGTCGCGAAGCTCACCAGCTCGGGCACTTACGCGTGGGTCGTGCAAGCGGGCGGCGCGCAAGGCGATACCGGCCTCGGGATTGCCATCGACGACGCTACCGGCGACGTATACGTAGCTGGCTCGTTTGATAGCCCGTTCATTTCCTTCGGCCCGACGATGATGCCGAATAGCGGCGGCGGCGGCTTCGGGAACTCCGACGGGTTCTTGGCGAAGCTCTCAGAGGCGGGGGTGTGGCAGTGGGCTAAGGCGATTGGCGGTGGGGGCATCGATGTCGCGAACAGCGTGACGGTTAACAGCCAAGGCCTGATTTACGTCACCGGGCAGTTTACTCTCACTATCGGGCTGGGGCCGTCCCGGCTCCTTTCGGCTGGCGGCTCCGATGTGTTCATTGGGCAGTTTGATGCCGTCGGGCGGTGCCAATGGGGCGCATCCGCGGGCGGTCTGGCCGCAGATAGCGGAACCGATATCTCCTTCGATGCCGCCGGCGATGCCTACGTCGCCGGTACGTACATCAGCCCCACCATCCAGTTCGGCAATACGACGATCACCAGCAACAGTCCCTTCGACAACGAGCTGTTCGTCGCGAAGCTCAGTCAGTTCGGCGTGTGGCAATGGGTCGCCGTGGCGGGCGGTTCCGATAACGAGAGCGTCGGGTGGCTCGACGTCGATCGCTTCGGGAATGTGTACGTGAGTGGCGGTTTCCGTAGCCTGCAAGCCTATTTCGGCCCGATTACACTCACCAATACTTCCACTCAGAACTTCGATATTTTCGTCGCGAAGCTCAACCCGGCCGGGGTGTGGCAGTGGGCGGCGCGCGCGGGCAGTCCGCTGAACGATTTCGCCTCCACTATCGCCCTCGACGCCTCCGACAGCCCCGTCGTGGCGGGAATGTTCGCGGGCGGCACCGCCACGTTCGGCACCCACACGATCTCGAACAGCACCACGGCCGGCGCCGAGGTATTCGTGGCTCGGCTCAGCCCGACGGGCGTCTGGAGCTGGGCGGCATCCGCCGGTGGCGCCGGCGCCGATTTCGGAACCGACGTCGCCGTCGACCTCAACGACAATGTGTACGTCGTGGGCCGCTACGGCGGCCAAGCAGCCACGTTCGGCGCTACTCAGCTCACTTCCACGGCGGCCAATTTCCAGTCCACGGCCTTCGTGGCGCGGCTAGGCTCCAATCGCCTCGCGCTAGCCGATGAAGCTGCTGCCAATCAAGCAACCGTCTGGCCGAACCCCGCCCGCGAAACGGTGCGCGTACTAGGTCCACCCAACACCAAAACCGCCCTGTTACTCGACGCCCTGGGCCGCGAAATAAGCCGTACCACGCGTCAGAGCGCCGACGGCGCCTTCACCTTCAATCTGCGCTCGTTACCCGCCGGGCTATACCTGATCCAGACCGGCGCGCAAACGCACCGCCTTTTAGTGGCCGAGTAGAGGAGAGGAGTTTTCGGAATTAGCGTACGGCTGGTAGCCACGAAGCTAGTTGCACGAATCGCTCAGCCGTGGTCAGCTCTGTCCCAGAGATGGCGTCAATATAAGGCCGATATTTAGGGCTTCGCAGTGGCCGTTCGCCATTTCTGCTCGTGCTCGGCCAGATCCTTTGCCCAGACACTTTCGTCGCCGGCTGCCCCGGTGGGGTCTAATCGTTTGGCCTGCTGAGCGTAGTGGCTTGCCAGCTCGCGGCGGTTCAGAAAGTAATAAGCTTCGCCGAGCGTATCCCAGGCATTGGGGGCGGCAGGGGCAAGCTGCACCTGTAAGTGCGCAAGGCCGAGGGCTTTTTCCAGCTGCTGGGCAGCAAGGGCCGAAAAGATGGCACTGTTGAGCAAGCTGCTGGGTAAGTGATCGGCGAGAGCCCCGGCCACGAGGCTATCGCGCCGGGCGGTGAGCGTTGCCGGCGAAAGCCGTAGGTACGGGCGTTGCAGGTCGGTGCTCCGGATGCCGTTCTGCACGACGTGTTGGAGCGCCGCCATCGGCTGAATATCCGTCGGCTCCTTCGATTCGACATTCAACCGAATCAACCCCTGCGGGTGCAGCTTTCGGTCGAGGAGGAAGCGATTGAGGTCTTCTTCGCGACTGGTCAGCAGCTCCCGGCCAGCTATCGGCGCGCCTTCCCAGCGGTTGAACATACAGCCGCAATGCAGCAGCCCGTAGCGCGGAAGGCGGCAAAAGAGATAATCGGCGGTCGGGGTGCTGGGGTATTGCTGCTGCGTGAACCGGTAAGCAACGAGCCGCTGATGACGGTCGGCAATGACGAGCGAATCGGTATCGATTAGCTGAATCCTTTCGCCAGCCGCGCGCACGATCGCTGAATCGACAAACTGCCGAATAACGCCAAAGTTGGCTTTGGTAGAAACGAGCGTACAGCCCGCCGCCAGAAACGGCTCCACCGCCGAAAGGCTGTGCGGATGCCAATGGCTATGCACCACGTACCGCAACGGCTTGCCGGGGAAATGATGGGTCAGCGTCGCCAAAGCGCGTCGGCCGCCGGCCTGATGGTCGCGCAGATTGCGAGCCCCGCCACCCTGATCGGCAATGGGTACTTCGAGGAGTACCAAAAACTTGCTGAACTCGACCACGGTGCTCTTCGAGGCCGAAGAGTCGTAATACATAAAATACAGCCCCTCATCGACGCGCCGTAAGCGGTTGAGGCCGTTGGGCGCTTGGCCCGACGCGGAACCCGCTAACAGGGTAAGCAGCGTGAAAAATAATCCGCAGAAAAGCAATTTCATAAGTGCAGCGATTCCAGCCGACCTTCGGCTCAGAAGCATCGCAAAATTCCGGACGATAGTCAGCGGAAGTCTTGGAAAATCCTGCACCTCAGCGCTGCGTCAAATAACCCGGACGGCGGTTCGGTAGGCCACGGGGGTCAGGCCCACGTACCGCTTGAAATAGTTGGTGAAATGACTCTGGTCGTAAAAACCTGTTTCGAGGGCCACGTCCACCAACGGATAACCGGCCGTAATGAGGGTTTTGGCTTGGCTTACGCGGTGCAGGAGGGCGTACGCAATGGGCGGCAACCCCGTCACCTGCTTAAAAGCGCGGATAAAGCCGGTAGGCGAGAGGCGGTGCTGCGCCGCCAGAGCCTCCACGCGCAACGGATCGGCCGCGTGCTGCCGAATATAAGCGGCGGCATCAGCGACGACCGCTTGCAAAGCGGGCCGGATAAAGGTGCTCTCGGGGGCGCTGGTCGCGTAGCGCCGCACCAAGAGGCCCAGCGCGTCGGTCAGGTCGGAGATCGTCGTGTCGGCGGCCGGGTTATTATGGATACGCAGCAGGGCGGCGTAGAGCCAGTCGTCTTGAATGGCTTCCCGCGCAAACCAGATCGGCCCGTTTTCACGCCATCCGGCGCGCCGGGCAGCAAATCGCAGCATCTCAACCCCCAGATAAAGCGCCCGGTAGCGCCACGGATCGGCATCGAAAAAGGCGTTGGCGTGAACGTCGTGCGGATTAATGACGATAATCGACCGTGCTGGCGCGGCGAAGGTGCGGTCGGCAAACGTGAGCTGCTCGATGCCTTCTTCGATCAGCCCCAAGCTGTAAGAATCGTGGAAGTGGGCCGGAAATATCTGCTTGCTGAAAGTCGCGTCTTTAAGCTCTAATCCGTCGAGGGAGCTGATTCGGGTGATATGCATCGGAACGGACCGTTGAAGGTTGCTGGTCGTGCCAGACGAGGCGGCCGTTGTCGGCGTTGCCGTCCCTAGCGCATCAGGATACCTATTCGCATCACCCCGCGACTTCCGTCGGTTCACCCTGTCCGAGTGGCCATCACTGGGACAGAGTTGCCCACGCGGTCCTGGGCCACGCCCGATTTAGCGTAAGGGCTGGAGACCTGCGAAGACTTGGCCCAACGTTTCGGGCGGCTCATCGGCGTTCGTCCAGCTTTTGTCGCCGTTCAGTGCGGAAAAAGCTGGGTTCATCGAATAATTCTCAGGTCGCTTTTTCCACGGTCTACATTTAGAAGCCTCTTCTTCTAACTGTCTCGTCGTGTTTTCGTCTCTCCTTTCAATACTCGTCGTTTTTTGCCCGCCTCGGCCCTTGAGATTCCTCTTGGTTGTAGTCGGCAGCTTATTATCCAATTTTCCAGCCGCTGCGCAAGCTTGGAATTGGGCGGTTGATATTGTGCCGTCTGCATCGAGTTATGTTACCTCTAATGCGCGCGCGACGGCTACCGATGCGGTGGGGAACGTGTATGTAATCGGTGATATTCAGGGCGATGCCACTTTTGGCGCTTTCGCATCCGTCGGGAATCCATTGGGGTTCGGCTCCCCGGATGTAATTGTGGCGAAACTCGACCCGGCGGGGAATTATTTGTGGGTGGTGCGCGCAGGTGGAATCGGGTTCGACACGGGGAGTGATATTGCCGTCAGCCCAACGGGGGAAGTGTATGTAACCGGCACGTTCGCGAGTGCGGCCACATTCGGCGCCATTACCGTTTCCACCCCTTTAGGGCAAGGCAGCGGCACCTTCGTGGCGAAACTGACCACCGGCGGCGCTTGGGAATGGGTAGCTAGCGCGAGCGGCGGCATGTCGAATAATGCGAGCAGCTACGTCGACGGCCGGAAGCTCTCGCTGGATAACAATGGCCGTGTGACCGTACTGGGTAATTTCCGGGGAATAGCCACGTTCGGCACCACCACCCTGACGTCGCCGAACCCGGTGGTGACGGGGTATGTGGCGCAGCTCGATGCGGCCGGGACGTGGCAGTGGGTGACGCCGTTGGGGGTGCGGAGCTTATTTCAATCGCTGGAAGCGGCCGTTTCGGGCGGATTTTATGTCGCCGGAAAATATTCCACCTTCGGCGTCACCATTGGCGCCACGGTGCTGAGTAATCAAGTGGGTGGCGAGACGTTTATCGGGAAAATGTCGGCTACGGGGCAGTGGGAGTGGGGGCTTGCGGTGCCGGGCGTCGTCGATATTAATGCGCTGAAAGCGGATTCGGTGGGTAACCTGTACGCGGGCGGCGGCTACGAATTTGTTCCCGCTGAATTCGGGACTATCGTATTGCCGAACGCGGGGCGGAAGGATTTATTCATCGCCAAGCTCACCGATAACCAGACGTGGGCGTGGGCTGCCGCGTTAAGCACGCCCGATGAAGAGGAATGTTACGGCCTGACCCTCGATGCGGCCGGTGATGCCTATTTGGCGGGCAGTTTCACGGGCGATGTATTCACTATCGGCAGCTCGACGCTGGTCAATCACGCAGTCAAAACCTTCGCCTACGAGAATCTGGTGGCGAAAATCGACGCCGCCGGAAATTGGTAGTGGGGCATTAGCGCGGGCAGTACGCAAGAGGATAAGGCGCTCGGCATCGCTATGGGTGCGCAGAATCACCTATACGCCGTAGGGCAGTGCGGCGAAAACAGCACGTTCGGCGCCATTACGCTCCCGAATCCGGAGCCTCGGTGGTTTGTAGCGCGGGTACAGCTGCCGCTGCTGGGCACACCGTCGGCGGGGGCAGCGCGTAGTGCGGGTTTCAATCTGGCGCCAAATCCGGCGCACGAGGTGGTGCAGATTTCCGGGGATATGGGAGCGAAATCGGTAACGGCCGTAGTGCGCGATATGCTCGGGCAGACGGTTCGGACGGCACCGCTGACAGCGAGCTCTGCTACATTATCGCTCGTAGGGCTGCCAGTGGGGGTTTATCTGGTGCAGATAGGGACGCAGATGCAGCGGCTGGCAGTGGAATAAGGACTGATTTTGAAGGAGATACCCGGCAACGCCCGGTCAGACGCCCCGTCTGGCCGGGCGTTTCGGCGAGTGGGGAAAATCGGCGGAAACGCATTCGTCGCGCTCCCGTCTCACCCCGCCTCATCCGTCGGTTCACCCCGTCGGGATAAACGCTTCACCCGGTTTTGGCTAGTGACGGGCACGGCGACAGGAGAATTTTGAGGCACCGAAACACTGCTCCCTCTCATTCGCTCCTCCAAATTCTCCATGAAGAAGCCGTCACACGTCCGAACGCTCCCTCTCTCTACTTCCCCCGCCGCGTCGGCGCCCACAAACGCCGTCGCGCCCACCCCCGGCTGGTGGGGATTCGTCCGGTTTAGCCCGTTGCGCCTGACGCCGGGCGGCTGGGCGGTCGGGGCGGCGCTGCTGGCGCTGACCATTGGTGCGCCGCTCACTACGGTAGCGCAAACCACGCCTGCCGCCGCTCCTTCATCCGAAGCCACTCAAACCCTGCGCGGCACGATCACGGATGCCCAAAGCGGCCTCGGACTGCCCGGCGCGACGGTCCGCCTCGTGGCCGCCCGCGACGGGGAAGCGCCGCGTGGCACGGTGAGCGGGCCGGATGGCACGTTCCGGCTGGCGGGCGTCCCGCTCGGCCGTCAGACGGTGCGCATCTCGATGGTCGGGTACCGCGATGTGACGGTGCCGAACGTCATCGTGAATGCGGGGAAAGAATCGATTCTGACGCTGCAATTGCAGGAAAGCCTGACCGAGCTGAACGAGGCCGTGGTCACCGGCGCCCGCTCCGGCGATAAGCAGAAGCCGAATAACGAGATGGCGCTCATCTCGGCGCGCACGTTCGATGTGGAGACGACGAACCGCTTCGCCGGTGCCCGTAACGACCCCGCGCGGATGGCGCAGAACTTCGCCGGAGTCGGCGGTTCGAACGATTCGCGCAACGATATCGTGGTGCGCGGCAACTCGCCCGCCGGGCTGCTGTGGCGGCTGGAAGGCGTGGGAATTCCGAACCCGAACCACTACGGCGGCCTCGGCGCGAGCGGTGGGCCGGTGAGTATTCTCAACAACAACGTCTTGGATAAGAGCGACTTCCTCACCGCCGCCTTCCCCGCGCAGTACGGCAATGCCCTTTCCGGGGTGTTCGATTTGCAGATGCGGCCGGGTAATAACGACAAGCGCGAGTATTTGGCGCAGGTCGGAATCAACGGCTTCGAGCTGGGCGCCGAAGGCCCCGTGAGCGCCAAAGACCTGCCCACCGACGCCGGTCACGGCAAGGCGAGCTACCTCGTGAATTATCGCTACTCGACGCTCGGCGCGTTTAAGGCGATTGGGCTGAATTTCGGCACCGGCTCGGCCGTGCCCGAGTATCAGGATTTGAGCTTCAAGTACGACGCCCCGCGCAAGCACGGCCGCTGGACGGTGTGGGGAATGGGTGGCGTGAGTCGCATCAACCTGCTGGGGTCAGATACGGATACGACCGAATCGGACCTCTACGGCGACGAAAATACCGACGCTCGCTCGCGGTTCCGGATGGGCGTCGGCGGGGCTTCTTACACGCATTATTTGGGGGAAAACTCGTTCGCCAAAATCACCCTCACCGCGAGCCAGAGCTACCAGAATTTCAAGCAGGATTCACTTTCCACAGAAGACCGGCACCCGGTGCCGCAGGGAAAAGTGATGTTTCAGGTGAACCGCCAAGGAGCGCACGCGCTCGTCAGCCACAAGTTTTCGGCGAAGGATAATGCGGTGGCGGGGGTGATTGCCGACGTTTATACCGTCGATTTGGAGCGGGCGCGCCTGCTGCCGGGCGCCGCCAACGGCTTCGGCACGCTCAATACCAGCGGCACTCGCACGCTGGGGCAGGTGTATGCGCAGTGGCAGCACCGTTTCACCGAGCGCCTGAGCGCTACGGCTGGGGTGACGGCGCTGACGCTGAGCGGTGGAAACGACGAGGTTTCCGTAGAGCCGCGTGCCGGGGTGAAGTGGCAGCTCGATGAAAAATCGACCATCAGCGCGGGTGTCGGGCTGCACTCGCAGATTCAGAGCTGGCAGATTTACAACGTCCAGACCACCCTCGCCGACGGTCGCACCGTTGAGACGAACCGTAACCTCGGTCTCACCAAAGCCACGCACTACGCGCTTGCTTACGAGCGTACACTCACGCCGAACCTGCGCGTAAAAGCCGAAGCGTATTATCAGGAGCTGCGGAAAGCGCCGGTGGAAATGCGCGCTACATCGTTTTCAATGCTCAACGCCGGGGCTGATTTCGTGCTACCCGACAACGATTCGCTCGTCAATAAAGGCACCGGCCGCAACGTGGGCGTCGAGCTGACCGTCGAGCGCACGTTCACCGACGGCTATTATTTCCTGCTGACCGGCTCGGTCTTCGACTCAAAATATAAAGGCTCCGACGGTGTCGAGCGGAACACCGCCTTCAACGGCCGTTACGTCACCAACGCCCTCGCCGGTAAAGAGTGGACAATGGGCCCCAACGGCCGCAACGTCCTGAGCTTCGGCCTGAAGCTGACGGCCTCCGGCGGCCGCTACACTACCCCCATCGACGTAGCCGCTTCCGAAGCCGCCGGCACCGAAAAATACCAAACCGACAAAGCCTTCACGCGGCAAGTGCCCGCGTATTACCGCGCCGATGTCCGGATCGGGTACAAGCTCAACCGCGCCCGCCTGACCCACGAAATCGCGCTGGACGTGCAGAATGTCACGAACCGGCAGAACGTTTTCTCGGAGCGTTACAACGTCTATACCGGGAAATACGCCACCGAATATCAGCTCGGGTTATTCCCCATTCCGCTGTACCGGTTGACGTTTTAATCGCCAAGCCTAGAACGTGCAAACAAGCACAAGGCCCGCCCCGACGCAACGTTGGGGCGGGCCTCACTGTATCCGCCCGCACAGGCCGCAGAAGCTGCGCAAACGGCTATTCAATGCTCCCAAACTCCGCCAATACATCCGCAGAAACGCCATTTTCTCCGCCCACAAGCATCAACCAACGCTCCTGCGCGACGGTCGGCGTGCAAGGCCCGTACGTAAAAATCCGGATGCGTCGGCTGCTTGCTTCCTCCCGCAGCCGTGCCAGCACCTCTTGCAGCATGCGCCCCTCGAAGGGCGTGTACAGGAAGAAAACGGTGCCGTCGGAATAAGCAGCCGTGCGGGCATCGGCCTCGATGAATGTCACCCGCGCCAGCTGTAAATTAGCCGCAATGGCGCGCGCGTGGGCGCAATAAGTCGGTTCCAGCTCGACGCCTTTCGCGGTAGCTCCGCTGAGCAGATGCACCAGAATCGGCACGTGCCCCAGACCGGCGCCGAGGTCATAAAAAACGTCTTCCGAAGTTATTTTCGATTGCTTTACTAAGTCTAAAATAATTCGGGTCGGGGTTTTCTGATAATAAACCATTTCCGGCTCTCGCACCCGCGTTTCCTCCACCGGAAGCGCCGCCAACGCCAGCAAGCCGTTGGTGAACGAATCGAGCGCATCGTACCCAACAATGGCCGCCGCATCGGGCGCAGCGGCCTCTTCCTGAGCCGCTTGAATGTGCGTCAGCAACGCGCTGCCAGTGCAGTCTCCTGCCCGAATATCGGACCGCAACCGCTCGAAAAAAGTCTCGTCAATGGCTTCCAGACGTGATTTAAGGTCTTCCGCCGCTTGCTGCAAAACCTGTAGCTCAGGCGCTGGGTTTGGTGCGTCCAGCAACCATTCAAGCCGGTTCAGGACGTGAAATTCCAGCTCATCCAACGCCTCGGCCCGGCTACCAAAGCGGGCTTCTTCGCGGAACAGCGGGTTGCGCTCGATGGCGTCAATCGCCGCCCGTATCTCATCGGTAACCATTAATCACTTGGTTTTGCAGCAAGATACTCCACTCGTCTCCGCGTGGTTGGCGCATGTTGGCGCACCCAGCTACCCCGAAGGGGTTTCATCCCAGAAGCCCCGGGTTGCCCAAAGCGAAGCGTCGGGCTACCCGGGGTTCCAACGTGCGTTTCGGCGTGACCAGTCAGCATCAACGCCCCCATTCCGCCGCTTCACCGGTTGGTTTTGCGGTTTCGCCGGGTTTTCGGTAGGGTAGGGGCTACTGTTGAATCACCTTTGTAACATCACTCATCCGCCAAGCCACCTCATTTATGACGCCCGACTCGCTTTTCCAGATTGCCAATACGGCCGTATTACCCGCGTGGGCGCTGCTGATTCTGTGGCCGACGGGCACCCCCACACGGCTGCTCGTGCGGTCGTACGCATGGTCGGGGGCGTTGGCGGTGGTCTACCTCGGGCTGTTGCTTTACGGACTGCCCGATTGGCCGAAGGATGCGTCGTTCAACTCATTGGCGGGCGTGCGGGCGTTGTTTCGGGCCGATTTCGGGCTCGTCGCCGGGTGGGTGCATTACCTGTGCTTCGATTTGGCGGTCGGCGTCTGGATTACCCACGACGCCGAAGCGCGGGGCTTCACCGCCGGGTGGCGCCGCTGGGCACGGGTGCCGGTACTGGTGCTCACCTTCATGTTCGGCCCCGTCGGGCTGCTGACATGGCTGGGCCTGCGCGCTACCGGCCAACGCGCTCACGCTTAATCGGTAGCCGTCACCGCATCTAGGCTCCCCTCCCCTTGGGAGTGGGGCCGGGGGTGAGGACACGCGGCAAACTCCCTTTTACCTCATTAATTCCCGCCCAATGCTCTCGTTTTTCACCGACCTCCACCACCGCAACCCCGCCCTGAGCCTCACGGGGTGGCTGCACGCGGCCTTGCTAGTAGTGGCGCTCGGGGCGCTTTTCTTCGATGAGCGCCTGATTATGGGCATTAATCCGTGGATAAAGCCGATTAAATTCTGCCTATCCGTCGCGATTTACGTCTGGACGATGGCTATTCTCCTGAGCTGGCTCCCTGCTGGGAGTAAAGGCACGGTAAAATGGCTCAGCATTGGCATCGCCCTGACGATGATGATTGAGATTGGGTGCATTTTCCTGCAAGCCGCTCGCGGCACCACGTCGCACTACAACATCGCCACCGCCTTCGACGGCGCGATTTTCGGCCTGATGGGAATGATGATTATGCTCAACACCGTCCTGAACGTGGGGGCGCTGGTGCTGCTCTGGATTCGGCCGCTCAGCGTGGCTCCGGCGGTGGCGTGGGGCGCCCGATTGGGGCTGCTGCTGTTCATCGGCGGGGCGGCGCTGGGGGGGCTGATGATTCGGCAGGCGGGCCACACGGTGGGCGCGCCGGACGGCGGTCCCGGCCTGCCGCTGCTCAATTGGAGCACCCGCGCCGGCGATTTGCGGATCGCGCATTTCATCGGAATGCACGCTCTGCAAGCCCTTCCGCTCCTCGGTTGGCTCCTCACGCGGTGGACGATGCCGGTGCCTGTGCTGCTGGTGCTGGCCACGGCCACGGGCTGGCTCGTGCTGACCGGGCTGCTGCTGACACGCGCGTTGGCCGGTCGGCCTTTGTATCTTTAGGTATCCGTAACGCGCTGGCCGACTGCCATTTCGGGTGGTCGCGCTGAGTTATTTATCTCCCTCAAATCCGCTCTTGCCGTGGCTTCCACTTTTCATTGGCGCCAACGCCTCGCCATTCCGCTCGTGGCTGTCGGGATGCAATTTTTCTACGACAGCGACTTCCAGCATTTCGTGCCGGGCGTCTTCATCGCGCTCATTTTCACGACGGTGATCTGGGAAGGCAACGTGTTTATTCTGAACGTCGCCCGTGAACGGTTTCCGCGCCCTGATCAAACCAGTCGGCGGTTCCTGCTTCAGATTCCCGCGCACATCCTGTACACGCTCGTGGCGGGTACGGTCGTGAAATTCGCGCTTGCGCAGGTAATACCGTATATGCTGTGCGATATGCCGTCGCTGGCGCACTCGTTCTTAATGAACCTCATCCCGACGAGCCTCGTGGTGCTGGTGTACGAAACGGTGTATTTTTTCCAACAGTGGAAAGCCAATCTCACCCGCGTCGAAGCCCTCGCCCGCACTGCCGCTCAGAGCGAGCTGGAAGCTCTGCGGCAGCAGCTCGACCCGCATTTTCTGTTCAATTCCCTCAATACCCTCGCCGCCCTCATCGACGACGCGCACCCCGCCGCCGCGCAGCAATACCTGAGTCAGCTCGCCGATGTGTACCGCTACGTGCTGCTCGCGAAAGACCGCGAAACGGTTTCTCTGCAAGAAGAGCTGGTTTTTGTCGATGCTTATCTGGCGCTCAATAAAGTGCGTTTCCGCGAGAATCTGCTCATCGAGAACACCATTCCCGTCAGCAGTCATCAGCGGCGCGTGGCCCCGCTGAGTGTCCAGACGCTCGTCGAGAACGCCTTGAAGCACAACGTCATCTCACGGGAGCATCCGCTCGAAGTGCGCCTCGAAGGGGCTGGGCCTGATGCGATTCGGGTGGCGAACCCGGTGCGGCCGAAGTCGCTGCTCGCGCCCGGCACCCGCGTGGGGTTGCGCAACCTCATCAGCCGGTACGCCCTTTTGAGCAAGCACCCCATCGAGATTTCCACGCTCAACGGCGAGTTCAGCGTCAGTCTGCCGCTGCTTTAAACCGGCCGTAGTGGTTTTTTTCTACTGATTTTTCTACTGACTTCTCCGTCGATTCTCCTCCTGATGAATATTCTGCTCATCGAAGACGAATACCCCGCTGCCGACCGCCTGACGCGGCTCGTGAGCCGCGTAGAGCCGTCCGCGCACTTGGTGGCCGTCGTCGAGAGTGTGGAGCAGGGGGTGGCGTGGCTTCGCGATAACCCCGCCCCAGACCTTATCCTGTCGGATATTCAATTAGCCGACGGCCTGAGCTTCGAGATATTCGACCGAGCTATTGTCCGGTCGCCGATTATTTTCACTACTTCTTACGACGAGTACGCCCTGCGCGCCTTCCGCGTCCATTCGCTCGATTATTTATTGAAGCCGATTAAGGAAGACGAGCTGCGCGCCGCTCTCGCGCGCTTCCGCGAGCGCTCTGCCCAGCCCGCCGTAGCAGCTGCCGCGGCCGACCAGCAGCTCGGCCGCTTAGAGGCGCTCCTAGATGCGCTCCCCCGGCCCGTGAGTGCTGCGCGGGCTTACAAAAGCCGCTTTTTGGTGCGTCAGCGTGAGCAGCTTATCCCCGTCCCAACGCCCGAAATCGCGTATTTCGTCTCGCGTCACGAAACCACGACCCTCGTGACGCACTTCGGCGCGCGGCACCTCGTCGATTACACGCTCGAACAGGTGCAGGAGCTGCTCGACCCGGCGCGCTTCTTTCGGCTGAACCGCCAAACCCTCGCCGCCGCCGCCGCCATTCGGCGCATCGACCTGCATTTCAACGGCAAGCTCAAGCTGGAGCTGGTTCCTGAAGCCCCAGAGGAAGTGCTGGTTTCGAGAGAAAAATCCGGCGTTTTCCGAAATTGGCTGGAAGAAGCCGTCTGATTGGCTTCCGTTGCCGTATTTCGGTCATCATGACCTTCGCTATCTATCACCGTCTCGCCCTCCCCGAGCAAGCCCGCCTCCTCGGCGAGCAAGGCCGTTTGCTGGCGATGCGGCAGGAAGACGGCATTCGCCAATACCTCTACGACCTGCGCGGCTTCTTCGTGGAAGCTTGGCAATGGTCAGGCTCCGGGGCCGATTCCGACGCTGAAACCGCCATCGACCTCATCCACTCCTTCACCGATTTGGCCGGGCTAGACCCGTGGCTGCCGAATCTGGACTTGCGGGTGGAGTAGCTGTCAGCCAAGTCGTCACGCACCCGTCACCACCACCGTTTTTGGGACCGTAAACGCGCGTACGCCCAACGCGCCCAGCTCGCGGCCCCAGCCGCTGCGGCCGCGGCCGCCGAAGGGAAGCTCGGCGGTGGACGCGGTTAAGGCGTTGATCGTGACGTAGCCGCAGCGCAGGGCGCGGGCCACGCGCTCGGCGCGGGCGGGGTCACGGCTCCAGACGGTGCCGCCCAGCCCGAACGTGGTGGCGTTGGCGAGGCGGATAGCATCGGCCTCGTCAGCAGCCGCCCGAATGGCTGCCACCGGTCCGAACAGCTCTTCGGCCCACGCAGGGCAATCGAGTGGGCCTTCGAGCAAAACCGTCGGATGAAAAAACGCTGAGTCAGGGGTCGGCTGACCGCCTTTCAGCGCCACTTGGGTGCCCGCCGCCACGCTTTTCTCCACCTGCTTGGTGAGCTGCTCCGCCAAATCCACGCGGGCGAGCGGGCCGTAACCGAGGTCGGCCGGGGCGTCGGGGGCGAGCGGGTCGCCGCCGGTGGCCGCGCGCAGGTGCTGCACCATAAGGGCGGTGAATTCCTCAACAACGCCTTTTTCTACAATGAACCGCTTGGCAGCGATGCAGCTTTGCCCGGCGTTTTGTAAGCGGCTGCGGGCAGCTACTTCGGCGGCCTTTTTCACGTCGGCATCGGCGAGCACCACGAAGGCGTCGGAGCCGCCCAGCTCCAGCACGGCGGGCTTTAAGTTTTGCCCGGCGCTTGCCGCCACGCTCGCCCCGGCGCGCTCCGAACCGGTGAGCGAGACGGCCGCCACCCGCGCATCCGCCAACAGCGCGCCGACGGTGACTGGCTCGATCCGTAAATCGTGATAGAGGCCGGTGGGGAATACGGACTGAAAAATCTCCTCCAGCGCCGCCGCGCATTGCGGCACGTTCGGCGCGTGCTTGACGACCACGGCGTTGCCCGCCGCCAACGTGGGCGCCGCGAACCGCACGACTTGCCAGAACGGGAAATTCCACGGCATCACGCCGAGAATCACGCCCATTGGGTCGTGCATGAGGAACCGGTGGCCCGCGCTGCCATCCATTGGCCCCGGCAGGGTTTCATCGGCCAGCAGGGCAGGGGCGTGCTCGGCGAGCCAGCGGCAGGTGGTGGCGCATTTCTGCACCTCGGCGCGGCCCTGCGCCAGCGGCTTGCCCATTTCCAGCGCCGCCAAGTGGGCTAACTCGGTTTCGCGGGCCACCAACGCATCGGCTAGCTTGAGCAAAAGGGCGGCTCTTTCGGTGGGCGCGGTGGCGGCCCACAGCGTAAAGGCGGTCGCGGCGTGCGCGATGCGGGTCTCCACTTCCGCCGCCGAGTGCAGCGGAAAAATGTTCAATAACTGACCAGTGGCCGGGGAGAGGGTCTGAAAAGACATACCCGAAAGTACGTAAACCCCGCCCTCAGAGGTTCGCCGATACCGATTACTAACGTGCTGCCTTCTAACTTCGCATTCAAATCCGTCTGGTCCTCTGGCTCGCGCCCATTCCTCATTTATGGAAGATACCTCCTACTCCGAAGAGTCCCCCGCTCGCGTCTCCAAACTCCCGCTCATTGGTCTTGGTGCGGCGCTGATTCTGGCGCTGATTGCCATGTTCACGTTCTACTTCAACTGGCGCGAAACCGAGGAGCGCTTACAGGCTGCGCAGCTCGATAACTCGCAGTATGAGAAGGACTCTTACCGCGTTTCGAACCTGATTCAGAAGAATAAGGGCGACCGTGAAGTCATCGCCGATCCGGCTTACAAGGCCGTCGTGCTGCGCGGTACGGGCAAATCGCCGGGGTCTATCGGGCTGGTTTATTACAACGCCGCCACCCGCGAGATTTTCCTCGATATCAATCGGCTGCCCGAAGCTCCGGCTGGTCAGCAGTATCAGCTTTGGGCGATGAGCGGCGGTAAGGCGGTTGATGCCGGTACCCTCGCTCCCGAAAAACTCAACGAAGGCTTGGTGAAGCTCAACCCGATTGGCGGCGCCCAAAGCTTTCAGCTGACGCTCGAAAAAGCGGGCGGCGCTCCAGCGCCCTCCGCCTCCGAAACGTACATGACGGGCGGTCTGTAAGAGCTATCTCAGATTTCGCCTGAATCAAAGTCGAAGGCCCGACCCGAGTAAATCGGGTCGGGCCTTTGGATTTTAGAGAGGTTTCAGGGTTGATGTATCCTCACGTACGGACGCCGGCGGCGGTCTAGTAAGGTGTGCAAGTCGTAGTTTTGGGTATGGTTTTCACGCAGCACCTGTGCGCTCACTGCGGCAGTGAACAAATTTTCCGCAACGGCAGCAAGGGCGGCCGCGCCAAGTACAAGTGTAAAGCGTGTC
>JANNMJ010000218.1:0-30093 GCA_031397815.1 Hymenobacteraceae bacterium
GACACGCTTTACACTTGTACTTGGCGCGGCCGCCCTTGCTGCCGTTGCGGAAAATTTGTTCACTGCCGCAGTGAGCGCACAGGTGCTGCGTGAAAACCATACCCAAAACTACGACTTGCACACCTTACTAGACCGCCGCCAAGCATTGTTGCCTAGGAAATTCCACAAGGCGTGCATTACGTAGTGGCCAAATTCGTGCATTACCACAAACTCCGAATTCAAGTCGTTAGGACCGAGGTAAATGTCTTTGTCGCCTCTGTCGTAGCGCCCGCCCTGACTGTTCTGATTTCTTTCGAGGCGCAGGTGCAGATGGTGCCCCGATAATTGCGCTCCCGTGCCGGCCAGTGCGTCGTTGGTGCGGGTTTTTGCCCACCGTGCCCACGTGAAGGCTTTGCCGCCCAGATAATCGGGCAGCTCAATCTGGTTGTTGCCGTTCCAGACCAGCGTATGTCCACTGGAAGTATAGGGCAGGTGATAATCGCCGGTACGATACACGATCAGGTCGCGGCCATTGTCTTCCCACACGATGATCCGATTACTCTGATCCCTGAACTTTACTTTCAGATAAATCGGGATGCTGCTGCGGCCAATCGTGGCACACTCATCGAAATCGAACACGCGGCTGCCGTTGCGAGTCAGGTAGCCTTCGTCGTCGGTGTACACGGTTAGCAAATGCTGCGTCCAGTTCCGGTGGCGAAAGCGAATCTCTACCTCAATTCCCTTCATCCCAATGGGCACGTAAACTGCCGGAGAGCTACCATCTTGGCGATGCATCGTAAACAGCCGCACGTGATCAATACGGCCCTTGAATCGCTTCCAGCCCCACCCGCAGTCGTCGGCCTCCGGTGCGGCACCACCACCGCCGCCCCCGGTAGCCTGAGCGGTAGAATCGGCATAATACTGCGCTGAGTCGGGCCACAGCATCGGGATGGCGTATGCCAGCCCCGGCACCGATACCAACCGAAATTCCTCATTTTCACCGGCTACGTAATCGGTGGGGATGTCGGATACCGGGATGGAGTCGCGGTGCACGAACTGCCGGTGCGCGCTGGTATCGGCCGTGAAGAACCACGCCCGGCGCAGGCGCTGAAACGCCGCGATGTCCCAGATTTCGACCGTGTTGTAGGGTGTGAAGTACACATAGCCATCAGCCGAAATAACGGGGGGGTGTGGCGGGTGCGGGTGTTTTACGGTGAAAACTCGCCTGCACCAATATCGGCTCAAAGGGCAGCGCCGAGGGAGCGTAATGCAGCGCCACCGTAAACACGCCGCTGTCGCCGGGCGCATAGGCGACGCGACTGGGCGACTCCTGCAACGTCGCACTTACGCCAGCCGTTGTGACACGTAGCGCAACCGAATCGTGAAATTGAAACGCCTGCCGGGCCGTGAGCACCACCCGCACGAGCACGGTGCCTGTGCCGGGTGCTATCTCCTGCGAGCGCAGCCGAAGATGATAGGGCGCAGGTGCCCAGCAGGAAGCATCGGCAGAGTCAGGTTTCTGTGCGTAAGCTGGGAATACTAGCGCCCAGCACAGAAGAAGAAAGGGAAATAAATGCTTCATCGGGTTGAAAAGGGGGGAGAAATGCTAAGACCCTAAGGGGCGATGTGATAGTTAATCAGTTCCCAAGTGGTGCCAGAGAGGGGCACCGATTGCGAGACGGAAAACGTTCGCTTGACTATTCCTGCCCCGTACACCCACCAGCAATCGGTTATATAACTGAAGTCGGTAGGCGCGGACACGGTAGGATTGAATTGAATGTGAACTGTGCGCGCGAACGTACCTGCCGGCACTGTCACCTTCAGCGTGTCGGATACCAGATGCCTTTGAACAGGCTGCCCAATGATGAACGGGTAGATGAAACAGGCCTCGGCTGGATAGAATCCAGCTTCACTTGTATGCGACACGCCCCAGCGCGTCAGAGAAGTGCCAGTGAAGCTGTACAATGATTCGGTGCCTTGCTGGGGCGGCCCGCCCGCCATCAGCGGCGGGCCGGGAAAGTAGGTGCGGTTGGAGTGCCGAAACTGGCCGTAGTACATCCACACGCACGGCTGGGCGCCGCCGGGGTCGTAGGGCTGACGAAACTCGCGGTCAGTGCCCAGGCGCACCGTGTCATAGACGGCGGGCACCGAGTCCTTCAACTGATAGACCCACCACGAGCCGGTGGGAAAGTACCAATAGCGCAGAAAGGCCGGCGGCGCCTCGGCCACGCTCGCGCACGGAACGCGCGGCTGATCGCCGCCGTCGGTGGCGGTTTTATCACAACTGGTGGCCAGCACCGGCAGGCTCAACAGTACATACAACAGGTGTTTCATTCAGCCGCAGAGATTATTTTCTAAGTATAAGCCCAAGCGGGCAATGCGGCTGATGAACGTGCGGTTAGAGCGCAGTCTGAAAATGAATCAGTTTCCGAAGAGCGCCGGAGTGCAACACCTATCATCGTGGGAAAAACAAGTGCTTCGCCCGCCGCGCCTAGCTTTGTCATTCTAAATGAATCTGGCCCTCCTCTTCGAACCATCTCGCACCCTTCCGTTCGAGTCCGATACGGCCCCTGCCGGCACGCTGGCCGCTCGCGCCACGGTTTACCGCTCCGGCCCCTTCCCCACCGACTGGACCTCCGCTGACCTCGCGCTCCTCGGCATTGCCGAACCGCGCGACGTATCCGCCGACGCGCCTTCCCTTGAGCTGCAAGGCCCCGACGCCATCCGCGCGCGGCTCTACCCGCTCACCACCGGCACCGGCGCTTGGCGCGTGGCCGACCTCGGCAACCTGCGCCCCGGCCCCACCCCCGCCGACACCGCCGAGCGCCTCGCCGAAGTGGTGGCCGTGCTGCGCCGCCATAACGTGCTGCCGATTATTCTCGGTGGCTCGCACGCGCTCACGGTGGGCCAACACGGCGGCTACGAGTACGGCCCCGACGGCGCAACGCCCCACTACGCCGCCGCGCCGCCCGTCCGCGCCGCCGTCATCGACCGCGGGTTTGATGTCGCCGATACCGGCCCCGCCGCTGTTACGTGGCTCCGCGAGCTGCTGCTGCGCGAGCCGAACCACCTGCTCACGCTCAGCCATCTGGCCAGTCAGCGCTACCACGTGACGTCGGCGGAAGCCGCAGCGCTCGAAAAAATGTATTTCGACGTCGTGCGCCTCGGCACGCTCCACGGCAACCTCCGCACCGCCGAGCCGCTGTTGCGCGGCGCCGACTGGCTCAGCATCGACATCGGCGCGTGTGCCCACGCGGCCATTCCGCAAGCGCCCGGCGCGGCCTCGCCGTTCGGCCTCAGCGCCGAGCAGCTCAGCCAGCTAGCGTGGTACGCGGGGCTGAGCCGTCAGCTTTCGTCGGTGGGTTTTTACGGTTATCAGCCCGCGCAAGACCCTCTGAGCCTCGGCGCGATGACTATCGCGACGGCCATTTGGCACCTCATCGAAGGGTATTATCACCGCCCACGGCACGCTCCGCGCGAAGATTCCGCCGATTATATCCGGCACGATATTCCGCTCGCCGATTCTACCGAAACGCTCGTTTTCTACCAGCACCACCAGACCGAGCAATGGTGGCTGCTCGTGGAGCCGCCTGCTGCCGCCGCGCACCTGCTGCCGTGCGCGGAAGCCGATTTTCAGGCCGCGCTGCACGGCGAAATACCCAACTGCTGGGTGCAAGCCCTCGCCCGAAGCTGATTTTTAGCCGAACGCTGTTCTTCCCGTTTCCCGTCTGCCTTTCTTTTTTTCGTGATGGATGAGCTTCCGGTTTACACAAAATCTCAGCTGGCGCTCCGCAACGGGCAGGACCGCGACGAAATCTGGTGCGCGTATCAGGGGCTGATTTACGACGTTCGGAAATCGCGGCTCTGGCGCGGCGGCAACCATTACGAGCACTGGGCCGGGCAAGACCTCACCGCCGAGCTGGCCCAAGCCCCGCACGACGCGTACGTTTTCGACAAATTCGCCGTAGTAGGTCGGTTGGTTTGACGTTCCCACCTCCCTTATCCTTCTTTATGACCACCGAAACTGCCTCCCACTACGATAATCTCGAACAGCTACCCGTCGGCGAGCTGCTGGCCGCGATGAACCGCGAAGACCTGACCGTGCCGCAAGCCGTGGGCCGCGTCTTGCCCGCCCTCGAACTGCTCGTGCACGCCACCGTAACGCGCTTACGGGCGGGCGGACGCCTGTTTTACATCGGCGCCGGGACGAGCGGACGCCTCGGAATCGTCGATGCGTCGGAGTGCCCGCCTACGTTTGGGGTGCCGCAGGGCGTGGTGGTAGGCCTGATTGCGGGCGGCGACAGCGCCATCCGCCAAGCCGTCGAGTTCGCCGAAGACGATGAAGGCCAAGCTTGGCGCGACCTCGCCGCGTTCAACTGCAACCCGGCCGATATCGTGGTCGGGATTGCGGCTTCCGGGCGCACGCCGTACGTCATCGGCGGGTTACGGGCGGCGCGGGAACGCGGTATCGCCACCGGCTGCATCGTGTGCAACGCGAGTTCGGCGGTCGCGCAGGTGGCTGATTTTCCGGTGGAAGTAGTGACCGGGCCGGAGTTCGTCACCGGCTCCACGCGCCTCAAAGCGGGCACGGCGCAGAAGCTCGTGCTCAATATGCTCACCACTTCCACGATGATTCAGCTCGGCCACGTCAAGGGGAATCGAATGGTCGATATGCAGCTCTCAAACCACAAGCTCGTCGAGCGCGGCGCCCGCATGCTCATGGACGAGTTGCACCTCGATGAGCCGCACGCTCGCGCCTTGCTGGCGCGCTACGGCTCCGTCAGGGCCGCGCTTGATGCGAGCCGGGAATGAAAGCCGCCTAGCCATGCCTGAAGAAGTTGAGGAGTTTGCTTCTCTAAGCCTGCGAGGTCAAAGACAAACACCTACTGGCCAACCGCTTGAAATGCAATCTCAGCCGCCGCACCACGAGTAAGTCGCTCAGATATCAGACATTATCAGACAAATACCCAAAAATGAGCTGCAATCATTAGTTTTAACTGAATAGCCAAGTTATCCTTGTGGCAGAATAACGTTATTCTAAGTCACTTTCTTGGTTATGTTCGACCAAATCTATCCCCTCCTGCCACTTCTACTACCGGCTCCGGAAGCTAGCTACTCTTTTTCGGATTTCTGTGGTTAGTCTGTTGACCGCCACCGTCGTGTTGAGTAGCCCGCCTGAGACTACGGCACAAACCCCGCAGTGGCTGTTTGATGGCCATATGCCCGGCTGCACCACCTGCGGCCGCCCCGGCCCTAGCAACACGCCAACCACCTCGACGTCGGCCTACCCCAACCCCGCCACCGACCGCCTGTTCATTGCCGGCGGAACCAGCGCTGAGGAGGCCACGCTGATCAGCGCCCTTACCGGGCAGCGGACCCGCCTTCGTCTGACGAATGGCTCGACAGAAACCTCGGTCGCACACCTGCCCGACGGTCTGTATTGGCTGGAAATCGGCACGGGTAAGGCGGTGCAGCGTGAGCGCATCGTCGTTCAGCACTAAAATTCAGGTTGAATTGGTACGGCCCACGTCAGTTTTTGGCGTGGGCTTTACTAATTTAGGCTATTCTCAACTCATCGGTCGTAACTGTTAATTGCTTCTCTGAAAATGCAACGCACTACTGTTCTTGTTTTTTTACTACTGCTGAGTATAGCGCATAGTCAAGCTCAACAGCTTCAGGGTGCTCACTGGTACTTTGGCGATAATTGTCACCTTGATTTTACCAGCGGACGCCCAGTAGCCAAGCTAGATGCACGAATAAGGAATAGCGGGTTAGGGCCTAGCGCTTCCGCTACCATTTGCAACTCAGCGGGCCTCGTCGGTGCGATTGGAACTGGCGATGCAGGTTATACAGCCATTTATAATAGGAACTTTTTTCCATTATCAAATAATAACAACGGCCTTAATCCAGTTGCCTGCCGCTTTTTGTTACTGGAACCTGGTGACAGCAGCACAATTGTAGGTCTAAATGGTGGCGCATTGCAGCGAGCGCGCATTGATTGACCCTCCGGCCGAATGACCGCGTTTTCGCCTGAAAATCTGGCCATTCCACAGTCTGTTGATATGGCGCAAGCTACCGCGCTGCACGCCAACGGGCAGGATTACTGGATTATAAACAAACCAGTTTTTACGAGCGGCCTGACTGCATGTCGGCTTGGGAATGGCCAAATTTACCCTCCGGTTTTTTCACCGGGAGGACCAAATTATTCAATAGGTAGTGATATAAAAATCACATCGTCCCTGAATAGCGAATTCATTGTTGTTACAAATTCTGTAACAGTCGAGGTGCTTCGGCTAAATAGGAATACCGGAGCTTTGGCTCCGTACTTATACATGAGTAACTTTTTCCCTGCTGGTCATACATCGGCAGGAGGAATGAGTTTTTCTCCAGATAACTCAAAGCTGTACATATCAAATGGAATTGATATTGATCCTTCTCCATCTGTTGTTAGACGAATTAGCGTCATTTATCAGCTTGATTTCAACGCAGGCACTCCCGCTCAGATTGCCGCCTCCAAGCAGCTTATCAACACAGATTCAGCGTTCACCAAAATTACCGATATGCAAATTGGGCTGGACGGCAAGCTGTATTTTGTTGCGCTCCCGCAACCCGATTCGTTCAATTTTATATTTCCTCCCATTCGGCATCTGGGCTCTATCGAATGCCCAAATGCTCTGGGTTCGGCTTGCGATGTGCGCTACAACTCCGTGTATTTAGGTGGGCGCGAATCGGGTTGGTACCTGCCTACTCAAGACCAAACCATTTTCCGTAATGCCGACCACGTGCAGGCCGCCGCTGACCCACCAGTGATTTGCGGCGGGGACTCGTCGCAGCTCGTGGCTTACGGCGGCGGCGCTACCACGGTGCGGTGGTTTCCGAGCACCGGTCTTTCTTCTGATACCACTCGTAACCCGTGGGCGTCGCCGACGGTTAGCACCACCTATACCGTGATTGCGCAACGCGCCTGCGGTCCGCCCGACACAGCGCGGTTGCGGGTGGTGGTCACGCCGGGCGCACGCGTGGTGGAAGCCGGTCCCGATACCACGGTCTGCGCCGGCGCTACCGTGCAGCTCGGCGGCCCCGCCCCTGACCCCACCGCCGCCTATCTCTGGGGGCCGACGCGCTACCTGAGCGCGGCGCGTGCCGCCCGGCCCGTGTTTACCGCGCCGTTCGTGGCGCGCGATACGGTCTTCACTTACATCGTGCGGGCTTACTGCACCGCGCTGCCGCCCGATACCGTGCGGATTGGGGTGCGGGCGCTGCCAGTACTTACGCCCGTACCTACCCTTACCGGTTGCCCCGCCGACCGCCTCCGCCTCGGCACGCCGCCGCTGCCCGGCGCCGCCTACCAGTGGGAACCGGCTACTCTGCTGACGGGCGCCACCACCGCCCAACCCACTTTTCTGGTCCCTGCCCCGCCCCACAACGATACCGTCTACGTCTTCCGCCGCACCCTGACGGCGGCGGGCGGCCTGTGCCCCGTCACCGATTCGGTGCGCGTACTGGTGCCGGGCCGTCCTACGCCCCCGGAGCTGCTGGCGCTGAGCGTCGATACCACCGACGAGCGCCGCTTGCGCGTGGCACTGCGGGTAGCCCGTCCGGCTGACTTTCCGGGTGCCGCGCCCCTCACCCTCGAATCTCAGCAGCCGGGGCAGCCCTTCGGGGCGGGCCAATCGCTGACGCTCCCCCCTACTGGCGCAGAAACTGAGCAGCCGGTGGCAGCGGTGCCCGGCGCGGCGTATCGAGTGCGTGGTGCCGCTGCCTGCGACACGCTTTTTTCAATTGTTCACCGGCCCGTGACCCTACGCGCCGAACCCACCGACTCGCTCGGCGGCGGGCGGTTGGCGTGGTCGGCATATCGCGGCTGGGGCTCGGCCGTGACGTATACGGTACTGGCGCAGCCGGACGGTGCGGCGGGGTTTGCGCCCCGCTGGTCAGGGGCCGATACGGCGCTGGTGGTGCCCCCAACGCCGGGACCGTCCACGCGTTACCGCATCCGGGCGAGTGCCGCCGATGGGCGGCGAAGCGAATCGAACACGGTGGCGCTGGAGGCCCGGCCCGGTCTGCGCGCTTATAACGTCATCACCCCGAATGCCGACGGTCGCAACGACGCCTTCGTCGTCGATTACCTCGACTATTACCCCGGCGCCGCCCTGACGGTGTACTCGCGGTGGGGCGAGCGGGTGTACGAGGCGCCCGTCTATCAATCGGGTCAGTGGCAGGCTGAGGGCTTAGCGGCCGGCCTTTATTACTACCTGCTGCGCCTACCCGACGGCCGAAGCTGGCGCGGCTGGGTGGAAGTGATCCGCTGAGTGCCCAACGCGCACTTTGTTAAGCATCCCTCTACTGTCAGGCTAACACGAGAAACGCCCCACGCTACATCAGCAGCGTGGGGCGTTTTCAATTCTGAGAAGCTCTGAAAAGAACCGCTCCGGCCTTACTCCACCGTCACCGATTTGGCGAGGTTGCGGGGCTGGTCCACGTTGCAGCCGCGCAGGACGGCAATGTGGTACGAGAGGAGCTGAAGCGGCACCACCGTCACGAGCGGCATCAGCGCTTCCGACGTGTGCGGCACTTCAATCACGAACTCCGCCATTTCCGGAATCACCTTGTCGCCTTCGCTCACGATTGCGATGATGCGGCCTTTGCGGGCCTTCACTTCTTGGATGTTCGACACCACTTTCTCGTACGAAGAGTCGCGCGGGGCGATCACCACCACCGGCATGTTCTCGTCGATGAGGGCGATTGGGCCGTGCTTCATCTCGGCGGCCGGGTAGCCTTCGGCGTGGATGTAGCTGATTTCCTTCAGCTTCAGCGCGCCTTCGAGGGCTACGGGGAAGTTGTAGCCGCGGCCGAGGTACAGGAAGTTGGTCGCGTCCTTGAAGATTTCGGCAATCTGCTTGATCTCCGTGTCCAGCTCCAGCGCCTTCTGCACTTTGGCGGGGATGTTCTCCAGCTCCACCATCAGCTCGCGCAGACGGGTGTTGGAGAGCGTCCCGCGGCGGTGACCGATAATCATCGCCATCAGCGTCAGCACGGTCACTTGCGCCGTGAAGGCTTTCGTGGAAGCCACCCCGATTTCCGGGCCGGCGTGCGTGTAAGACCCAGCATCCGTAGACCGCGCAATCGACGAGCCGACGACGTTGCAGACGCCGAAGATGGTCGCGCCTTTGCTGCGGGCCATCTCGATAGCCGCCAGCGTATCTGCCGTTTCGCCCGATTGGGAGATCGCAATCACGATATCGCGCTCCGAAATGACCGGGTTGCGGTACCGGAACTCCGATGCGTACTCGACTTCCACCGGAATCCGCGCGAAATCTTCAAACAGATATTCCGCCACCAGCCCGGCGTGCCAGCTCGTGCCGCACGCCACGATGATGATCCGCTGCGCATTCACGAACTTCTGCTCGAACTGCCGGATACCGCCCAAGTTGAGGTGATCGCTCTCAGCAATCAGGCGCCCGCGCAGGCAATCGTGGATAGAGCGCGGCTGCTCGAAAATCTCCTTGAGCATAAAGTGCTCATAGCCACCTTTCTCGATAGCATCGAGCGCCAATTCCAGACGTTGGATGTACGGATTTTGCGGCACATCCTCGCGGCTCCGGATATCGAGCTTGCCGTCTTTCACGACCGCCAGCTCGTAATCGTTGAGGTAAATCACGTCGGACGTGTACTCCACGATTGGCGTCGCGTCGGAAGCGAAGAAAAACTCGCCTTCGCCCACGCCAATCACCAGCGGCGAGCCTTTGCGGGCCGCAATCAGCTGGTTCGGATCATCGACGCTCAGCACCACGATGGCATACGCGCCCACCACTTCGTGGAGCGCCAAACGCACCGCTTCGGCCAGCGTGATGCCGTCGTTATCCTGCAAGATGTCTTCGATCAGATTGACGAAAACCTCGGTATCCGTATCCGATTCGAACGTATGACCGCGCGCCGCCAAGTGCTTTTTCAGCGCCGCGTAGTTCTCGATGATGCCGTTGTGAATGATGGCAATCCGCCCGGAAGTGGAGTAATGCGGGTGCGCGTTCACGTCGTTCGGCTCCCCGTGGGTGGCCCAGCGCGTGTGGCCCATCCCGACGTGGGCGTGGGTGTTCCGGTCGCCGATGTAGTCTTCGAGATCCTGAACCTTGCCTTTTTTCTTGTAAACGGTCAGATCGCCGTTCAAGAGGGCGATACCGGCGGAGTCATAGCCTCGATATTCGAGACGACGAAGGCCTTTAATGATTACCGGACGCGCTTCGCGCTCGCCGATGTAGGCTACGATGCCACACATAATCGGGGGGAATGGGGTAGAGTGTTCGCGATTGAGAAAACCCGCCGTGAAGGGTTAGCCGCCGGTAGCGGCTACAAAACGGGGGGCACAAAGCTAATGGTCAGTAATGAATTACTGATTAAGCTCTGAATAGTACACTTTTAACTTGATGCTGCCTGGTGCAGCATCCAACAAAGCCCGGTTCAGCCCCAACGACTGCGTAGCCGTCAAAGTCGGCACGAGCATCAGCGCGGCCGTCTGCTGATCGATCAGCTTACCGGTAAGGTAGCTGTCGAGGTAGGTGGTGAGGTTGACTTTGTAGGCGCGCTCGGTAGCATCGTAAGCCACGATGGCGGGCGTGTTGGTGCCGTTCGGGCTGTAACCCGACGCCTGAACCACCCGCGGGCTGGCATTCGTCGAGAGCACCCGGCCTTGCTTGTTCAGCTCATACAGGTAGCCCTGCGCCAGCACCGGGTAAACCCCCGCCGCATACGCCTTGACGGGAATAACCAGCTCAGCGCGGTTGATGGCAATCTGCGCCTGCTTCTGCTTCAGCTCTTTCAAGCCGTTGATCCACAGCCGCGTACCCAGCTCCAAGCCACCTTGCATGACGGTCGCAAAATCGGTATCGGCCGAGGCCGCCACCGTATCCGGAGAGGTTGGCGTGGCGAAGGCGGGTAAATACTTTCCGTCCGCGAAATTGGTGCTGATGCGGGTAAAATACCGCTCCGTTTCCGGATTACCGAGGCTGAACGAGAACGTCCGCGACGCCGACCCAACAGTATCCCCGGCCAAGTGGTAATACAGCACCATCCGCGTAGCCAGCGCCAACGGGTTAAAATTGACGATAGCGCCTGCCGTAGTCGTCGGCCGAATGGCAATGCCCTTCACCACGGCCTGCAACGCCGCTGGCGACGCCATCACTGGCGTCCCGAGCTTGCTGAGCAGCGAGTCTTTCAGCGAGCCACCGGCCGTCAGATTGAACCGCATTGGTGCCAACGCCCGCACAGCTTCCGCCTTGACGGTATTCGTATCGCCCACGATCCACGGGTACTTCGGGACACGCGCGGTGGAAGCCGTCGTGGTGTACCGATTCTTGAAAGTGGCGGTGCCGAGCACGTCCATTTTCGTGGTCAGCGAGGACGAGGCGTAATACGCTACGTCATCGGCGAAGGCTTGATCCAGCTCGCGGACTTCGAGCACCTGCCGGTCATCGGCGGAGCCGTAGAACTGGCCGTACGCGACGTACAGAACCAACGAATCGGCTCTGCGCCCGACGCCCGGCCGGGTGCTCAGGTTGCTGGTGAGCGGCGAGAGCTGGAGAAACGCCTCGGCGGTGGTGGTGCCGACGGATACGTCGCGCAGCCGCCCCGCGAGGAAGTTGTTCTTGTTCGCCGACGAGACCGAATCATCGCGCAGAACGGTCGAGGCATTGACGGTCAGCTCCTGATAGATCGCCCCAACCGGGACTTCATCGGGCAGCACATCCAGTCCCACCTCACCGGGTGGGTCGCAGGCGAAAGTCAAAACTGCCAGCGCGGCGCTTACGAGCTTCGCGCTGGCAGCTTTCCGCCACTTAGTGGGCAAGGGCATTATAGATGCTGTGGTAAGCGTTAGACACCTCATCCGCCGGCTCAGAGCCGATCTCGGAGAGCTGCTTGTGCTGTACAAACTCGTGGAACATGGCGTTCATATCGTCGCCATAGGTTTCGGGGTGCTTGATGACCGAATCGGCATACTGCATCCCGCAACGGATGAAGCCACGGCAATCAGCGGAGCGCAATGAGTCGAGCATCGGGTCTTCGATGTCGAGCATCCGCGCTTTCTCGACGATATCGTCGGCGAATTTGAAATCCGAAAACTCGGAGTTGTAGACCGTGAAGACCGACTTCGCGTCCTTGAAAATCGGGTCTTTCTTGTACGTCGTTTTCAGGTACAGCGGAATCAACCCGGTCATCCAGTCGGTGCAGTGGACGATATCCGGCGCCCACCCAAGCTTCTTGACGGTTTCGAGGACGCCTTTCGAGAAAAAGATCGCGCGCTCGTCGTTGTCGGGGTAGAATTGGTTGTTCTTATCGACCAGTCCGGTCTTGCGGTGGAAGTAGTCATCGTTGTCGATGAAGTATACTTGCATCCGCGCCGTAGGAATCGACGCTACTTTGATGACCAACGGCTTCTCGTCGTCGCCAACGGCGATATTGATCCCCGACAACCGCACGACTTCATGAAGCCGGTTCTTACGCTCGTTGATGATACCGAAGCGCGGTACGAAGATGCGGATTTCCATTCCCCGCTCCTGCATAGCTTGCGGCAGCGCGCGCAGCAGGTCGGCAACTTTGGACGTTTGCAGGAAAGGATTGATCTCGGTACCGGCGTAGAGGATTTTCAAATTCGACGAGGGATTCGACATAGCGGACAACGCAGGAAGTGAGACCTTGCAACGTTCGGGTAAGGCAAAAAGTAGCCAGACTACGACGTTTGCGGCCACAAAAGTACGGCATTTTTCGGCGATTTTCAATTTCTTTGCCCGTCGGAAGTCTCTGACCCTCCCGGTTTTCCCCTGATGCACACCTTCACCCAGCGAGCCGACGTGCGCGCTTTTACCAGCGCGGCGCGGCAAGCGGGCCAGCGCGTAGGGTTTGTTCCCACGATGGGCGCCCTCCACACCGGTCATCTGGAATTGGTGCGGCAGGCAGTCGCTTCCTGCGATGTAGTGGTGGCGAGCGTATTCGTCAATCCGCGTCAGTTCAACAACTTGGCTGATTTGGCGGCGTATCCGCGCGTCCCCGACGAGGATGCCCGAATGCTCGCCGACGCCGGTTGCCACGCGCTTTTTCTGCCCTCGGAAACCGAGATGTACCCCACGACGCCGCGCACGAGCATCGGGTTCGGCCCGGTGGAAGAAGTGCTGGAAGGCGCACATCGGCCGGGGCACTTTGCGGGGGTCGGGCTGGTGGTAACGAAGCTCTTTCATGCAGTGGCGCCGCACGCCGCGTGGTTCGGGCAAAAGGATTTGCAGCAAGTGGCGGTCATCCGGCAGCTCGTGCGCGACCTTGACTTCGATTTAGACCTCGTGGTTGCCCCAACCGTCCGCGAGGCCGACGGGTTGGCGATGTCGTCGCGCAACCGGCGCCTCACCCCGCAGGAGCGCGCCGCAGCGCCCCTGCTCTATCAGGCGCTCCAAGCCGCCCGCGCCGCCCTGCTGCAAGGCGCCACGGTAGCACACGCGGAAGCCACCGGTCGCCAGCTGCTGGCACAGGAAGCGGGTTTTCAGCCCGAATATTTCTCCATCGTCGATGCCCACACGCTGCAAGCGCTGGAGCCCACCACCGGCCTGCCGCCAACGGAAACGGCTATCGTGGTAGCGGCGCATCTGGGTGCAGTCCGGCTGATTGATAACGTGGTGCTGCCGCCTGCAGTGGCGTAAGGAACAGCCAAATCAGCCGCGCAGTGCCCAACGAGCTGGGCCGAAGGTTAGGGTCAGCCATAATTTCGCGGCGCCAATCTGGCTCCCGCATCTCATCGGTTTCCTCCCCCAAGACCACCCGCTTCACTTGTGGATTTCCACGCGCTAGTTACTAACCTCACCAACCCAACGCTCCTGTATTTTCTACTGGGCGTGTTGGCGACGGTGGTCAAGTCGGATTTGGAGCTGCCCGCTCCGACTATCAAATTCATCTCCCTTTACCTGCTCTTCAGCATCGGGTTTAAGGGCGGGCAGGAGCTGGCGCATTCCGGTTTTCCGCCCGCCGTGCTGGCAGCGCTGAGCGCGGCGCTGGCCTTAGCCCTGACCGTGCCGGTTTACACGTTCTTCGTCTTACGGCGCTTCCTTGATCCCTACAACGCCGGGGCGCTCGCGGCGGCTTATGGGTCGGTGAGTGCCGTAACGTTCATCACGGCGTCGGCGTTTTTGGACGACCGTCAAGTGGCGTACGGCGGCCATATGGTCGCGGCGATGGCGCTCATGGAAGCCCCCGCCATCATTGTCGGGCTGCTCCTGATTCGGCGGTTCGCGCCGGTTTCGGCGGAGATGGTCGCCGAGGGTCGACAACCGGCCAACAGCCTCGGCTCGGTAGCGCACGAAGCGTTCACGAACGGGTCGGTGCTGATGATTGTCGGCTCGTTGGTAATCGGCTTTTTGGCTGATTCCAAAGCCGCCGAAGGCATCAAACCCTTCACCTCCGACATCTTCAAAGGCTTTCTGGCGGTTTTCCTGCTGGAGATGGGAATGGTGGCCGCACGCCGGTTCGGCGCCTTCCGGCGAGCCGGGTGGGTGCTGATCGTGCTCGGCATCGTGTTACCGCTCGTGGGCGCTGGCCTAGCGCTAATGCTGGCCCGGCTGCTGCACCTCGCCCCCGGCGACGGCCTCCTCCTGACGGTATTGGCCGCGTCGGCGTCGTACATCGCCGTACCGGCGGCGCTGCGCTTGGCCGTGCCCCAAGCCGACCCCGGCATTTACCTGCCGATGGCGCTTGCAGTCACGTTTCCGTTCAACATCGCGGTGGGCGTACCGCTCTATTTTCACCTGCTGACCGCCTGACGGGCGCCTTGATGGGCGCCCGCCGTAAGTCGTAATCAGCCGCTACTGCCCGACTTCGCGTCGAATCGCTTCCTGCACGTCGGGGCGGTCGTAATCCTCGGGTTGCTCAATCAGGGGCATTACCCGCGCCATAATGGCCTCCTGCCGCCGCCCGTTGGCGAGCGCCTCGTGGTACGGCACGTCCGGCGAGAACGTGACCTGCGTGTACAGCGGCAGCCACCACGTCGGGTGATCGTGGGTGAGACGGGCTTCGATTTTCTTCTGAAGCAGGAAGCGCGGGTCGGCCACGCGGTCGCGCATCTCGACGAAGTTGTCGAGGGCGAGCTGTGCGATAGCGTCGGCGTCGGGCTTGCGCTGCTGCGCGAACCACTGGATGACGTCGGCCCACTGGTCGTCGCCGTGCGTGTCGAGCAGCTCGTTGAAGACGCGGCAATCCTCAAAACCGGCGTTCATCCCCTGTCCGTAGAACGGCACAATGGCGTGCGCGGCGTCGCCGATGAGGAGCGTGTGGTCGCCGTAGGTCCACGGGAAGCAGCGGACGGTGACGAGCGAGCCGGTCGGGTTTCCGAAGAAATCTTCCACCAGATCGGGCATTATCGGAACGGCATCCCCGAACACGCGGTCGAAGAATTCGCGCACGGCGTCAGGGGTGGTGAGCGTCGCGAAAGAGTCGGCGCCTTCGTACGGGAAGAACAGCGTGCAGGTGAAGGAGCCGTCCATATTCGGCAGCGCAATCATCATATACTGGCCGCGCGGCCAGATGTGAAGGGCGTTTTTCTCCAGAATCCAAGAGCCGTCGGGGGCGGCGGCAATGGTCAGCTCCTTGTACCCGTAATCGAGGTAGCTCTGCGAATAGTCGAAACGGTCGGTGCGGGTCATCGCCGTCCGGACGGCCGAGTAGGCGCCATCGGTCCCGATCAGGCGCTCCGCCTTCACCTCATACTGACGGCCGCTCGGCAGATCGCGCAGGGCGAGCGTGGTGGTCGGCAGGTCGACGTGGTCGCAGATCTGCTCGAAAGTCAGCTTGATACCAGGCGTGGCTTCGCAGAGGTCGAGCAGGGTTTGGTTCAGCCCGCCGCGGCTGACCGACCAAATCGCTTCTTCGCCCGTCAGGCCATACGATTGGTGAGAAAGCGTGCCGTCCGGGGCGTGCATTACGCGGCGGTACATCGGAATCGCCACCTGCCGAATCTGCTCGCCGATGCCGACACCTTCGAGCGCCCGCCAACCACGGTCGCTGAGCGCAAGGTTGATGGAGCGCCCACCCGCCGCGCCCGCCCGTCGGATGTCGGGGCGCCGCTCATACACATCAATTGAATAGCCCCGCCGCGCCAGATAAAGCGCTAAAAGTGAGCCAACGAGGCCCGCCCCCATCAGGGTAACGGGCGGTTTTGGGGTAGAGGAAACGGGTACGGAAGCGGCTGACACGAAGTAGAAAGTGATTAGGACGATGAGGCTGTAAAACTACATCTCATTGCCTCGTAGCGCGGAGTGCCGACGATGCCGATATTTGCCCGTATGAGTACTTCCAACCCCAACTCTCGCTTCACTTCCCAAAGTGCCCCCGACCCCGTCGGGCTGTACCCCTACTCGCGCCGTGCAGGCTCTTTACTCTTCCTGAGTGGCATTGGGCCACGGCAGCAGGGGTCAAAAGAGATTCCCGGCGTTACCATCGGCGCCGATGGCGTGGCTACCACCACCGACTTCGCTGCGCAGTGCATCTCGTGCTTTCAGAACGTCACGGCCGTGCTGGTAGACGCCGGGGCGACCATTGAGCAGCTCGTCGACGTAACGGTTTTCCTGACGGATATGGAGGCCGACTTCGAGACGTTCAACGTCCTGTGGGCTGATTATTTCAAAGTCGACCCGCCGTGCCGCACCACCATCGGCGTAACCGCACTGCCAACGCCGATTGCCATCGAGCTGAAGTGCATCGCTTATTTCGAAGGATAAATAACCAATAACCGTTAAGCATATTTTATTTCAAAATAAAAGCGCCTTCCCGAACAGTCAATGCTGTTTGGGAAGGCGCTTTTAACGTAAAAAGTCTCGAAGGAAAAACCGCTACACTTTACGCGGCGGCAATTCAAAAGCGACGGCATTGTGCTCGAAATGCCCTTTGTGTGAGCCATCGCAGAACGGCTTGTTCTTCGATAGACCGCACCGGCAAATGGAAACGACGGTACGGCCGTCGAGCCCGTACGGCTGGCCTTGCGCATCCACGATTTCAAACTCGCCTTCCACGCGGAGGGAGCCATTATTATTGACGGTCAACTTTACCATAACGGAAAGGTAAAAGGGGAAAAGGACAAAAGCAGTGAAGCCAGGAAGCTAGTACACCTTAAAGCTCGTGGCTCATGACGTAATCGTTGAGCCAAAAAGGCCCCAACGGAATATCCACGACCTGCTGCACGCGGTAGCCTTGCCGCTCGTAAAAATGCAGCGCCGGGTTGGCGCGGTTCACATTCAACTCCACGGCGCGGGCGCCGCTCTGCCGGGCGGCGGCTTCCACGGCGTGAATCAGCTTCTGACCGAGGCCGGTGCCCTGGCATTCGGGCCGGATGTAGAGCTTGTGGAGCCGAAAGACGCTACTGCGCGGGTCGCGGAGGCTGAACGACGCGAAACCGGCGTAACGCCCGCCGTGCCGCGCCAATAAAAAGCGATGCCCGAGCACCAGCATCTGCGCTTCGAGCGCCGGGGCGGAGTACATCAGGTCGAGCATATACCGAATCTGCTCGTCGGGGATGATGCCGCGGTACGTAGCCCACCACGTGGCTTCGGCCAAACGCTGCAACACCGGAATATCGGCAACGGTGGCGGGGCGGATGACGGTGAGGGCAATTTTGCGCACGGAGGAGAGAGCCGGGTGATCGGGGGCGCAAAGTAACGGCAGCGGCCCGGGTAAAAGCTGCCTTCCCGCCCGATAGAGCGCCTTGTTCCGACGCGGCGCGTAACTTGGCGGCTGCCACTTCGCACTACTCTGCACCATGCACATCGCCATCGTCGGCAACATCGGGGCCGGCAAGACCACGCTCGCCAATAAGCTCGCCCATCATTACGGCTGGGAAGTCTTCCTCGAAGACGTCGACCACAACCCGTATCTCGCCGATTTCTACGAGGATATGCCCCGCTGGGCGTTCCATCTACAGGTCTATTTCCTGAACAGCCGGTTCCGGCAGGTGCAGCAGATTCGGCAGAAGACACTCGCCGGGAGCGTCGTGCAGGACCGCACGATTTACGAAGACGCGTTCATCTTCGCCCGCAACCTGCACCAGTCGGGGATGCTGGACGACCGCGATTTTCTGAATTACCGGAATCTCTTCGAGTCGATGATCTCGACCGTGGAGCCGCCCGATTTGCTCCTCTACCTCAAAGCCGACCTGCCGAAGCTGATCGGGCAGATCGACAAGCGCGGCCGGAGCTACGAGAACAATATGCGCATCGATTACCTGCGCAACCTCAACGAGCACTACGAAGCGTGGATCAACAGCTACGACCTCGGCAAGGTGCTCACGATTGACGTCAATAACCTCGATTTCGTGAGCCGTCCGGAAGATTTGGGCCACATCATCGAGCAAATCGACCGCGACTTGTTCGGCTTGTTTTAGGACGCCGTTTGGCGGCGTCCCCGTCTGCCTTACTTCGCCGCCAGCTGATTACTGACCCAGCGGCGGGCGGTGGCATAATCGCCGAAGGCTTGCATCGGCACGTGCTGGCTTACGTAATGCATAACCTGATACAGCGCCAGCCCTTCACTCGGGTCAGTGCTATGCACGATAGCGACCGCCCGGATGCCTATCGTCAGGCTGCGGGGAAGAATATCGTATTCCAACCACGGGATCAGCTCGTTCCATTCACTGGCGGCTTCCAACCCATAGTTGATGAAGGCAACGCACGAATACTGCTCAAAGAGCTCCATTCCGAACAGGAAAGCCCCCATAACGACCTCGTGCGGGCAGCGCATCAGCCAGCGCGCTATCAGAATCGCGCCGGTTCCTTCATCTTCGATGCTGATCGTCCCAATAGGTTCGCCATTGGGGCCCAATACGGGCCGCGTAACAAGCAGAGCGACATTGGCGACGGCGACGTCGGCTGGGGCCGCCTTCTGGTCGTACGAAAAAGGAGTACTCCCGCCGCTGGTCAACGCGGGATTTTGCTGAGGCTCTACCATTTAGATCCGAGAGGACGCTAGGGAACAGAATAATTCTTGACAAAGCTATACAAAATCTTTGCAAAAAGCCGCAAACGGTGGTGAATTGCTTAACGGTACACACCGAAACCGGGGCGACAGGTAAGCGCCGCTGGCCCACATTGCCGCACCTTTACAGTTGCTTTTGCGCTTCTGATGATTCCTGCCCGCCCGTGCAATAGACGCTCCCAGACGTGATTCGCGGCAGAATCGTCCTCTTGGCGGTCCTGCCTACAGACGGTTGGCGGGGCTGTGATGGACTGGTAGGCGGCGGCTACCCTCCACCTTCTTTTAAGCAACTCCTGCTGAACGGTTCTGCTTCCTATAGCCCCTTATCAAGAATCACCCCCTTCAAAAGCTCCGCCGTGCGGGGCGCGGTGACTTGCAGCGCGTACTTCTCTTCAATCAAGCGACGGCCTTGTTGGCCCATTCGGGCGCGGGCGGCGGCATCGTTGCGTAGCTGGTGCAGCGCGGCGACCCACTCGTCGTTCGATTCGGCGAGGAAACCCGTTTCGCCGGGGCGCACGATTTCTGAGTTGACGCCCACCGGCGATGCGATGACCGGCCGCGCGCACGCCAGATTCTGAATCAGCTTGAACCCGCACTTGCCGCGCTCCCAGAGCGAATCGGTCAGGGGCATAATGCCGACGTCGAAGGACTGCATATCGGGCACTTCCGTGGCCTTCGTCCACGGCCTGATTTCGAGCGGAACGCCCGGTAGCTGCTCCCTGATTCGCTCCCCCGCGCCTACCGTCACCAAGCGCGCGCCGGGGGCTTCGGCGCAGAAGCGCGCTAGCGCGGGTGCGATGGTCTGGAGCCATTGGTCGGAGTGCGGCGAGCCGATCCAGCCGATGGTGAAGGTGGGGCCAGTGGGGGCGGGCGTGAGGGGGTAATCGTCGAGGTCGATGACGGTCGGGACCAGCTCGATGCGGCGGGCGCCGGCTTTGCGCGCACGGTCGGCGATGTACTCGTTACCGGCCACCACTAGGGCGGCGTGACGCATCACGGCATCAATCTTCTGACCTAGCGCTGCGCGGACTACCGGGTTCGGGTGGGCATCGTAGCGGTGGAACCACGCATCGTCGTAATCCGCGACGTATGGTAGGCCGCTGCTTTTCAGGAGCGCCGTTTCCACGCCGCCGGGAATCCACGGCAGGGCTTCCATCTGGAGCCAAATCAGCTCGTGACCCGCCTTCCGGGCACCCCGAATCTGCCCGACGCGGTGCGCGTAAGCGCGCGCCGTGTCGGCTTTGCCGAACGTTTCACCGGGGAGCGAGCGGCCGTAGAGCTGCCGCATATACGCATCGCCTAGGAGCGGTTCGGTGGTGAGCTGGAAGCCGTGGCGCTCCAGATACGGGTAGTACAAATGAAAGCGGTAGCGGCTACTGGCCGCCATCGCCGAATAGCGCGGCAGGACAAGGACATTCATTCCAACGGCAAAGGTACCGGCTGAGCGCCGGGTGGTGGTTTGTGACGAAACGTGCCGTTTGGGTTCAAGTGAGATTCGGGTGGATTACCTGTGGTGGCTGCTTCGAGAAAGGGCGTTTCCGTTCGCCCGGAATCTATCGCCGTTCGTAAGAAAATTTGGGTTATTAGAAGAATAAAGGGCACATAGCCCGGCTAACGTGGTATCCATTTGCGCGGGGTTTTCCGTAGGAAATAGTCGGCTTTTTAGGCGCTTGGCTTTTTAATGCCTACTCCTCAAGCTAACCCTTCTCGCCTACTCTTATGCGTTATTCTACTCTTAACTGCCTGCTACTCTTCGCGCTCTGTGGGGCGCTGTTGGGGTTGAATCCGGTAGCGGCGCTGGGGCAGGCGGCTACCGTGGCGCCCGCACAGCTCACGGGCACGGGTTACGAGCTGACCACGACCGATGCCCACCTTCAAACCACCGGCCGAATGGTGCTGCACGTTACGCAGCTTACAGCATCGGCGCGGGGGACGAAGGCGGTGCTGCATCAGCAGGTATTTGATGCGGAAGGGCGGCTGATGACTGGGGCCGATTTACCGGCGCGCATCGTCAGCGGCGGGCCGGTGTTGCTCGATATCCGGACGTTCGTGAATCCGCATCTATTGCACGCGCTTCAGCTCAATGGCCTTCAGACTGAAGCCGATTCATTGGCGGCGCTGCCCACCGCCGCCACCCGCATCGGCGATTTGCTCCCCGACGCGAGCCTAACCCTGACGGGGTTCAGCGGCCAAAACCCGCGCGGCGTGCAAATGAGCCTGTTCGGCCGGTGGTTGGCGGGGACGGAAGTGGTCGCGACGCCCGCCGGAACCTTCGAGTGTCAGCGCCTGACGCAGAATCTGCGCATCGAGAGCTTCGTGGCGGGTGCTCGGCGCTGCTATAACCTGCGCCTTGTGTCGTGGATTGCGCCGGGCACGGGCTTGGTGCGCTCCGAAACCTACGCCGGTAACGCGCTTTTCGATACCACCGTCCTGAGCCGCGTGCTGCCTGCCGATGCGGTGCCGTCGACGCAAACGGTGGTGGTGGAGCGGTAGGGCGCACGTTGTAGCCTTACTCTAACAGCCAACACCCCCGCCGCTGGCTGTACGCCACCGACGGGGGTGTTGAAGTTCAAAATCGAAGCGAAACGCCCCTGCCGACGACGGCCGGAGCGACGGCCTCAGATCGTCATAATCTCGGTTTCCTTCTTCGACATCGCTTGGTCGAGGCGGGCGATGTGGGTGTCGGTGAGCTTCTGAACGTCGGCCTCGGCGGCTTTGATGGCGTCTTCGGAAGCGCCTTCTTTGAGGAGTTTCCGCAGGGCTTCGTTCGTGTCTTTGCGGATGTTGCGGATGGCTACTTTGCCGTTCTCCGTCTCGTTCTTGGCCTGCTTGGCGAGGTCGCGGCGGCGCTGCTCGGTGAGGGGCGGGATATTGAGGCGGACTTGGTCGGCTTCCGAGAGGGGGTTCAGCCCGAGGTCGGAGTTTTTAATCGCCTTCATAATCTCGCCGACCATCTGCTTCTCGAACGGCTTGATGACGAGCGAGCGCGCATCGGGGACGCTGACGGTTGCCATGTTGGCGATGGCCGTCGGCGAGCCGTAATAATCGACGCGCAGGCTGTCGACCATCGACGGCGAGGCTTTGCCGGCGCGAATCTTACCTAATTCCGAAGCCGTGTGTGCCAAGGCTTTACCCATCGTTTCCTCAGCATCTGTGAGGTAGAGGTCAATTTCTTCTTCCACGATTTCTTTACTGAGTGATTGGCTGTTTTTTGCGGAGCGAGTGGGGGAAATTAAAGCGTGACCAGCGTCCCGACTTCTTCGCCTTCTACCAGACGCCGAAGATTACCAGCACGGTTCACATCGAAAACGATAATCGGCAGGTTGTTCTCGCGGCAGAGGGTAAACGCCGTCATATCCATCACGTTGAGGTTCTTCTCGATGACTTCGTCGAACGTGATGCGCGGGTAACGGGTGGCGGTGGGGTCTTTCTCGGGGTCAGCGGTGTAGATGCCATCGACGCGGGTGCCTTTCAGGACGACGTCGGCGCCGATCTCAATCGCGCGCAGCGAGGCGGCCGAATCGGTGGTGAAGTACGGCGAGCCGGTCCCGGCGCCGAAGATGACGACGCGGCCCTTCTCCAGATGCCGCATCGCCCGGCGCCGCACGTAGGCTTCGCTGATTTGGGGCATCGCAATGGCCGATTGCAGGCGCGTTTGCACTTCCTGCTTTTCGAGGGCGCTCTGAAGGGCCATCGAATTAATCATCGTGGCGAGCATCCCCATATAATCGCCCTGCGCACGGTCGAGGCCAAACGCTTCGGCTTGCGCGCCCCGGTAAATATTACCACCGCCGATCACCACCGCGACCTGCACCCCAAGTGCCACGACCTCTTTGATCTGAGCGGCGTACTCGTGCAGACGGTCGGCGTCGATACCGAATTGCTGGCGGCCCATCAGCGATTCGCCACTGAGCTTGAGAAGAAGGCGGGAATATTTCACGGAAGTGGGGGAAAGGCAAACAGGTTTCAGTTGCAGGAAGCGGAATATCCGTCGACCTAAAAACCAATAACCAAAAACTAAAAACTAATCAGAACCTGTCCCTTCTGGACGTTGTCGCGCAGACCGACGCGGATTGCTTTGATGGTAACGTCGGCGGGGGCTTTGAGGATGTTTTCCATCTTCATCGCTTCGAGTACGAGCAGCGGCTCGCCTTTCAGCACCTGCTGCCCCACTTCTACGCGCACCCCGACCACGAGGCCCGGCATCGGCGCCTTCAGCTCGCTCACTTGGCGGACTCCGACGTTCGCCATGCCCATTTGTTCGAGGAGGAGGTCGAAGCGGTCTTTGAGCTGCACGGTGTACTCGTTGCCGTCGACGAGGAGGCGCACGGTCTTGGCGGTGCGGTCAAGCTCGACGAGCTCGGCGGTGAGGGAGCGGCCTTCGGCGAGGATGTGAAACGTGCGCGGACCGGTGGGCTGAATATCCCAGTCGAGCAATTGATCGTCGAGGAGCGCCGTGCCGGTGCGCGGCTGAAACTCAACTCGGCGAGCGGGGTCGGTCCCGACAGTCGCGTGCAGCATAGGAGGCGATTGAAACGAAGGGCGAAGCGTGAGCGGAACAGGCCCAAAATCAGCGCCCCGGAAGGGCGAAAGGACGGGCTGGGCCGCAAAAAAACCGGCAGTCGGCCGGTCGTTTGGGCGGGTAAAGGTAGCCGGTGCGGCGGTTTGTCTGCAACTTGGGGCCGCAAACGCCCCTCTCTTGCCGTCCATGAACGCCCCTCACATCTCCTTCCGCCGGTGGCGGTTGTTTCCCGTCGTCGTTGCCACGGTGGCGGCCTGCGCTGTACCGGCGTGTAAATCGTCGAAGAATCAGCCCATGACGACGGAGTCATTGGAAGATTCGAACCGGCCCGGTACCGTGAGCGACTTCGTCACGACCGATTCAGCGGCGTTCACGCCCCCGACGCCCGTGACGCCCATCCCGGATTACGTGCCCGAGCCGGCGCCCGATCAGCCAACGTCCGCCAAGCTGTCGGACTTGGTCAACACGAAGCTCGATGTCTCTTTCGATTACGCGAAGCAGTATCTCTACGGCACGGCCACCCTCACGCTCCGGCCGCATTTCTACCCGCAGCAGACGTTGCGGCTCGACGCGCAGCACTTCCTGATCGATGAGGTGATGCTGGTACCCGCGAAGGGTGCCGTTCGGCCCCTCAAATACACCTACGACGACAGCCTCACGAACCTCAACATCGTCCTCGACCGCGCTTACACGCGCGGCGAGACCTACACGGTGCGCATCAAGTACACCGCCCGGCCAAACGAGCGGAAGGCGGGCGGCTCGGAGGCGATTAGCTCCGACAAAGGCCTGTACTTCATCAACCCCGACGGCAAAGACGGTAAGAAGCCGCGCCAAATCTGGACGCAGGGCGAGACGCAGTCGAACTCGGCGTGGTTTCCTACTATCGACCGGCCGAATCAGAAGATGACGCAGGAGATTCGGATGACCGTCGAGGGGCGTTACAAGACGCTTTCGAACGGGTTGCTGGTGGCGTCGAAGAAGAACAAAGACGGCACCCGCACCGATACGTGGCGGCAAGACAAGCCGCACGCGCCGTATTTGGCGATGATGGTAGTCGGCGAGTTCGCCGTGGTGCACGATACGTGGCGCGGGAAGGCAGTGGATTATTACGTCGAGCCGAAATACGCGTCCACGGCGAAGGCGGTTTTTGGGCGGACGCCCGCGATGATCGAGTTCATCTCGAAGCGGTTGGGGGTGGATTATGCGTGGGATAAGTACGCCCAAATCTGCGTGCGCGATTACGTGAGCGGCGCGATGGAGAACACCACCGCCACCATTCACGGCACGGGCTTGCAGATGGAGCGCCGCGAGCTGGCCGACAAGGAATGGGACGATTACATCTTCCACGAGCTGTTTCACCACTGGTTCGGCGATTTGGTGACGGCGGAATCGTGGTCGAACCTACCCCTCAACGAGTCGTTCGCGAACTACTCGGAGCTGCTGTGGGTCGAGCACCGGCAAGGGCCTGACGGCGCCGGGTACATCCAGCAGCGTGAGCTGAACCAGTACCTCAGCGAAGCCGAAGGCAAGCAGGTGCCGCTGATTCGGTACCGGTATAATCAGCGGGAAGAGATGTTCGACTCGCACTCCTACGCCAAGGGCGGGCGGGTGCTGCACATGCTGCGCAACACCATCGGCGACGAGGCGTTTTTCGCAGCCTGCAAGCTATATCTGGAGCGCAACAAGTTCAAGTCGGCGGAGATTGCCGACCTGCGACTTGCGTTTGAAGAAGTCACCGGGGAAGACCTGCACTGGTTTTTCGACCAGTGGGTGCTGCGGCCGGGCCACGCCGATCTGGCGGTGCGACACGAGTGGGCCAACGGCAACCTGACGGTGCAAGTGGAGCAGCGGCAGGACTCGATGTTCTCGCCGATTTACCGTCTGCCGGTGAAGATTGCCGTCTGGACGAATGGACAGAAAGCGGAGTACCCCGTGACCGTGGCGCACGCCACCGAGACGTTCAAGCTGCCCGTAACGGCGGCGCCCGATCTGGTGATTTTCGATGCCGATGCGCAGGTGCTCGGCACCATCGATCAGCAGCTTTCCGATGACCAATGGCGGTACCAGTTCTACCACGCTGGCAAGTTCCTGCACCGCTACGAGGCCATTAAGCACTGCGCGCAACGCGCTTTCGGGCAGGATAACCCGACGGCCGAGCCCGACGCAGCCGACCGCGCCGTGGTGATTGCCGCCCTCCGCGACCCATTCTGGAGCATCCGCGCCGGGGCGGCGAATGTGCTGGAGAAGTACGCGCAGGACGACCTGCCGCGCGTGCGGACCGAGATTCGGCGCCTTGCCGAGTCGGACCCGAACACGCAGGTGCGCGCTACGGCAATCACCACGCTCACGACGCTCCCCGGCGATACGGCCGCGACGGCGGCGCTGCTGCGGCGGTTTTTGGCGGATACGACGTCGTCGTACCGAGTGGTCGGCGCCGTGATTAGCGGCCTGACGGCGTTGCGGCAGGACGATAATCTGGAAGCCTCGCTCAAGGGGTTCGACCAGAGCCAGAACCCCGATCTGGTGGGCGCGCTGGGCGAGTATTACGCCGCGCACCCCACGAAGGAGCGGCTGGATTGGTACCTGCGGCAAATCGACGAGAGCAACGGCGCGACGCTGTATTCGCTGACGCAGCAGCTCGGTCAGTTCCTTCAGAATATGCCGACCCAGAACCGCCGTCCCGGCATCGAGCGGCTCGACCAATTGGCCCGCACCAACGAGACGTTCTTCGTGCGGCTGGGCGCGTATCAGGCGCTCCACAGCCTCGCCGACACCGACCCGGACGTCCGCGAGCGCCTCGATTCCATCCGCGAGCAGGAGCAGGATGAGCGCGTGAAGCGCTACTACGAGATGCTGAAGTAGCGCCCGCTGGGCCAGCTTCGGCAAGCCGCCGACCTGCTGCAAAGGCGGGTCGGCGGCTTGTTCGTTTCGGGGCGGGGCGGCTGACTGGCTGCCTTCCCCCCTACTCATTACCTGTTCGCTCCCCTCTCTTTCCCCTTCGCCGTTTCGTTGTGCGCACGTATTCTCCGCAGTTTTGGCTGGTTTGCCTGTCGTCGTTCCTGTTCTTTGGGTCGTTCAATATGATGATTCCGGAGCTGCCGGGGTTCATTACGCGGCTGGGCGGCGCCGAGTATAAGGGGCTGATTATCGCGCTGTTTACCCTGACGGCGGGCATCAGTCGGCCGTTTTCGGGGAAGCTGACCGATACTGTGGGGCGGGTGCCGGTGATGATCGTGGGGTCGTTGGTGTGCGTGGTTTGCTCGTTGCTTTACCCGTTCACCACCAGCGTGGCGGCGTTCCTGCTGCTGCGCCTGCTGCACGGGTTCAGCACGGGCTTTAAGCCGACGGGCACGGCCGCGTTCCTAGCCGACCTCATCCCTGCCGACCGGCGCGGTGAGGCGATGGGCTTGCTCGGGATTGCGGGGAATCTGGGAATGGCGGCGGGGCCAGCGGTGGGTGCCCGTCTGGCGCGTGATTTTGGGTTGGATGCGATGTTCATCGCCTCGTCGGGTGCGGCGCTGCTGAGCGTGCTCGTGATGGGCCGCGTGCGCGAGACGCTGCCCGTGGCGCTGCGGCAGCCGTTTCGACTCAGTCTGCTGCGCATCAAGCCGAACGAGATTCTGGAGCCTGCCGTGGTGGGGCCGTCGCTGGTGATGCTGCTCACGGTGCTGCCCTACGGCGTGATGCTGACGCTGATTCCGGATTTGAGCGACCATCTGGGCCTAAAAAACCGGGGCGATTTCTTTCTGGTGTTCACGCTAGCGTCGTTGGGCATCCGGTTTCTGGCGGGCCGCTTCAGCGACCAATACGGTCGGGTGCGGGTGCTGAAGCTATCGTCGGCGCTGCTGGTACTCGCGATGGCGCTGATTGCCCTCGCCCACACGCCGACGGCGCTGCTCGTGGCGGCGGGCGTTTTCGGGGTGGCGACGGGGATGAACTCGCCGACGGTTTTCGCGTGGGCCATCGACAGGGCGTACGATGAGCGCCGGGGCCGGGCGATGGCCACCGCGTACCTCGCGCTGGAGATCGGTATCGGGTTGGGGGCGCTGGTAGCGGGGTGGCTCGCGGGCACCGATGCCACGCAGGTTAGCCTCGTGTTCTGGCTCGCGGCGGGCGCGGCGACGGTGGCGTTCGCCGTCCTTTTCCTACCGTGGAAAGGCCGCGAGGATATGGCGGCAGAGATCGTCGCCGAGCTGCCCGACGAGACGATTCACTAGCCACACGTGCGGCTAGGGCGAAAACTTTTGCCCTATGTCAGGTAGGGCTTAAGTAGGGTATAACCTGCCTGAAACCCCGGGATAGGTTGGGGATGAGGGGCAGATGTGTTTTGATGTGGGGATGTGAAGGATGTGGTTGGATTCGCATGGCGGTGCGGGACCGATTGGGGTGTCCCCCCACCCCGGCCGTTCCGGCCACCCCTCTCCTCCGGGGCGGGGAGTTTTCACTTCTGGCGTTCGCTCTTATCGCAACTAGGTACGAACTCCCCAACCCCGAAGGGGGAGGGGTGCCCCGAAGGGGCGGGGTGGGGAACGCGGTTACGGCACGGCGGCTGAGCCAACGCGGTATGGCAACGCGGTTACGCCAACACCAGAGCTGAGCTGATACAGCGGTGCGCGGCCGAGCTGCGCACAGACACGCGCGGTAGAAATGTGCCGATTGGGGTGGCGGGCCAGAGTCCCGCGAATAGGCGACACGGGGCAGAGCCCCGCGTCAAGGCGCAGCAGAGCACGACACTCGCCATAATAAATATCAAATAACCCAAGCTGCACGCTATAACGGGGCGGCGAGTTTTTATTACTTTTTGATGACTAGAAAGACCTGATACTGATAGTATCAGATGAAATAAAAAATAAGAAAAAAAGCCGGATCGGATCCGCGCGGCTTTACCTTGTTGGCCTGTCGCGCTCATCTTTCAGTTTCCCCTCCAGCTATGTTGAAAATATTCTTTTTTAGCGCCCTGCTGCTGACTCTCAGCGGCGGTGCGGTACGGGCGCAGAATGTCTGCGGCACCCCCTCCCCTAGCGAGCTTCCGGCGGACCAGCGGGCGGCTTTCGACCGTATTGAGGCGCAAACGCAGCAATACGCCAAGCAGTTAGCCAACGGAACTGCGCAACGTCCGGCGCCCGGCGGTGGCGATCAGCCCCCCGGCCAGTTTTATATCACGCTACCGGTGGTGGTGCACGTGGTTCACAACCTGAATAATCCGGCGGAAAATATTAGCGATGCGCAGATTACGGCGCAAATTGCTTCGTTGAACAGAGATTTTGCCCGCACTAATACCGATGCGGGTAATACGCCGTCGGCCTTCAGGGGCGTGGCGGCGGATATGGGCATTCGGTTCCAGCTCGCTACTCATACCCCAACGGGCGACTGCACGAACGGCATCGTGCGGGTAGAGACGCCGGATGATGATTTCGCGACGACGGGTGTCGATCGAATGAAGTCGGGGTCGGGGGGTTCGCCGCCGTGGGATCAGTACCACTACATCAACATCTGGGTGTGCGATCTGCGGCCCGGTGACGGTTTTTTAGGCGGCACGATCGTCGGGTATTCGACGCTGCCGGCGTCGGCGGGCTATTATAATGACGGCATCGTGGTCGATTATGAATATTTCGGCCCGACCGGTACGCCCAACTATAATCTTGGGCGCACCCTGACCCACGAGATGGGCCATTATCTGAACCTGCTCCATATCTGGGGTGATGGCTGGAGCAACCCCTGCGCCGGCGACGATCTGGTGAGCGATACGCCGACGCAGAACGCCGCCAATCAAGGGTGCCCGTCGTTCCCGTCGGTTTCGTGCACGGCGAGCGCGCCGAACGGCGATATGTTCATGAATTATATGGACTACACATTCGACGGCTGCAAGAACCTGTTTACGGCGGGGCAATCGACGCGGTCGCTGTCGCTGTTCCAGCCGGGCGGAGCGCGGGCGAGCCTGTTATCCTCACGGGCTTTCACTGCCCCTCTCGCCCCGACCATCGCGAGCGTGCCGCCGCTATCGTTCTGTAATGGGGGAGTTTACACCATCGACGTGCTGCCCGTGTGCGGCGCGGTGAGCTACACGTTCAAGATGGACCCGGTGGATTACCGGAGCGGGTTCGTGAATAATAATTCGATCAGTGATTACGTCTCGACCAACCTCACCAGCCCGAGCGCGCAAATTGTGCTCGATGGGTGGCCCGCGTACACGAAGACGGTTTGCGTGAAGGCGAATTTCGCCGACGGCTCTTCGACCGGCGCGGCGTGCCAGACCTTCAAGGTGGTCAATCCAACGATCAATAACCCGACGGCGACGCTGTTTCAGGAAGGCACGACGTGTTATTATGGTCTGACGATCAACGTCGACCCGAACGTCGACGATTATGGCGTGACGGTGAACGGCGGCGGAACGCGCTGGAAATTGGCATCGCAAGCCGTAAATGGCGTGCTGACGTTCCTGCTGCACATTCCGGGGCCGCAAACGGTGAGTGTCCAGCTGGAAGCGCGTAATACGTGCGGCTCCAACGTACAGACGTTGTCGCTGAAGGTGCCACGGCCGCCGGAAGGCTGCGTACCGACTCCGATTGAAGGCGGCCGGGTATTGGCCGGTGGCGGCA
>JANNMJ010000026.1:0-16324 GCA_031397815.1 Hymenobacteraceae bacterium
GTGATAGAGCCGTGGCGAGCCAGGGCGTTTCCGATCATCAAGGATTTGATGGTCGATCGCTCGGCGCTCGATCGAGTCATCGAAGTTGGGGGCTTTATTACCGCGCCAACCGGAGGTGCCCCCGACCGAGGCTGGGAAGACCGTTTTCAATTCTTGTCGGAATTGAAATGGCCTTCGGAGGGTCAAATGAATTCTTCTCGGAATTGAAATGGCCTTCGGAGGGTCAAATGAATTCTTGTCGGAATTGAAATGGCCTTCGGAGGGTCAAATGAATTCTTGTCGGAATTGAAATGGCCTTCCGAAGAGGTGAAAAGGGGGGCGGAGGGTCAAAAAAGGGGGTCGAGGGGTCAAAAAAGGGGTACCGACCCCTTTTTTGGGGTGCGGAGGGTCAAGAAAGGGGGTCGGACCCTCAAAAAAGGGGTGCCGACCCCCTTTTTTGGGGTTCAGAAGGTATAAAAAGGGGTTCCGAACCCCTTTTTTGGTCTTCGGAGGATATGAAAAGGGGTTCGGAGAGTCAAAAAAGGGGTAACGAGGGCCTTTTTTGGGGTAGCTCAGGCAGCGGGAGGCGCTACGGAACTAGACGATGCGGTAGTTCTTGTAGCCGATGCGCCAGCCGAAGAGGCGCTCCATCCAGCGCTTGAAATGGTCTTTTAGGGGGAGACGGTTGCGGGTAGGGTCGTGGGTGAAGCGCCAGTTGAGGCGGGCGAGGCGGGTGGCCATTACGGCGGGGTGGGTGCCGGGGAAGCGCGTCACGGCATCGATGCCGGTGTAATCGAACTCGTCGGCTTTGATGACATTGGCGGCTTGCCACGCGTCGTCGTGCCAGTAGCGGTTGAAGTCTTCCTGCTTCCGCTGCATCGATTTCGGCTCTTTCACCCAGCCGTAATGGTAGATGTACGCCGCCACGGGCTTCACGTTGAGCTTCTGATTGACGGGCTTACGGAAGCCCTGCGCGTCGCGGTAGGAGTAAATGCCCCGGTTGGCGCGCACGATCCGGATCTCGTGTGGGTACCAGCGCTTGGCGGCGCCGAGGTAATCGTAGGAGCCGTAGAAATGGTAATAATCGAAGAGGAGGCCGTCGACTTTGGGGTCGGGGAGGTGGCGGCGCATGGCCTCGCGGATGGCGGGGTAATCCTGCTCGTGGAGGACTTCATCGCCTTGGAGGTAGATGAGCCAGTCGGAGTCGGGGGCGACGGCGGCGAGCGCCTTATCGGTTTCCACAGCTAGCACGAAGCCGCCCTCACGCATCGAATCGTCCCAAACGGTATCAATGATGCGGATTTTCTTCGGGTCGATACCCTCGATCAGCGCCCGCGTACCGTCGTCGGAGTTGCCGACGGCCACCACCACCTCATCGCAGAGCGGCAGCAGGGAATGGAGCGATTCGACGATGGGGTAATCGTAGCGAATAGCATTGCGGATGAACGTGACGCCGGTGACTTTCACAGTGGAAAACGGGGGAAAGCGGAAAAAAGGAGGGAAGCGCTGCGAATATGGCACCCGTCCGCCGCCCCGCCGCCGTCGCCAAATCGCCGCCAACTAGCTGCGGGCAGTAGATTCGGCCCACCAATGAACACGCCACAAGACCGAATCGAAGCCGCCTGGGCCGACCGCGCCCTCCTCCGCGAACCTCTCATCACGGAGACCATCAACGACATCATCGCCCGCCTAGATAGCGGCGAGCTGCGCGTTGCCGAGCCGCCCACCACCCCCGACGGCGATTGGACCGTGAACGAGTGGGTCAAGAAAGCCGTCATTCTCTACTTCCCCATCCGCACGATGGAGACGCAGGAAGTCGGGCCGTTTGAGTTTCACGATAAGATGGCCCTCAAAACCAACTACGCCGCGCAGGGTGTGCGCGTGGTGCCGCCGGCCGTGGCGCGGTACGGCGCGTACCTCGCGCCGGGCGTCATTTTGATGCCGAGCTACGTCAACATCGGCGCCTATGTGGGGTCGGGGACGATGGTGGATACGTGGGCGACGGTCGGGTCGTGCGCGCAGGTCGGGCAGAACGTGCACCTGAGCGGCGGCGTCGGGTTGGGCGGCGTGCTGGAGCCGGTGCAGGCCGCGCCGGTCATTATTGAGGATGGGGCGTTTATCGGCTCGCGGGCGATTCTGGTCGAAGGGTGCCGGATTGGGCGCGAGGCGGTCATCGGCGCGGGCGTCACGATTACCGGCTCCACGCGCATCATCGACGTCACCGGCCCCGAGCCGCGCGAGTACCGCGGTTACGTGCCGCCGCGCTCGGTGGTGATTCCCGGCACGCTGCCGAAGCAGTTCGCCGCGGGGGAGTACGGCGTGCCGTGCGCCCTCATCATCGGGCAGCGCAAGGAATCGACGGACCTGAAAACGTCGCTCAACGATGCCCTTCGGACGCATGGCGTCGCTGCGTAGGCCCAATTCCGCTCTGTAATGGCCCGTCCGCATCACCTCGAATTTACCCAGCACGTGCTGCCGGAAGAGGCCTTCCTCGACCCGGCGCGCGTGTGGCCCGCCCTGCGCTCGGCGGCCACGGCCCACGCGCTGCTGCTGGAGCAATGGGCGATGGCGTTCAGCTTCTCCGGCGCGCAGGAACCCCTCGACGACAACGGGCTATCAACAGAAAACGTGACCGTAGCCGGTCAGGACGCCGTGTTAATCACCTTCCCGACCCCCATGGAAGCCGGCGAAGCCTTCTGCGCCGTGCTGGTGCTGAACCGGTTGGGCGCCCCTTTTCGGTATTTTCTGCTCGAAGCCCACACCCCCGACCCCGCCGACGCCACCCGCTGGCGGACGAAAGTGGGGGAGCAGCGCCCCGAATCGGCCACGCACGTCACGCGCGGCGCCGGGCCAATAGCGCCCGCCCCGGATGCCCCGACGGCCTTTCTGGCCCGCGTCGCGGAGCTGCTTGGTCCTTCCTAAGTCGAAGCCTAGAGCAGTTCTCCGTTCGATGTACGTGCTGTAAAGCGTAGCTTGCTACGCGCGCTTTGGGTTCCCGGTGTGCGTAGCAAGCTACGCGCTACCTCCGACCGGGTACCCGCATGCTGGAACCGCTCTAAGTTCACGTCTTCCATACGTTTCCTGACTCGTGATTCGGCTCTTCCACACTCCCTGGCCGCTCCGGGCCGCGCTTCCCGGCCTGCTGTGGCAGGTGCCGAACCCTGCGCCCGACACCGTGTACCTGACGTTCGACGATGGGCCGATTCCCGAGGAGACGCCGTGGGTTTTGCAGCAGCTCGCCATTCACGACCCGCGCCACCGCGCCACGTTTTTCTGCGTCGGCGAGAACCTCGTCCGCCACCCAGCCGTGGCGCGCCAAGTGCTGGCGGCGGGGCACCGGCTCGCCAACCACACCCACCGGCACCTGCGCGGCTGGCGCACCCCGCTCGCCGAATACGTGGCCGACGTAGCCGAGTGCCAAACCGCCCTCGACACCATTCAGCCCAACGTGCCGCGCCTCTTGCGCCCGCCCTACGGCGAGCCGAGTCGCGAACAAATCAAGGCACTCCGCGCCGACGGCTACCAGCTCGTGATGTGGACGGTGCTGGCCTATGATTTCGACCCGAATCTAGAAGCTGAGGAATGCCTCAAGCAGGTCATTCGGCACACCAAGCCCGGTCGCATCATCCTCTTCCACGACAGTGTGAAAGCCGCCCGTCTGCTGCGCGCCGTGCTGCCGCCGTACCTCGCGTATTTGCAGGCGAAGGGGTGGCACTCGGCTTCCTTATAAGTAGCTGATTCGGTGCTGATGCTTCTTCCGCTCGGGCTGCTGGTTTTCCTGCTGATGTACGCGGCTATGCAGCTCGCGCTCGCGGCCCGGCTCGCCCGCGTCGCGCCCGACACTGCCGAAAACACCCTCGTCCCCGCTGACCTGCCGCCCGTCACGGTGCTGGTAGCGGCGCGGAACGAGCAGAGCAACCTGCCACGCTGCCTCAACGCCCTCGCCGCCCTCGATTACCCCGCCGACCGCCTCACCGTCCTCATCGCCGACGATGCGAGCACCGACGCCACGCCGCTTTTGCTGCGCGAAGCTGCCCGCGAGCGCCCCAACTGGCGCATCCTCACGATTACGGAGCGTCTGGGCGTCGCGCGCGGCAAGGGCAACGCCCTCGCGCACCTCATCCGCGCCGCCGAAACCGAGTGGCTCGTCTGCTGCGATGCCGACATTGCCGTGCCCCCGCAATGGGCGCGCGCGCTGGTCGCCGAAGGCATCCGCACGGGCGCGGCGTTGGTAGTAGGCACCACCTTAATCGAGGGCGCCGATGCCCTTGCCGCCTCGCAACGGCTTGATTGGCAGCGTGCACTGGCCACGTTGCGGGTCGCCACCGCCCTCGGCCGTCCGTTCACGGGGATGGGCAACAACCAGCTCCTGCGCCGCAGCGCCTACCACGCCACGGGCGGCTACGAAGCCCTGCCGTTCTCCATCACCGAGGATTTTCAGCTCTTTCAGGAGATGCGTCGGCACGGCTATTCCGCCGCGCAGGTGCTGGGCGCGGGCGCACTGGCGTGGTCAGCACCGGCCGAAAGTTGGGCGGCGCTCCTCCGCCAACGCCGCCGCTGGGTACGTGGGTTGCTCACCGGTATTACGCCGCTTTTGGCCGCTGCCGCGCTCGTGGAGGCGGCGGTGTTTCCGGCGCTTTTCGTCCTGCTCTGGCTGCACCCCGCGCTCGGCGGACTGGCGTGGGTGGTAAAGCTTGGTGCGCAAGCGTGGCTGATTCGCGTCGCCGGAAAGCGGTTAGGGTTGCCGACAGAGACGGTCGGGGAGGTGTTGCGGTATGAGGTTTATCTGTTGATTCTGGCGCTGGTGCTGCCCATAGTAGCCGTTTGGCCGGGGAGGATTAGCTGGAAGGGGCGGGAATTGTGACCGTGGCCAGCTCTGTCCCAGAGATGGTTTTGATGCGTCGTATGGACGTTTTTTTGACGCCATCTCTGGGACAGAGCTGGCCACGGGTAGGTACGTAGGGGCGCGGCCTTGTGCCCGCCCGTACGCGGTTATGAGCGCTTTCCATTGACAAGCGGGCGGGGTTTTAGATTAGCTTCCCGACCTTTGCGCCCCCATGCTCCTAACCGATACCCACGGCCACCTTTTCTCTTCCCAATTCAACCCCGACCGCGCCGCCGCCGCCGACCGTGCCCGTGCGGCGGGCGTCTCGCAGGTGCTGCTGCCGAACATCGACCGCACGTCCATTGACGCGATGCTGGAATGTGAGGCGAGCCATCCGGACTTGTGCCGCGCGATGATTGGCTTGCACCCGTGCTCGGTGAAGGAAGATTTTGCGGACGAGCTGGCCGTGGTCGAAGATTGGCTCAAGCGCCGCGAATGGGTGGCGATTGGCGAAACCGGCATCGATTTGTACTGGGATAAAACGACCCTCGCGTGGCAGCAAGAAGCATTGCGCGTGCAGCTCGGCTGGGCGAAAGAGTACCACATTCCCATTGTGCTGCATACCCGCGACGCTTTCGCCGAAACCGCCGCGCTGGTCGCGGAAGCGCAGGACGGGACACTGACGGGCGTTTTTCACTGTTTCTCCGGCTCCCTTGCCGAAGCGGAAGAAGCGATTCGGTTGGGCTTTTACCTTGGAATCGGTGGGGTAGCGACGTTCAAGAACGGCGGCCTCGATGCGGTGCTGCAATACGTGGACCCGTCGCGGTTAGTGCTTGAAACCGATTGCCCGTACCTCGCGCCAGTGCCGCATCGGGGGAAGCGAAATGAGCCGTCGTACCTGCCGCTCGTCGCGAAGCGTGTGGCGGAGCTTTTGGGGAAGACCGTGGAAGAAGTTGCGGCGCTTACCACCGAAAACGCCGCCCAGCTTTTTGGGTAGTTTTTGGTTTGCGGTTTTTAGTTTTTAGACCGTTTCTATCAGCCAATTCAGTCAAAAACCAGCAACCGTAAACCAAAAACCAAAAACCAACCCCCCGTGTCCCGCATCCCGCCCGAAGTAGTTGAGCAAATCAAGCTCGCCGCCGACATCACGGAGGTGGTCGGCGACTTCGTGACGCTCAAGCGGAAGGGGCAGAATCTGTGGGCGCCGTGTCCGTTTCACGACGAGAAAACCGCGTCGTTCTCCGTCGCGCCCAACAAGGGGATTTTCAAGTGCTTCGGGTGCCAGAAGGCGGGCGACGTCGTGCGGTTCGTGATGGAAATCGAGAAGGCGTCGTACCCCGAGGCGCTGCGCTGGCTGGCGAAACGCTACGGCATCACGATTCCGGAGAGCGACGTTCCGAAATCCGACGAAGAGCTAGCCAAGCAGCAGGACCGCGACTCGCTCTTCATCCTCACCGATTGGGCGAAGGAATTCTTCAAAAAACAGCTCCTCGAATCCGACGAAGGCCGCAGCATCGGCGGCGCGTATCTGCGCGAGCGCGGCATTCAGCGCCCCGCGCAAGAGGCGTTCGAGATTGGGTATTCCCTCGACCAGTGGGAAGCGCTGCGAACCGCCGCCCGCGCGGCCGGTTTTCAGGAGCGCTTTCTGGAAGAAGCCGGGCTGGTAGTGGTCCGCGAAGACCAGCCCGACCGGAAGTACGACCGCTTCCGGGGACGCGTGATGTTCCCGATTCACAACGCCGCCGGGCGGGTGGTCGGCTTCGGCGCCCGCACCCTACGGCGCGACGATAAAGCCGGGGCGAAGTACCTCAACTCGCCCGAATCGACGATTTATCACAAGGGCGATGTGCTTTACGGGCTGTACCAAGCCCGCGAAGCCATCCGCAAAGACGACCTCTGCTACCTCGTCGAGGGCTACCTCGACGTCATCTCGCTCTCGCAGGGCGGCGTAAAAAACGTCGTCGCCATCAGCGGCACCGCCCTCACCGAGAGTCAGGTTCGGCTCCTGACCCGCTACACCAAAAACGTCACGCTCCTGCTCGACGGCGACGCCGCCGGGATTCGCGCCTCGAAGCGCGGCGTCGACTTGCTGCTCGCGGGCGGGCTGAACGTGCGCGTCTGCCCCTTGCCGGTCGGCGAAGACCCCGATTCGTTCATTCAGAAACAGGGCGATACGGCCTTTCGGACGCATCTCACGGCACACACGCAGGATTTCATCACGTTCAAGGCGCGGGCGTGGCAGCAGGAAGCCGCCGGTGACCCTGTCCGGAAAGCAGAGGCGATTCGCGACGTCCTCACGTCGGTGGCGCGGGTGCAGGACGCCATCAAGCGCTCCGTTTTCATTCAGGAATGTGCCCGCCTCTTCGGCCTCGATGAGCAGATTCTGCTGACCGAGTACAACCGCATCGCCCACGAAGTCAGTCGCTCCGGCGGACCGGCAGGCGGCGGGCAGCGTCCGCCGACGGGGGGCGCGCTTCCTGCGGCCGCGCAGGGCGTCGCGGGTATTTCCCCGCCCCGCCGCGATGGCCCGGTCGAGGAAGATTTGTCGGCGCTGGAAGCGGAAGCGATGGCGGCGGGCCTGCTCGATGAGAACGGGCAGGTGGTGGGCGGCGGATTGAGCGCGAGTCTGGGTGGCATCGAAGAGCCAGCATATGTGCGGTATGAGCGCGAAATCATTCGCCTCTTGCTCAATTACCCCGATTATGAAGTAGAAACTCCCGATGGTGAAAAATGGTACGTAGCACCATACGTACTCGGCACGTTGGCAAAAAGTGAAACTCCATTCAGAGACCCTTCCTGTGCTGCAATAGTAGAAGCTTACCATGCTTTACTTCGCCAAGACATACTACCTACAACCGCGCTTTTTACTAGGCAAGCTGATGAGGTGCTTAGCTCAATTGCATTTGACTTGCTAAGTGAAAGATGGGAATTGAGTGAGGGTTGGGAAAAAAAATCAATCGTTGTCCCTCGTGAATTCAATGTTTTGCAGAACGCAGTGGACTCTGCTATGTACAGACTTAGTCAAGCTGCGGTTCGTGATAGGATAGCTGAGCTAGCAAAAGCACTAGCTCAAGCTTCAGACGCGGCATCTCAAGACAGGCTCATGGTGGAGTTGCTGCATCTAAAAAGCGTAGACACTCAATTAGGGAAAATGCTGGGAATGGTAATTGGATGATAAGTTATTGACCGCGTTGAGATTTTGAATTGATTTGCAAACTGAAGGCTGGGTGAGTTCAAGCTCTACTTGTCGCTAGACTTATCGCCCAACCTCCTGCCCGTACCTTTGCCCGGCTGTGAAGATTTTGCTCGTCTGCCCCCGCGTTCCGTTCCCGCCGCATGATGGCGGCGCTATCGCGATGCACGACGTAGCCGTCGGGCTGGCGCGGGTGGGGCATCAGGTTACGGTGCTCGCCATCAACACCCCCAAGCATCATCAGGCGAATCCGGAAGTTCTCGGCCCGGCGGTTCGGCTGATTACCGTCGATGTCGATACCCGCGTGACGCCGTGGGGCGCGGCTTTGGGACTGCTCAACCGCCGCCTGCCGTATAACGTGGCGCGGTTCGTTTGCCCCGTCGTATCGGCCCGCCTCGCCGAGCTGTTGCGCGCCGAGCCGTTCGATATCGTACAGCTCGAAGGCACGTTTGTGGCCCCGTACCTGACCGATATCCGGCAGCACGCGCCGGGGACGCCGGTCGTGCTGCGCGCTCACAACCTCGAATGTCAGATCTGGGAACGTCTCGCCTCCGGCGAGCGCAACCCTCTGAAACGCGCGTACTTACAGCATCTCGCCACCGGGCTGCGGCGCTTCGAGACGGGCATCGCCACGGCTTTCGATGCCATTGCCGCCATCACCGAGCCTGACCGGCGGCAGTGGGCTGCGCTGGCGGGCGCCAACGTACGGGCGGTAGCAGTTCCGGCGGGCGTCGATAGGGCGCGGTTTCGGCCCAATCCGGCCATTCGGCCTGAGGCGCGTACGGTCGGGGTCATTGGCTCGCTCAATTGGCAGCCGAATCTGGAAGGCCTGCGGTGGCTGCTGACCGAGGTGTGGCCGCTGGTGCGTGAGCGCCTGCCCGACCTCACGCTGCACATTGCGGGGTCGCATCCGCCCGCATGGCTTACGGCGTTGCAGGCGCCGGGCGTGGTGGTGCACGGGTTTGTGCCGTCGGCGGCTGATTTTATGCAGCAGCACCCGATGCTCCTCGTGCCGCTGCTGAGCGGCGGCGGGATGCGCATCAAAATCATTGAAGCGATGACCCTCGGGCGGTGCGTGCTGACCACCACCGTCGGGGGCGAAGGAATCGAAGGCGAAAACCGCCACCAATGGCTCGTGGCTGATTCTCCGGCGGCTTGGGTCGAAACGCTCGTGCAGTGCTTCGGCCCCCGGCCAACGCTGGACCCCGCGCACATTGGCGCTGCGGCCGGGGCGCTCGCTGCCCGCCGTTACGATAACGTGGCCGTCATCCGCGCCTTCGAGGCGCTTTACGACCGGCTCGGCGCGAGCGGTGTGCCCGGTGAGCCCAGTGCGCCGGGTGCGCCCGGCAGCTCACCCCAAGCTGCCCCCCGCAAGGAGGGCCGTTCGTGAGCGCCGCCGCGCTCGGGCTGGCGGCCGTCGTCTGGCTCTGTTTGGGGCTGGTGGCGCATACGTACGTGCTTTTTCCGAAGCTCCTCAATTGGCTGGCGCGACGGCCCCGACCCGCGCCGCCCGTGTTCGCGCCCACCGCCGATGCGCTCCCCGAAGTAGCCGTTCTGCTAGCGGCTTACAACGAGGAAGTCGTCATCGAAGAGAAAATCCGCCGCACGTTCGCCACCACGTACCCCGCGCACAAAGTCACGCTCACCATCGGCTCCGACGCTTCCTCCGACGCGACCGATGCGATCATCACTCGCCTCCAAACCGAATACGGCGCCGACCGTCTCCGCCTCCGTCGCTTCGCGGGTCGCACCGGTAAGACGCAGATCATCAACGCGCTAGCCGCTGACGCCACGGCGCCCGTGCTGGTCTTGACCGATGCGAACGTCTTTTTCGCCCCCGATACTCTTTACCACCTCACCAAGTATTTCGCGGATGCGCAGGTCGGCATCGTCGGGGGGAATATTTTGAATGAAGAGGTGCGGTGCGAGGGGATTTCGGTGCAGGAGCGAGCTTATCTGCTGCGCGAAAACCGGATGAAGCACCAGGAAGGAGTGCTGTGGGGCGCGATGATGGGCGCGTTCGGCGGGTGCTTTGCCGTGCGCCGCGAAGCGTTCCGACCAGTGCCGCCGACGTATCTAGTTGATGATTTTTACCTGACCCTCGACGTCATCAGCGGCGGCTGGCGGGCGCTCAATGCGCTGGAAGCCTTGTCGTATGAAGACGTTTCGAATGAGCTGCGCGAAGAGTTTCGGCGGAAGGTGCGGATTGCGACGGGCAACTTCCAGAACCTGCGACACTTTCGGCGGTTATTATGGCCACCGTGGCGCGGCGTGGCGTTCGCGTTTTGGTCGCACAAAGTGCTACGCTGGATTACGCCGCACCTGCTGCTCGTGCTGCTGCTCGCGACGGCGGGCGTCGTGGGACTGACGGAGCCGAGCGGCGCCGGACAGCTCTACCGGCTGCTGCTGCTGGGGCAGCTCGCGGTTCCGGCACTCATCCTCGCCGATTGGGCGTTACGCCGAGCGGGCGTTCATAACCGTTTACTCCGCTTCATCACCCACTTTTACGCGATGAACGCCGCCCTGCTGCGCGGGTGGTGGCGCAGTCGCGGGCCGATAACCACTTCCGTCTGGACGCCCACGCGGCGGTTTCAGTAGCGTTGGTTTCGATTTCAAGAAACAGATAATCGAAACCCAGCCGCTGAAAACCAGCACTCAAAACCCGACAACCAGCTACCCAAAATGCTTGACTCTATTGAATCCGCCATTGCCGACATCCGGGCCGGTAAAGTGGTCATCGTCGTAGACGACGAAGATCGCGAAAACGAAGGCGATTTCATCTGCGCGGCCCGCTGCGCGACGCCCGAAGTCGTCAATTTTATGGCGACCCACGGGCGCGGCCTCGTCTGCGCCCCGCTCATCGAAGACCGTTGCGAGGAGCTGGGCCTCGACCTGATGGTCGGCCGGAACACGGCGCTCCACGCCACGCCGTTCACGGTGAGCATCGACCTGCTGAAAAACGGCGTCACGACCGGCATCTCGGCTTCCGACCGCTCCAAAACCATCCTCGCCCTCCTCGACCCTGCCACCAAGCCCGAGGAGTTGGGCAAGCCCGGCCACATTTTCCCGCTGAAAGCACGACGCGAAGGCGTGTTGCGGCGTCCCGGCCATACCGAAGCCGCCATTGATTTGGCGCGTCTCGCGGGCTTCGAGCCAGCGGGCGTGCTGGTCGAAATCCTCAAGGAAGACGGCGAGATGGCCCGTCTCCCGGACCTGCGCGAAGTGGCCGCTCGCTGGAATCTGAAGCTGATTTCGGTGCAGGACCTCATCAAGTACCGCTTGCAGTCGGAGAGCCTTATCAACCGCGAGATCGCCGTGCAGCTCCCGACCGAATGGGGCGATTTCGACCTTTACGCTTACACGCAGCGCTCCAACGGCACCAAGCATCTCGCCCTCGTCAAAGGGGCTTGGACGGCGGATGAGCCGGTGCTGGTGCGTGTCCATTCTTCGTGCGTCACGGGCGATATCTTCGGCTCCTGCCGCTGCGATTGCGGTCCGCAGCTCCACCGCGCGATGGCTCAGATTGAGCGCGAAGGCCGTGGCGTCATCATCTACATGAACCAAGAAGGGCGCGGTATCGGCCTGATTAACAAGCTCAAAGCCTACAAGCTGCAAGAGCAAGGCTTCGATACCGTGGAAGCCAATCTGGAGCTGGGCTTCAAGATGGACGAGCGCGATTACGGCGTCGGGGCGCAAATGCTCCGCGACCTCGGCGTGACCAAGATGCGCCTCCTCACGAACAACCCGCGCAAGCGGAGCGGCTTGGCCGGTTACGGGCTGGAAGTAGTCGAGACGGTAGCCATCGAAGTAGCATCCAACCCGCACAACGAGCGCTATCTGAGCACCAAGCGCGACAAGCTGGGGCACACGCTCGTCGGCAACTCCTTCGTAGAGCCCGGCACCGACCCCAGCGACGCCACCGCCCCGCCGACGGAAGTAGCCGCCTGACCACGCCCCGCCGCCGGGCTAAGCGGAAACCTGTACGCCGACCCCAGCAATTAGAAACCCACGCGCCCATATCGCGTGTTGGTATCTCAACCGGAAGTCGCGTACTTTTCGACTCCCTTTATCTGCTCCGATGACTTCGTTCGCCCGACTCCTTCCGACAGCTTCCCTGATGGCCTTGGTGGCGCTGCTTTGGGCCGTTGCCCCAACGGCCGCGCGCGCTGGCGGCTTTGAGCAGCAGTGGGCGCGTGGCAGCGTCATTCTGTCTACCGGCGATACGATTGACGGCCCCGTGGTGCTCCATCATGAGGAAGAGACGCTCGAAGTACGCGTTTCCGATGGCACCACGCGCACGTATGCGGCGGTGAATGTGCGCTACTTCATCGTGACGAACGAGGCCGCGCAACGCAACCGCAACGGCGGACTGGCGAACTTCGGTAACGGGATGCTGTCGCCGTACGGAATGTCGCCGTATGGCTACGGGATGGGGCCGGGGCTATGGGCCGGGAATCAGCGGACCGATACGAGCGGTGTCAAGCTTTACGTGACGTACCTCTGGAATCGGGGGAACGATTACTCCGATTTCCGCGCCCCCGCCTTCTTCCAGCAGCTCACCGACGGCAATATCCGCCTCCTGAAACGCGAGCAGCTCGTGCAGCGGATGATGTCGGCGGACCCGTATTACCGCTACTCGATGGCCGGAATGGGGGGGTATTACACCGAAATCCAAAGCTCCTATTTTCTTGCCGACCCGCAAGGGAACCTGACGGCGCTACGCAATCTGAAGAAGGATTTTCTGGCCTATTTCGGCAAGAATTCGAAGAAGATTCAGGCTTACGTCAAGGAAAACCGCCTGAGCTTCAACAACGCCTACGAGCTGTTGATGATTATGCGCTACGCCGATACGCTCGGCGTCGGGTAGAAACGGGTAGGTAGGAGAGGGCGGCGCCCACGGCTGACCTTTGCAGTCCCTATGTCATCCGTCCTCCCCACCGCTCTCCCGATTCTCGAAACGCCCCGGCTACGTCTTCGCGCCCTCACGGCGGCCGACGCTCCCGCCGTTTTCGCCATTTACTCCGACCCGGAAGTGATGCGCTACTGGAGCCGTCCGCCGATGACCGACCCGGCCGCTGCCGCTTCGCTGGTCGAGCAGATTCACGGAAATCTCGCGCAGCAAACTCGCTATCAATGGGGAATCGAGCGCCTTGCTGACGGGCAAATCGTGGGAAGCTGCTCAGTTGGGCAGCTCGATGCGCAGAACCGCCGCGCTGAGGTGGGGTACATCATGGGCCGCGCCTACTGGGGCCACGGCCTGATGCACGAAGCCTTGCAGCGGATGTTGGGGTGCGCTTTCGCGCCACTTGAAGCAGGTGGCCTCAACCTGCATCGCCTCGAAGCCGATATCGACCCGCGTAACCACGCCTCGCGCCGCTCCTTGGAGCGGTTGGGCTTCCAGCGGGAAGGCTACCTGCGCGAGCGCTGGCACGTAGCCGGGGAAATCTGCGATACGGAGCTGTACGGGCTGCTGCGGAGCGAGTGGCGCCCCTAATTCCCCAGATAACGACTACCGACGACTACCGTTTCTGCGGATTCAAATCGCCAAACAGGGTGTATGTGCGGAGCTTGTGCGCCAGCTCCAGCGCCCGCTTGATGCGCGTATCGATGCCCTTGGCGCTCCCGACATAATAGGCGAGGGAGCGCCGACGGCCGGGCGTCATCGCCTCGAAGCGGGCGGCGGCTTCGGGTTCCAGATAAAAAACCTCCATTAACTCTTCCGGCAGCGCTACTTCGTCGGGGTTCTCGTCGGGGGTGCAGGTGACGGTTATAGAGATTCCGTCCTTCGCTTTCAGGGCGCGCATTGTTTGGCGCGAGAGCTGTAAGCACCGCTCGTTCTCGCCCGCTCGGCCCTGCAATGCCAGATTGAACGGCACCGCATCGAGGGTCCCGCTGAGGCGCCGCAGCTTACGGGCCTTCATATAGTCCACCAATTCGGGCGGCACCGGCACGGAATGCTGCACGTACATCGGGTTATCGTCGCCGTGGAGCCGAATGGCGGCGGTGAACCGATACGGGAAGGAAATCGAGGTCATAGCAGCGGGCTGTTTTTTGGGCCTGCAAGCTACTTCGGATGCCCGGAAAACCCGGTTTAGGCGCCTATCTCGGCCTCGCCCGCCTGCTCCCAAGTGAAGACGACGCGCAAGCCCTGCCCGCCGGGCGCCGCTTCCAAGTGAATCTGCCCGCCGTAATCCTCAACGAGATGTTTGGCGGTGGCGAGGCCGATTCCACAGCCTTCCGGCTGCTTGCCGGGCGTGGGTAAGCGCTTGAAAAGTTGGAAAACCTGCTCGTGATCGGCCACGGGGATGCCCACGCCATCGTCGGTAACTCGGAACGTGACTTGGTGCAGATTCGGCCCAGTTTCGGCGGCGACCTCAATGCGCGTGCGGCGGTCGGGGTTGTGCCGGATGGCGTTCAGCAGGAGCTGCGTGAACACTTGCCGCAGCGCCACGGGCGCGGTGTGCATCAACGGAATCGGGCCGACGACCAGCTCGGCGCTTTGCGCGCCGGGGAGAGTTTCGCTTAATTCCAGCACCATATTGCGCACGTCGACCAGCTCGGTTTGCAGGGCGGGGCGGGTTGAGCGCGAGAATTCGAGCAATCCTTTTACCAGTCGCTGCATCCGCGTCACTTCGCTGCTGATGACGCTCAACGCCTCGCAAACGGCATCCGCATCGCCTTGGCGAGCATCGCCGAGCATCAGATCGGCGACACCGAGAAGGCTCGAAAGCGGCGCTTTTAAGTCGTGGGAGATGATGTTGGTGAACTGGTCGAGCCGCCGATTCGCTCTTGAGAGTCGGTTGTACCCAATCTCTAATTGCTTGTTGCGGAGCTTCAATTCGAGCTGCGCCATCACTTGCTCGGCAATGGTGCTCAGGGCTTGCAATTGGGCTTCGGTCAGCTCGCGCGGCTTGTGGTCGATGACGCAGATGGTGCCGAGCGTGATGTTATCGGCGGTTTTCAACGGCACTCCGGCGTAGAACCGCAGGGCCATCTCACCGGAAACCAGCGGGTTTTCGGCGAAGCGAACGTCGGTCAGAAGGTCGGGGATTTCGAGCGGACTGCCGCTCATCACAATCTCATTGCAAAACGCCAATTCCCGGGGGATTTCCGTGACTTCCGCCGGAATCCCCGTGCGCGATTTCAGCCATTGCCGGTGGTGGTCCATCAGCCCAATGAGCGAAATCGGCGTTTGACAAACCAGTGACGCGAGCCGCGTCAGGTCATCGAAAGCAAACTCGGGGTCGGTATCGAGGATATTGTAGCGTTCGAGCGCCCGCAGACGCTGCGCGTCGAGCAATTGGACGGATTCGGGAGTGTAAACAGGCATCTGAACGGTTTTTTAGTAGCTTGAAAGAGGAAAAAGCAGGGGGAGCGCGACGCGGGCTGAGCGGCGTTCGCGCAGAATGGCAGAACGAAATACGTATCCGTGAAGTGAATTCGACTCAAAAGAGTGCTTCGAAAGGGGATCTATTCGACCAACGCCGATTTTAAGCGTGTGAGCTAACCTTTTTTCGGGTCGAACGGTATAGCGAACATCGCCCTCGGGCGCTCACTTTAGACCAATCGTCCCTTAATTCATGGCTAAATCCTCTGCTTCTTCCCGCTCGTCACGTCCGGCGCCGGTCGACCGCGCCGACCGCGAGCCGACCACGTCGGCTGCCGCGCCTATCCGTAGCGCCGCCCGCACGCCCCGCCGCCCGGACTCCGACGGCCCCCGCGCCACGCCGCGTCCGGAACCAACGGCCGCTGCCAACTCTAAAGCTGCTGCCCGCCCGATTGTTCCGGCGCAATCGCCCAAAGCCCTCGAAGCCGCCGAAGCCGTCCGTATGGAGCGCGCCGCCATCGGCCTCACCAACGACCAGCGCGCTGGCGTCAGCGGCATCCTGAACCGCGCGCTCTCCGATGAGCACGTCCTCTACATCCGCACCCGCAACTTCCATTGGAACGTGACCGGGATGCACTTCAAGAGCCTGCACGAGTTCTTCGAGGAGCAGTACAAGCAAATTGAAATCTCCATCGACGAAATCGCCGAGCGTGCGCGCTCCCTCGGTTTCCGCGCCATCGGCTCGATGACGGAGTTTCTGGCCCACGCCAGTCTGAAGGAAAACAACCCCGCTGAGGTGCCCGACGCCACCGGGATGCTCCGCAGCCTCCTTAACGACCACGAGTCGATCATCAAGCAGCTCCGCGAAGACATCGACACCTGCGACGACGTACACAAAGACGCCGGAACCGCCGATTTCCTGACCGAAAAGCTCGAAGCGCACGAGAAAATGGCGTGGATGATTCGGGCGTATCTCGCCTAAATCACCTTCGCTGTCCGC
>JANNMJ010000028.1:0-57997 GCA_031397815.1 Hymenobacteraceae bacterium
TTCGCTGCGCTTCTCCCTCGACGTGGCCGCCACCACCCCCGGCCCCCGCTACGCCGAAATCAGCCGCATCGACTGGGACTGGGGCGACGGCACCCCCGCCGATTCCGGCCGTTCCGTCACCCACCGCTTCGCTTCCCGCACTCCCGTGCGCGTGCGCTGCACCGTCACCAACAACCTCTTCTGCGCCTCCTCGCGTGACCTGTTCCCCTTCGGCCCCCTCACCGCCCTGGCCGAAGAGCGCGCCCGCGCCGCCGCCATCGCCGTCTTCCCCAACCCCAGCGCCGACGGCCGCTTCACCCTGCGCCTCCCCGACAACGCCGCCGCCGCGCCGCCCGGCGCCCACCTCACCGTCTGCGATGCCCTCGGCCGCGTGCTCAGCCAGCTCCCCGCCGCATCCCCCCAAACCCGCCTTGACCTGAGCCAGCAGCCGCCGGGCGTGTACCTGCTGCGCCTCACGTGGCCCGATGGAAGCACGGTGAGTAAGAAGCTGGTGAGGTGGTAGGGGTGCGCAATCGCCTATGAATTTGTCATTGCGAGGAGGCTTTGCGACGAAGCAATCTTCGTAGGATGGGCGCGGTGCAACGAGGATTGCCACGTCGTCGCAAAGCCTCCTCCTCGCAATGACAAAACAGTTGTGTTTTCTTATGAATGGGGGTTTTGCTTCCGACAGCGGTCTTTTCGATTCCGACAACGGTCTTCTCGATTCCGGTAGCGTTCTTCTTGTTTCCGACAACGGTCTTTTCGACTCCGGTAGCGGTCTTTTTGATTCCGGCAACGTTCTTCTCGCTTCCGGCAACGTTCTTCTCGATTCCAACAGCGTTCTTTTCGACTCCGGTAGCGTTCCCACGCTGGAAACGGCCTTTCTCCAAACGGCGAAGCCCGTACTTGGCGCTTTCTATTGAAGGCGCCAAGTACGGGCTTCTGCTCTGGCACCGAGACGGTGCCGGGTACCCTAGTATGAGCTCAAGTTACTGAATGATGAACCCGATAGTAACCGTCGGGTTGAGGAGCGTGTAGCTCGTTTTTACAATCGGCTCCCGCGCCGTTGCGGCGGAGTGGGGGAGATAGATCGGGTCATTGGGGCCGGTATTAGGGTTTTCGGTCAAAATTTGATACGACGAATAATCCGGCACATCATACTTTGTCTGCGAGAAGCCCAAATCCACGTAACCGGTTTTCCGCCGAATCCCAACGCCACCCGAAATCACCTTGCGCTCGCCCTTGAACTGGCTGTCGGCGTACGGCGAGCCGTAAACACCGTACCCGCCGCGCAGCCGGAAATCGCCGAGCCGCAGCTCCGCGCCCACCCGATAGTTGATGGTCGACGTGTATTCGCGCTTGATGGCCGCGTTGGCTTCACCGAATGAGCTAGGGTCGTTGTTGACGTTGCTGAGCCGCGCCGAACCGTAGTTGACGTAATCGATATCGGCCGAGATAATCCCGCCGACAGTCGAGGAAGTGGCGTTCTCGGCAGCATTATCCGTCGCCGTCGAGACGCCGCCACCCGAACCCGATTTCAGCACCAGCGCCAGTCCGCCCGTCGCCCGGAACGGGGTCGTGAGGGCGTACTGGAAAGCATTTGCGTCAGTGCTCGCCTCTATATTCGTCACGGGAGAACTAGCACCCGGTGGGTAAGGCTGGCGGTAATCTACCTTGAGCGTTATAGGTTCAGCTTGTTCTTTCAACTCACCCATAAAAGTGGGAGTCTGAATAGATAAACCGAGTCTGAGTACATCCACCGGCCGGTAGACCAACCCAACGCGCAGGTTAATTCCGCCACCATTCACGGTGTAGCCATCGACAACAGTTGTCTTGGCTAACTGAGATTGCGGGTTGTCGAGTGTTTCGGTCAGGGTGCGGGTTTCTCTATAACGCGCCGTCACGATTCCAAGTGAACCGCCCACGTATAGCTTATCACGGTACGAAGCGCCATAACCAATATCAATTTGATTGACAGCGCCGCGCATTTGAGTGGTCTCGGTCTGACGGGCACCACCTCGCCAAAAAGGGGTGTACAGGAACAGTGTGTCGTCTACAAGATCGTAATCAATCAGATAGGTCTGGTAGGCCAGATCAGCAAGAGAGTTGATGACACCATCTCGATAATTTCTACCAACTTTTGTCGTGTCGTACCCCTGAAAAATGCTCTCTTGTATCGACGTGGATTCGTCTATGGCTAGACCGTAAGTCCGGCGGTTCGAGAAAGTTGCGAGGCGCGAGAAATTGATGCCTACGTTCCCGGAGCGCCAATCGCCCGGCTCGGCATCGTCCTTCCGCGACACAATCACGACGCCAATATTGGCGATGTTGAAGCCGTTGCGGCTATCGTCGGTAATGGTTGGCTCAACCCGTTGGGTAGAAGGCACATTTTGCAGGTTGGCGGTACTCGTCGAAGAGTTCAGCAGCAGACCCGGCGAAATACTGAATTCCGAGTGTCGATGCCCCGCCAAGTTCGCCGGATTGAGCACGAACGCCCCCAAATCGGCGCCGAGCGCCGAGCTGGCGCCGCCCATTCCCTGCGTCCGGGAAGTACCATTAGCCTGAATCTGCGAGAAGCGCAACGCGTCGATCTTATACGATTCCTGCGCTTGGGCACTGAACCCAAACAGCGCCGCTGCGGCACCCACGCCGCCGGCTACACGCCGAAAAATTGGTCTCATCGGATGAAAATGGAGAGGAAAGGCCATAAAAAACCGGGCACGGGGCCAAAACACCATGCCCGGTCGGGAAGAGGAAAAAGAACGGCTCAGCAACCAGTCTCGGCTGGCCTACCGCGACCGGCGGGCGCCACCGCCCCCACCGCCGCCGCCGCTGCTGCTTCGGCTGCCGCCACCACCGCCGCCACCGTTGAAGCCCCCGCCGCTAGGCGTCGAGCGCACGGCGGGCGCAGGCGAAGCTTCGCGGGTAGCGCCATTGTTACCACCGCCGACGCTCTGCGCCGCACGGTCAAACCATCCCGAACGCCGGGTCGGCTGTGTCGGCTGCACCGATGGCACGGGCGCCGGAGCTGGCACCGACTGATTCTGGTACTGCTGCTTAGTAGAGCCAGGAGTGGAAGGAGCTGAGCCGGTCATCTCGTTCCGCACATCGCGGCCACCACGGATGGCCGGTGACGGCTGCTGATACTGCGGCTGCTGATACTCGGCGGCCTGTCCCGGCTGCGCTTGCGGCTGCTGATACGCGGGCGCCACGGCCTGTTCACGAGTGCCGCCCTGACGGGTAGCGCGCACCGGCTGCCCGGCGTTGCTGATGTAGGTCGGCTGACCCACGTTGCCGCTCGTAGCAGGAGCAGCGGCGCTGCCGACACGGGTAGCCCGGCCATTAGCCGCCGCCGAGTACGAAGCTGGGTAGTAACCACCACCCGGAACGCCCGGCGAAACCGTCCGGCCACCGCCGTCTGGGGTGCGCGTAGCGCGTCCGTCGCCGCGGCCGCTAGCGGCAGTCCGGCCGGTAACCGAGCGGTCGAGGCGCGGGCCGTAGGTTACGCGCCGCCGTGGGCCGTTGCCGTAGTAGCCACCGCCACCGGCGTAGAAACCGTCGTGGAAGCCTTGGTAATAACCACCGCCACCGTAACCATAGCCGTAGGGTGAGTAACCAAACGGCGAGTAGCCGTAGCCATAACCCCCGCCGAAACCGCCGCCGTAGCCGTAAGGCGAGCCCCAGAAGGGGTCATAATAAGGATTGAAGAACGTCGGGCCAGCCCAGCCATACATCGGCTGCGCCCACGACGAGTAGCCCCACCCGAACGATACCCCGAACCGCACCCGCGGGCCGGTATAAATCGGCGCATACGCCCAAGCCGATTGCCCCCAACCCCAACCGGGGCCGCACCCAATCGCGAGCGACGAGCCCGACCAGAACGGGTCATACGCGTAGCCGCTATTGTACTGGTTGAAAGAGCCGTAATACGGGCTGGTTACGCGCGGAGAGGACGCGTACGCATCGCCGTTGTAATAAGAGCTTGACCCGTCGGTGTATTGTTGACCGCCCGAAACCTGCCCGTTGTAATCGGGATTCGCGACGGAGCCGTCGGCGGCGGGAGGAGCGGTCGGGTCGTAGGGGACGGCAGCGGCCGGGGCGGCGTAGCGCGCCGGGGTAGTGCGGTCGGTGGAGGCGTAGTAAACGTCGTCGTATTCAGTAGACGTCGCCACCGGCGCCGACGACGCGCACCCGGCCAGCACCGCCAGCAGGGGCAAAGTCGTCAGCAGGAGGGAAGTTGAGCGGAGGTTCATTGGCGTCGAGATAGGGAGAGGCGTGAGGAGCCGTCGGCTCCTTGGATGAAGGATTCGGGTCGAGGTTCAAACGTTGCCCGAAGGTTTTCGCCCGGCAGGCAAAACTTTAACGTAATTTCGGCCCGACCGGCTAACATTTCGAACCCAAGACAAATTCTGTTCCGGTTCTAAATGTTTCTGGTCTGAGTTCTACCAAAGATACCCATTTCTGATGAGCAAGAGCCTGCCCACGCGCAGCGAGGATTATTCCCTGTGGTACAACGAGCTAGTGAAGCGCGCCGGTTTGGCCGAAAACTCCGCCGTTCGGGGATGCATGGTGGTCAAGCCGTACGGCTGGGCCATCTGGGAAAAGATGCAGCGCGTCTTGGACGATATGTTCAAGGAGACCGGCCACGAAAACTGTGCGTTCCCGCTCTTCATCCCGAAATCGTTTCTGAGTAAGGAAGCCGACCACGTCGAAGGCTTCGCGAAGGAGTGCGCCGTCGTGACGCATTACCGCCTCAAGAATGCCGAAGACGGCTCGGGCGTCATCGTCGACCCCGACGCGAAGCTCGAAGAAGAGCTGATCGTGCGTCCGACGTCGGAAACCATCATCTGGAGCACCTACAAAAACTGGATTCAGAGCTACCGCGACCTGCCGCTTCTCATCAACCAGTGGGCGAACGTGGTGCGGTGGGAGATGCGTACCCGCCTGTTCCTGCGCACGACGGAATTCTACTGGCAGGAAGGCCACACCGCCCACGCCACGCACGCCGAAGCCGAAGCCGAAACCGTGCAGATGCTCAACGTCTACGCCGATTTCGCGGAGAACTGGATGGCGATGCCGGTCGTGAAAGGCATCAAATCGCCTAACGAGCGGTTTGCGGGCGCTTTGGAAACCTACTGCATCGAGGCGCTGATGCAGGACGGTAAGGCCCTGCAAGCGGGCACCTCGCACGATTTGGGACAGAACTTCGCCAAGGCCTTCGATGTGCAGTTCGCCACCAAAGAAGGCGGGCTGGAATACGTTTGGGGCACGAGCTGGGGCGTGAGCACCCGCCTCATCGGTGCGCTCATTATGGCGCACTCCGATGATGAAGGCCTCGTGCTGCCGCCAAAGCTCGCGCCGATTCAGGTGGTGGTGGTGCCGATTTACAAATCCGGGCAGCTCGAAGACCTGACGGCGCGCATCAAGCCGCTGATTCAGGAGCTGAAAAACCGCGGCATCAGCGTCAAGTACGATGACCGCGATACCGAGCGCCCCGGTTTCAAGTTCGCTGAATGGGAGCTGAAAGGCGTGCCCGTGCGGCTGGCCATCGGCGCGCGCGATCTGGAGAACGGCACCCTCGAAGTGGCCCGGCGTGATACGAAGGAGAAGTTTCAGATTCCGCTCGAAAACTTCGCCGCCCGCATCAGCAATCTCCTCGACGAGATTCAGGCGAACATCTACCAGAAAGCGTTCGACTTCCGCGCCGCCAACACGCGTTCCGTCGATACGTGGGACGAGTTCAAGCGCGTCCTCGACGAAGAGCCCGGCTTCATCCTCGCGCACTGGGACGGCACCCCCGAAACCGAGAAGCGCATCAAGGAAGAAACCAAGGCCACGATTCGCTGTCTCGCCCTCGATACGCCTACCGAAGCCGGCCTGTGCGTGCTGACGGGGAAACCGTCGGCGCGGCGCGTCCACTTCGCCCGCGCTTATTGACCGCCCGGTGGCTTACCTGACGGGGCTGCTTCTGATTAAGGCGGCAGCCCCGCCGCGTCGGGTAAGCTCACTTGGTCTGAGTATCTACCTAGCGACTACCCAGTGTCGGCTTAGAGCCTGTTCCAACATCCGCTTCATCGCCCGCTTCAACGCCCTTCTATTCAGCGCCTGATGTTCCTGCCCGGTTCTCCTGCCCACCCCGCTGCGACCGACGAAGACCTCGCCGCCCGTTACCGCTCGTCCGGCGAGCTAGCGCTGCTCGGTGAGCTTTACGCTCGGTATCTGCACCTCACGTATGGGGTTTGCTACCAATACCTGCGCGACGATGAAGCCGCGAAGGACGCCGTGATGGCGTTGTTCGAGAAGCTCGTCAAGGAGCTGAAACGCTTTGAGGTGCGCGCCTTCGCGCCCTGGCTCTACGCCACCGCCCGCAACTACTGCCTGATGCAGCTTCGGGCGGGGAAAGTGAATCGGGAACACCCGATGAGCCACCTGATTAACGGTGCCGATATGGAAATCGCGCAGCCGCTGCATCATCAGGAGTCAGATGCGTTGGGCGAAGATGATTTCGACGCCCTGCGTGCCGGTATCTCCGAGCTGGCGCCCGCTCAGCAACGTTGTCTGCGGCTGTTTTACCTCGATGGAAAGAGCTACCAGCAGGTGGCTGCGGAAACCGGGTACACGCTCAAGCAGGTTAAAAGCGCGCTCCAGAATGGCCGCCGGATGCTCCGCCAACGCCTCGCCGACAACCGTGCCTGATTTCTTTTTCTTCGTTTCTCTTTATCGTTCTCGCCGTTTCTCCGATGGCCAAGCCTAAACCTTCCGCTGCTCCCGTTCCTTCCGGTTCGTCGGTGCCCCCGCTTGCGCCCGACACGCTCCGCCGTTACGCCGCCGGGGAGCTTTCGTCGGCTGAGCAGCGCGCGGTAGAAGAGCGGCTCCTCAACAGCCAGCTTCACGCCGACGCCGCCGACGGTTTCGAGGCGGCAGGCGCGCCCACCGCCGCCGCCGCTCAAACCGATCTGCTCGCGCGCCTTCAACAGCGCGTCAACGAGCCACCGGCGGAACCCGTCGCCCCAGCCGCCGCTACGGAAACGACGGCCGTTCCCCAGCTCGCTACTTCGGCCCAGCGCAAACGCCGCTGGATGATTATCGGCGGGGTTCTGATTGGTTTTGCGGCGCTCGGCGGTGGTTTGCTGCTGCGCTACGACCGTTACGTTGATGAAGAAGCGATGGCGGCCAAAACCCGCCGCGCCGCCAACTACAAAGGCGAAGATTCGGAACCGAAAGGCTTCTTCGCATCGCTCTTCAGTGATGATGAGCCTACGCCGGAGGAAATCGCAGCCAAGCGTCAAGCCGATTCGCTTCAGCTCGTAGCCCGAGCCGTCGAGGTAGAACGCCTGCGGACCCTCGAAGAACAGCGCCGCCAAGAGCGCGATGACGCCCGCCGCGAGCGCGAAGCCGCGGCCGCTGCCGCCACCGTTGCCGCCGCCCCAGTAGCAGCCCCCCGCGCCGAGCGCCCCGCCGAACCCACGATGCGCCGGATGCGCGGTCAGGTAACGACCGACGCCGGGGTAGCTATCGCGAATGCCGTAGTAACGATTCGCGCTACCGGGCGCAAAGTAGCGGCCGGCGCTGATGGCTGGTTCAACCTGGAATTACCGACCGGTTCCGACCCAACCCTCGACGTCGAGGCGCCCGGTTTCGTGACCCGCACCGCCCGCGCCAACGGCGATGGCCAAGTGAACGTGCGCCTCAGCACCGCCGAAGCCGTAGCTGTGCAAAGTATGGCCTCGGCGGTGGCTGCCGAAAAGCGCATCCGCACGGTGCGGCCTGAGCCGGAAGGCGGTTACGGCGGTTACTACCGGTATCTGGCAAGTGCGGCATCATTGCCCGACGAAGCCAAGCGGCAGAAAATCAACGGGCAGGTGCAGGTGGAGTTTCAAGTAAACCCGAACGGCTCGCTCTCCGATTTCCGCGTGGTGCAGGGCCTCGGCTTCGGGTGCGACGAAGAAGCCGTGCGCGTCATCCAAGACGGCCCCAAGTGGACGCCCGGCAAAGCCAACGGTGAGCCGGTCATCAAGAAAGTCTCGATGCCTGTGCCGTTCGGCAAGTAGGGGCGGGCCTTGTGCCCGCCCGAACCCCAGACCAGATTCCCTCAATCAACAGCGGGCCTTGCCCCCAACCCAGCACACAGAGTGGTGCCGGGCGGGAGCAAGGCCCGCTGCTTCGTTAGCGAGCGTTTCCCGCCGCGTGGCCCGTACTTTTACGCGCACACACCGTCACCATTTTTTCGTTTTCGCTGATGTCATTCCGGACTGAGAAGGACACAATGGGTACCGTTCAGGTGCCCGCCGACGCCTATTGGGGCGCGCAAACCCAGCGCTCCATCGAAAATTTCCCGATTGCGCAGGATATCAACCGAATGCCAAAGGAAATCATCCGGGCATTTGCGTATCTGAAGCACGCGGCCGCGCTCACCAACCGCGACGCCGGAATCTTACCAGCGGAAAAGGCCGACCTGATTGGGCGGGTTTGTCAGGAGATTCTCGACGGCAAGCTTGACGAGCAGTTTCCGCTCGTCGTATGGCAGACCGGCTCGGGGACGCAGAGCAATATGAACGTCAACGAAGTGGTGGCGTACCGGGGGCACGTGCTGCAAGGCGGTTCCCTGCTTGATGAGAAGAAAGCCTTGGCGCCGAACGACGACGTGAACAAGTCGCAATCGTCGAACGACACGTTCCCGACGGCCATGCACATCGCGGCGTACAAGATTCTGATGGAAACGACGATTCCCGGCATCGAGAAGCTACGCGATGCCTTGGCCGCCAAAGCCCGCGAGTTTCAGGATATCGTCAAGATCGGCCGTACCCACTTTATGGACGCCACGCCGCTCACGCTGGGGCAGGAGTTTTCGGGCTACGTCTCGCAGCTCGACCACGGCTTGCGCGCCGTCCGCAACACGCTGGCGCACTTGAGCGAGCTGGCGCTCGGCGGAACCGCCGTCGGCACGGGCATCAATACCCCGCCCGGCTATTCCGAGAACGTAGCCGCGCACATCGCTACGCTGACGGGCTTCCCGTTCATCACGGCGGAGAACAAGTTTGAAGCGCTGGCCGCGCACGATGCCATCGTTTCCGCCCACGGCGCCCTCAAAACGGTGGCCGTAAGCCTAATGAAGATTGCCAACGACATCCGAATGCTCAGCAGCGGTCCGCGCGCTGGTATCGGCGAAATCTTCATCCCTGATAACGAGCCCGGCTCCAGCATTATGCCCGGCAAAGTGAACCCCACGCAGTGCGAGGCGATGACGATGGTCGCGGCGCAAGTGATGGGCAACGACGTGGCCATCAACGTCGGCGGGATGAGCGGCCACTTCGAGCTGAACGTCTTCAAGCCGGTGATGATTTACAACTTCCTCCACTCAGCCCGCCTGATTGGCGATGTGTGCGACTCGTTCACCGATAAGTGCGCCGTCGGCATCCAACCTGTGGAAGCCAACATTCGACGGAACGTCGAGAACTCGCTGATGCTTGTGACGGCCCTTAACCCGCATATCGGCTACTACAAAGCCGCCGAAATCGCGCAGAAAGCTCATAAGGAAGGCACTTCACTCAAAGAATCGGCCCTCGCGTTGGGCTACGTCACCGAAGAGCAGTTCGCCGAATGGCTGAAGCCGGAAGAGATGGTCGGGGAGATTAGCATCGCGTAAAGCCTCGGGTACTTTTCGGTACTTACGCAAAACCCCCATCCGCGCTCTAAGCTGCGGATGGGGTTTTTTTGTATCGAAACAGTTGAAATTAATTTTCAAACTGATTGGTAATTTGTTTGAAAACGTATTCTACCTTTGCCCACAAGCATCACCCTACACGTTGAAATGGCCAAACGCACGAATCAACGAGACTTGATCTTAGCTGCTGCCACCAGCGCTTTTGCGCGTTTTGGCTACGCGAAGACAACTCTGGAAGACGTTGGGCGCGCCGTGCAGCTCAACAAAGCCTCGCTGTACTACTACTTCGCCAGCAAAGACGACCTCTTTATGGCGGTCGTGCTGCGTGAAAGTGCCGACTTCCAGCAGCGCCTGACCGAGACGGTGCTCAATGAGCGAGAGCCCGCCGACCGCATTCGTCGCTATCTCATCGAACGCCTGCGCTACTACCGGCAAGTCCTGAATCTACATCAACTCTCGCTCGACAACCTTCAGGTACTAGAGCCGCGCTTTGACCTGCTGTACGCCCAAATCAAGAGCAAAGAAGTTGCCTTCCTGTCGGAGCTACTGTGGCCATTTGGCACCCCCAACGCCGACCAGATTGCCGCCACGCTGCTCACCGTTGCTGATGCGATCAAGCACGAAGCCGTGCGCTCAACGGCCACGCACGCACTAGCCGATGTAGACTTTTCGGCCGCTGAAACGCAGATTCTGCTGCTCATCGACCTTATTCTAAGGGGTCTGATGGCACCATCGACCTAATCAGTCAATCAATCGATCCCCATTTCACCTCTCTACCATGTCCACCGTCCTCATTACCGGCGCTTCGTCGGGTATTGGTAAAGCTGCCGCCCGTCTTTTTGCCGCCAACGGCTGGAATGTGGCCGCCACGATGCGTACGCCCGCCAAAGAACTTGAGCTTGGTCTGCTGCCGAATGTCCGCCTGTACGCCCTCGATGTGACGGATGCAGACAGCATTGAAGCTGCCGTGGCCGCCGTCGTGCGCGATTTTGGCGCCCTCGACGTCATCGTCAACAACGCGGGTTATGGCGTCGATGGCGTATTCGAGGCGATGACGGATGACATCATCAACAAGCAATTCGACACGAATGTGCTGGGCCTGATGCGTTGCACCCGCGCTGCTATTCCGGTGATGCGTCAGCAGGGCAAGGGCGTGATTGTGCAGATTGCTTCCGTCGGCGGACGCGTGACGTTTCCGCTGTACAGCATTTACCACGCAACCAAATGGGCCGTGGAAGGCTTCTCCGAAAGCCTTCAATACGAGCTGGAGCCGCTGGGTATCCGGATGAAGATTGTAGAGCCGGGCGCTATCAAGACCGATTTTTACGACCGCTCCCGCGAGTTCGTAATGCGCGATGACCTGAAGCCCGCTTACGGCAAATTCGTAAGTCAGGTCGAAAAAGTGTCTCAAGCGGCTGGTACCAAAGGCGCTTCACCAGAATCGGTGGCTAAAACGATCTTCCGTGCGGCCACAGATAACTCATCTAAGCTGCGCTACCCTGTGGCTTACCCAGCGACGCTTCTTTTACCGATGCGACGCCTTACCAGCGACGGGCTTTTTCGTAAAGTGGTCAAAGCCAGCTATGGTATCTAAAACGCCACTTGGTTCTATTTTGAACCCGATAGCTCTTCTTCCTTCTCAGCATAAGAGGCGAACAGGCCGTCAGATGTAATAAATACGAGCAGGCCGATTCGCCAACTAACTTGCCAGCCTTATGCGTGAACGCCTTCGCTACCATTTGCGCCGCGAGCGCTCTTCCTTCGGCTACGCTTGGGCGGGGCTGCGGGGCGCATTACGCGAGGAAACGCATCTGCGATTCCACGCTATCGCCACGGTGGCGGTGGTGCTGTTGGGCGCTTGGCTACGGCTCCCGCGTAACGATTGGGCCTTGCTCGTTCTCGCTATCGGGGCCGTTTGGTGCGCGGAGCTGATGAACACGGCTATCGAGCGCCTCACCGATTTGGCGTCGCCGGAACCACACCCGTTGGCGGGGCAGGCGAAAGATGTAGCTGCGGCGGCCGTGCTGGTTACCGCCCTTGCAGCTGCTTTAGTGGGCGCGTTGGTATTGGGGCCGCCTTTGTGGGCCGTCGTCAGCGGATAAAAAGCGGTCGGCAAACTTCCGGCGGCTCCCTGCGTTCATGAATCGCGCTGTTTCTTCGCGCCCCGAAACCCCGTGCGCCTCATACCGCACCGCTTGTTCACTATGTTGCTGACCAAATTTGCTGAGTATAACTGTTGGGCCAACGCCAAGGTCCTGCAACGTTTCGACGTCATTGCTGCCAACGGCACGCCGCTGCCAGTGCGGGCGCTACATCTTTTTAGCCACGTCCTGAACGCGCAAGGCATCTGGATTGCCCGCATCACCGGGCACCCGGAACAGGCGCCGAAAGTTTTTCTGTACCACGAGCTACCTGAGCTGCGCCCTCTGCACGAACGCACCTGCCCGAAGCTGGTAGAGCTAGTGAAGACTGCCGATGATACGGAGCTTGCCCGCCTCATCGCCTACACCAACTCGCAGGGCAAAGCCTACGAAACGCCAGTGGGCGAGATTCTGATGCACTGCTTCAACCACGCGACCTATCACCGCGCCCAAGTGGCGCTCGCGCTCCGCGAGGCGTCCTTGGAACCCGTCAATACGGATTACGTGACGTGGGTACGGGAGCTGATGGGCCAATAATGATCGCAGTGATCGCAGATTTAGCTGATGACAGTGATTGCGCTGATTTTTTGATTGGTTGATTGGCTGATTCAGACTGATTTGCTTCCGAAGCTAACCGGCCGTTTAGCTCATACAAAAAGCGGGCGCTAAACTGTCGTTGAGCGCCCGCTTTTTGCTAAAAACACAGCTGAGTCGACCAATCAATCAGCTAATCAAAAAATCTGCGTCATCAGCGCAATCCGATAAATCTGCGATCTATTTACCGAACAAGCCTTTCAGCTTATCCTTCGCCTGATTCTTCACCGCATCCGCGGCTTTGCGGGTCGTAGAGTCTTGCAAGCGTTTAGAGGCTTCGTCCTTGAGGCGTTTTTTCGCTTCCGCTTCTGCCTTCGCCTGTAGCTCCTGCGCTTTGCGGTTGGCCATATTACGCAGGCTGTCTTCGGCTTGCTTGCGCTTTTCTTCGAGCTTCGCCTTGCCTTCGTTGACTTTCGAATCGACGATAGACTTCGCCAAATCCTTCGCCGCGCCTTTTACCGAGCCGCCCGACAGACTCACTTTCGGGTCGGTGACGGTACCGCCGAACTTGACGTTCATCGTCACGCGCTCGGCCGCTTTGAGGTTGCTCACGCCGGTCAGGCTCGATAGCTTGCCCGACAGCGCCTGCCCGACTTTACCCGTCGGCACGTCCAAGGCGCTCACGAAATCCATCTCGCCCACGAGGCTGCTCGTGCCGCCGAAGTTCATCTTCACATCGTCGCCGGGAACTTTGATCTCGAATGGCTTCACCAGCACGTTCCCGTTGCTCACGTCGAGACCGATTTTTTGGTCTTTGAGCGTCATCTGCTTCAACGACGGCAGGTTCGTCAGGCTCGACAGCTTTTGCAGGGCCGGGAGCTGATCGACGGTCGCTTTCAGCACTTCCACCAGCGCTTTGCCGCGCAGCGTGTTCATCACGGGCATCATATCCTGCCCGAGGTTACCCGCCAGATTAAGGTTCGTGCTGAAATTACCGTTGAGGTATTTAGCGGCCGGCGCGAGAGTTTTGATGGTGTTGAACGCCGCGTACGCCTGCTGGAAATTCAGGTCTTTGATACCGAGGTTCATATCGAAGCCCGGCTTGCTGAGGTCGCGGGCGTCGTAAGTACCCGCCATCGTGAAGCTGCCGCCCAGCGTGTTGAACGCCACATCGTTGAGCTTAACGGTGCGATCTTTCACCACCACTTGGCCTTTAGCGTCACGCAGGTCGAGGTTGTCATAAAGCACTTGGCCCGCCGTGGCGTTGAGCGTCAGGTTGAGGTCGGCGGGCACTTGCACCACGCCTTCCGCTTCCTTGGCGGTGCCGGTGGCGGGAGCCGTGGAAGCGCCCGACGCCGGGTCCACCATCCACTCGTTTACATCGAACCGGTTCGAGCTAACCGTCAGCGTGCCGAGGAGCGGTGAGTGCGTCTTGCTCAGGGCATAGCCCATGTAGTTCGAGACGACGCCATCGGCGCGGAAATCGGAGCGGCCGAGCGTGCCCTGCATCCCCGAAATCGTAATCTTCTCGTTGTTGAACGCCCCGTTGGCGGCCTTAATCGTCATCCCCTGCGGCAGGTCTTTTGACTTGTACGTCAGGTCATTGACCTTCACTGCGCCGCTCGCTTTCACCTTCTCATACTGACCAGCATCGATATCAACCATCCGACCGGCGGCGGCGAACTCACCCGCAATGCGCCCGGCCAGCGTGGTGCCTTCGAGGGGGAAAATCTTGGTGATTTTCGTCAGATCGATTACGCCTTTCAAATCGGCGTCGAACACCGGTTTCGCGATGCCTTTCACATAAACGCGCCCACTAACGGGTTCGCCATCGAGGGTCATCTTGAAGTTTTCGATTTTGACGTCGGTGTCATCGGTCTTGCCGGTGGCGTTGGCGATGTTGCTCACCACCATCAGATTCTCAATCGGCGCCGGGAAATCTTTCGACTTCACGTAACCGTCCGTCAGGTTCATTTTCGCGTTCACCACCGGCATCTGCGTCTCCGAGTACGTGCCCTTCGCGGTCGCATCCACATCGAGCAGACCACGCAGCGTCAGGCCCGCCACCGGGTAAACTTTCATCGCTTCCGCCAGATTAATCTTGGCTTTCACGTTGCCATCGAGCTGCATCGGCGCCAAGCCGTTGATTTTCGCGACAGCATCAATCTGGTCGCTCCCCAAGTCAACGTGCAGCTTCCGCAGGTCTACCTTGACGTGATCGGTCACGCCATCGGCATCATCCACGGTTACGTCGACGTTGATGTTTTTCGCTTCCCGTGGCAGGTCAGGGTACTTGAAAGTCGCGTTGACCACTTTCAGGTTCAGCCCGTAACCCGGCATCTGCACCGAGTCCATCCGGCCCTTGTAATAGCCGTCGAACTGCATCTTACCGGTCGTCGCCACATCCTTGAACTGCGGCGTGTACATCCCCGGCAACAGCGAGAGGAGGGCTTTGAAATCGGTTTCCGGCGCGTTGAATTTGATGTCGAAATCCATCGCATCAGTCGGCATCTTGATCGTGCCTTCGAAATGCGTCACGAAATCGTTGAGCTTCAAGGTGTTCTCCTTGAACGTGAAGGCCATATTCGCCAAGTCCATCGCCATCGTCACATCGCCGTCGAGCTTTTTATTGCTGATGTACTCGGCGCCGTCGTAGGCCACCGAGAAGCGCTCGGCGGTGGTTTTCGATTTCATATCGAAAACGTCCTGCGCGAAATCGCCCGACCCGGTGTGGTTCAGGCCCGCCAACGCCATCCGAAAGGGGATAGAACGGTCGTCGTACGTCAATTGCCCATTATCCACGCGCCATTGCTTGATGCCGAGCTGGAAGTTCGACGCCGTATCGGCGGGCGTTGCGGGGGCGGCGGAGTCGGGCTTCGCGATATCCCAGTTCGCCTTGCCCGATTTCAGCACCACCACGTGAATGCGCGGCTCGGTGAGCGTCACCTCGTTGATCTGCATCTTTTCGCCCCGGATGACGCTCATCAGGTTCAAATCGACCGCCAGCTTCGGGATGTACGCCAGCGTATCGCGTGAGAAAGAGTCGATCCCGATCACCCGCAGCTCGCCGAGGCTAACGCCCAAATCCGGAAACGACGACAGCAGCGTGACCCCGATCTGGTCGGCGTCGTACTGCACTTTGGCGTTCAGGCTCTTCGCGATCTGCTCATCGACCGCCGCCTTGATTTTATCTTTAAACAGAAACGGCACCAACGCCGCCGCCACCACGAGCAAGAGCAGCAAAGCGCCCAAGCCGATCAGAAATTTTTTCATTAGAAGCAATTAAGGGGAAATAAGACGCGCAACGCCGCGTTTAGAACGCGGATACAATTGGTTTTCGCGTCCTGTAAAACATCTTGCCAGAAACAACTTTTGACCGCCTTACGCTCCCTCAACGGGCGCAGTTCCCGGCTCAACGTCGGGCGCGTGCGTTATTTTGTAGGAGCAGCGCGGCGAATCAGCCCGGCAAAACTACTCGGCTCCTATACTTCCTGTGATTTTCGCTCGCCGCTGCCTGTGCTTTCTATCGCTCCTGAGCGGCGTGTGCGCGGTACAGCAGGCAGCCGCGCAGGATGTGCGCTTGGCGCAGCCCTACGCCAACGGCCTTGTTTTGAACCCCGCGATGGCTGGTCTGACGGCCATTCGCACGCTCACCGTCGGCACCAGAAACCAAGCGCCCGAAACAGGCCAGAATTTTCTGACCGGCGTGATTTGCGGCGACGCCCGCATCACCCGCTGGCGCGGCGCCGTTGGCGGAACGATTAGTTACGACCGCGCCGGCACCGCGCCCCTCAACCGGATGCAAGCCACGGCGCTCTACGCTTACCACACGCGGCTGAGCGCGCGCTGGTCGGCGAGCGGGGCTATTTCGGCGGGAGTTGGCTTTCAGAACGGCAACTTGAGCCGCTACGTCTTCGGCGACCAGCTCCAACCCGACGGCTCGACCATTGAAACCGCCGAAACGGTCAACTCGCTGCCCGTGACTTACCCGACGGTTGGGGCCGGAATCGTGGTGTTTGCCGAACAGACTTGGCTGGGCTTGGCCGTCCACCACGCCAACGCGCCCAAGCTCGGGAGCGGCGCGGCGGCCGGGCAGCTCGCGCGGCGGTTCGTGGTGCACGGCGGTTACAAGTTTTATCTGCGGAGCGCGCTCAGCCTGAACCGCTTCTATGAGTTCAGCCTCACGCCTTTAGCCACCGTGCAGCTACAAGGCCCGGCGCGCGGCATCGACGCCGGTTTCAGCCTCACGTATTCCCCGATCGTTTTCGGCGCGCTCTACCGCAACCCCTTGCTGCTGAGCGGCGCCCGCGACCAGCGTTGGCTGGTGCTCCAGCTTGGCCTGCGTCGGCCGGGCTTCGGCCTCGGTTACAGCTATGAGCTGGGGATGGGTAGTCAGACCGCCGGTTTCAGCGCCCACGAGATTACCCTGCGCCTCGATCAGCCCGACTTCAGCGGACTCGCCAAGAAACGGAACGCCCCCAAGCAGGCGGCCTTCCTGGGTACGCCCGCCTTTTAGGCAGTTTTTTGGCCGAATAGTTGTCAATCAGCGCGGTAATTCGGGTTCGTTACGCACTTTTTTCGTAATCTTGCACGTTGTTCGTGGCAACGGCATTTGCCTTGTTGCTGCCGGTCCGTCAATCGCCTTCCAAGTTCCTCACTCCAGAGCAGTTCAATGAAAATTATCCGCCAGCTCGGCCTTTTGCTTGCAGGTTCTGCCCTGTTGGCCGCTTGCAGCGAATCGATGCCTACAGCGTCTAGTCCGGGTGAATCGAGCCGTACCACCGGCCTCGATTACAACAAGGACGAAACGATGGCAGTGCCTGACTTCCTGATGACTGCTGAAGGCCCCGGACTTGTCTTCATCGAAGGTGGCCGGACGACGCTCGGCTCGCAGGAAGAAGACGTGGCGATGACCCGCGACAACGTGGAGCGGACGGTGACGGTCGCGTCGTTCTATATGGACGAAGCCGAAGTGACGAACATCTCCTGGCTCGAATACATGTTCTACGTTCGGAAAGATTCGAGCGAAGAAGTGTATCAATCGACCCTGCCCGACACCACGGTTTGGGCTAAGGCTCTGTCGTTCAACGACCCATACGTCGATTACTACCTGCGTTACCCCGGTTTCCGGTTCTTCCCGGTAGTGGGCGTCGATTGGCGTCAGGCGAACGACTATTGCACTTGGCGGACGGCTAAAGTGAACGAGAAGCTCGCGAAAGACAACGACATTGAGATCCCGGAAGGCGGTCGTCCTTCCATCGAATCGGGCGCCGTGCTGCCGAACTACCGTCTCCCAACGGAAGCTGAGTGGGAGTATGCTGCTCAGGCGATGATCGGTACGCAGGAAATCGGCGACGAGAACCAAGAGAACAAGCGCATCTACCCGTGGGACGGCCATCAGGCCCGTAACCCATACGGCAAAGAGATGGGCCAATTCCTCGCCAACTTCAAGCGCGGCCGTGGTGACTACGCCGGTATCGCCGGTGCCCTCAACGACGGCGCGATGATCACGGAGTACGTCTACAACTACCCGCCCAACGACTTCGGTCTCTACAATATGGCCGGCAACGTGAACGAGTGGGTGCAGGACGTGTACCGCCCGCTGTCGTTCCAGGACGTAGAAGACCTCAACCCATTCCGCCGCGATGGGACGCAAGACGAAGAGAAGGGCTACGACAAGAAAGGCTTCCAGTCGCTCATCGACGACCACGTCCGGGTCTACAAAGGCGGTTCGTGGCGTGACGTCGCTTACTGGCTCTCGCCCGGTACGCGCCGCTTTATGGCCGAAGATTCGGCTACCTCGACTATCGGTTTCCGCTGCGCGATGATCAACGCCGGAACGAACCACTAGTCGTCGTTCAGATTCTAACATTCTCGGCTTACCGCCGCGTTTGACAATGGCCCCGCTCTTACCGCAACGGTAGGAGCGGGGTTATTTTTTGCTGGAAGTCGGAGAAGAATATCGTCTCAAATCAACTCATCATCAGATTCCCGCCGAAGCAATCGTGCAGACGCTGACATTCTGTGCGCCCGCCGCCAGTAAAACCGTGGCACAAGCTTCGAGAGTGGCGCCCGTCGTGAGCACATCATCGACGAGCAAGAGCCGCTTGCCGGTAATCTCCTCTGCTTTTGGGCCGACGGTGAATCCGCCGGATACGTTTTGCCAGCGTTCGATGCGGTTTTTGCGCGTCTGCGAGCCGCCGTCCGCGAGCTTGCGCAAGGCCGTTGGCCACACCGGAAGCTCTAAAGATTCGGCGAGGCCTTCGGCGTAGCAAGTTGCCTGATTGTAGCCACGGCGGCGCTCCTTTGATGGGTGCATTGGTACGGGTATCAGCGCGTCAAACTCGGCCGCATAGCCGACTTGCGCCAGCTCAGCGCCGAACCAGCGGCCGAGCACCGTGCCGATTTCGGGCTGGTCTTCGTACTTGAGTTGATGCAGGAGCCGCTGCACTCGGCCGCGCGCCGTGAACTGCAAATACGCCAGCGTATGCTGGAGCGGGACTTTCCCCCAAAAACGCCGCGCTAACGGCGATGTAGCCGCCGCCGTCACCGGATCCGGGAGATGATGCGATAAGTACGGTAATTTTACCCGGCATTCCGTGCAGCAATGCTCCTCGCCACCCACGAGCGGCTCGTCGCACGCCAAGCAGAGCATCGGGTAAAACAAGGACAGCACGTCCTGAAACAGATCAGATACAGAAAGGCGCGCCATAAAGAAGGGTTTGGCGGTGGGGTTTCGGCGGTTTTTCGCTGAATACGTCGGTCCGCAATACTACTGCTTTTCTGATTGTTTCCACTGACACTAGCTGTTCCTCAGTTTCCCCGATTTCCTTCCTGACCTCATCCCTTCCGCGCGTGGAATTACCTGAAGAGCTTGACCTCGACGCCCGCTGGCACCAGCTGCTGGCGAGCTTAAAAAACCGTTTAGGCCGTCGGCCCGACTTGAACGCCATCCTGTTTCTGATTGGTGTTCAGGAGCTTGGGCAAGGCGTCGGCGAATTCACCAAAGAGCAAAAACAGGATTTGATGCATCTGGCCACTTGCCGCCTGCTCAGCATCTCCGGGTATTACGAGCTGGAAAACGTCGATGCCGACGGTTGGCCTCATTACCGCAATCTGAAGCCCGTTTCCTTCGCCACGCTCCGCGACCAAGAGCGGCTGCTGCGCTGGCACATTCTGGAATACTTCGACGATGTCAATTTCTGACCCTTTCCGGCTCCTGAGCTACAACCTCAACGGCATTCGGTCGGCTTCCGCAAAGGGCCTGCTGCCGTGGCTCGCCGATCATGCGGCGCTGCCGGATGTGGTGTGCTTTCAGGAAGTGCGGCCGCCCGCCGACGGCTGGCAATGGACGCCCTTCACCGCGATGGGCTATTCCGCCGCGCACTTACACGCCGCCGAAAAGCCCGGCTACAGCTCCGTAGCGACCCTAAGCCGCACGCCGCCGTTGCGGATGACGGCAGGCACCGGCCACCCCGAATACGACCGCGAAGGCCGCGTTCTACGCACCGATTTCGCCGATTTCACCGTTCTGAACGTCTACATCCCGTCCGGCTCGCGCGGCGAGCGGCAGGCTTTCAAGATGGAATGGCTCGCGCATTTCGGGGAGTATGTGCGGCAGGTGCGCGCCGAAGTACCGGCCCTGATTATCTGCGGCGATTTCAACATCTGTCATCAGCCGATTGATATCCACGACCCGGTCAGCAATAAGAAATCGAGCGGTTTCCTGCCCGATGAGCGCGCGTGGCTCACCGACCTTTTCGCCGCCGGTTACTGCGATTCTTTCCGGTCCATCAACCCCGATACCGCCCACGCTTATACGTGGTGGAGCAACCGTCCCGGCGTGCGGGCCCGCAACAAAGGCTGGCGGATTGATTACGCCGTGATTTCAGAAAACCTGCGCCCGCATTTGCACCGCGCCGCTGTGTTGCCGGATGCGCTCCATTCCGATCATTGCCCGGTTTGGCTGGAGCTGAACCTGAACCCTGTCACAAGCTAAGCATTCCGTACATTCACTGGTCCTGACCGAACGTTCGCCCGTGCAGCGTGTTGGGGCAGAACGGAAACTTTGTACTCTATGCCGGAGGTCGCTCCTGATTTTAAAGAGATTCTGGGCCGCTTGGAGGCCTTCAAGCAGCGCCTGTACCTGAATCTGTTGCTGCGCGGCGTCATGCTGACGGTCGCGCTGCTGCTCACGTTTTTCGTGGCGTTCACGCTCCTAGAATACTTCCTGTACTTGCCGTACTGGGGCCGTGCGACGCTGCTGTTCGGTTTCCTGACGGCCTTAGTGTTCACGGTCGCGCGGTGGCTCTGGGCGCCTCTCACGGCCTTCCTGCACCTCAAGCGTCTCCTGACGGATGAGCAAGCCGCCCGGCGCGTCGGCGAGTATTACCCGGAAGTGCAGGACAAGCTGCTCAACGCGCTGCAACTGCACCGCGAAGCCGGTGATAACGCCCTCGTAGCGGCGTCGTTATCGCAGCGGGCGGCGCAGCTCGCGCCCTTCCGCTTCCCCGAGCGGGTGAAGCTGCAAGAGAACCGGCCGTTTCTGAAATACCTGTTGCCGCCGTTGGCAGTCGTGCTATTGGTGCTTATTGCGTACCCGGCCATTTTCGTGGAAGGCTCGGAACGAATCATTCATTATCAGCGCCATTACGCACCGAAAGCGCCGTTCGAGTTCGTGGTGCAGAATAAACAGCTCACGACGTTTCGGGGCGAAGATTTCGACTTACGCGTCGCTGTTCGCGGGCGTCAGATTCCACAGCAGCTCACGATTCGGTATCTCGACGTCGCGCAGAACCTCGCCAAGAAGGGTGGGGGAGGGGCATTCGGCTTCACTTTCCGTGGCGTGCAGCAGCCGATTCGGTTTCGGCTCGAAGGTGCTGGTTTTCAATCGGATGAATATGAGCTGCGGGTTGTAAGTCGGCCCGATTTGCGCGATTTTTCCGTGCGCGCCACTTACCCGACCTACCTGCGCAAGCAGCCCGAGACGGTCCGTAACACTGGCAATCTCACCGTGCCCGAAGGCACCGAGCTGACGTGGGAGTTCACCACGGCGGCCACCAACGCGCTCCAACTCTTCTTCCGCGATTCGGCGCACACCACGCTTCAAGCCACACGCACTGCTGAGGAAGCGCCATTCACGGCCAAGCGCCGCTTTCTAACGAGTCAGGAATACGAAATCCGTCTCCGGAACCCTGCTAGCACCAACAAGGAGCCGATTCGGTACCTCATCAGCACCATCCCTGACCGTTACCCCGATATCTCGCTCGAACAGTTCGCTGATACCGTGGCGTATCGGTATTTAGTGCTGGGAGGAAATTTGACCGATGATTACGGCCTCAGCGCCTTATCGCTGCATTATCGGGTGGTGCCGGGCGGCGGCGGCGCGCCGGGCGCGTACCGAACGCGGGCGCTTGCCTTCGACCGGCGGCAGACGAGCACGACGTACAATTTCGAGTGGGATTTGGCGCCGCTCGGCCTTCAACCCGGCGACCGGCTTGAGTTCTTCACCCAAGTAGCGGATAACGACGGCGTCCACGGCGCCAAAACGGCGCGCTCGCGAGCGTCGGAGCTGCGGTTGCCGAACTCGCGGGAGATGCAGCAGGATCTGAATGCGTCGGCGCAGTCGGTGGAAAACTCGCTGAGCAAATCGCTGCAAGACGCGGCTAAGCTGCAAAAGGAGCTGAACAAGTCGGAAGACAAGCTGAAAACGAAGCGCGACATGTCGTTTCAAGACAAGAAAGGTCTTGAAAACCTCGTGCAGAAGCGCCAGTCAATGGATCAGCAGATTGATGATCTGAAGAAGAAATTCGACGAGCTGAACCGCAAGCAAGACCGTTTCGACGAAAAAAGCCAAGAGCTGGCCGAGAAGACCGAAGCCCTCAAAAAGCTGATGGACGATCTCCTCGACCCCGAAACCAAAAAGTTGTACGAGGAGCTGCAAAAGCTGCTGCAACAGCAGCGCGAGAACGATCCACAGATTCAGGATTTGCTCTCGAAGCTCGATAACAAAGAGAAAAATCTGGAGCGTGAGCTGGAACGCGCCCTCGACCTTTTCAAGCAGCTTCAATTCGATCAGAAGCTCGAAAAGACCGCGCAGCAGCTCGAAGACCTCGCCAAAAAAGAAGATCAGCTAGCCGATAAATCTGCGCAGCAAGACGATAACAAAGCTTCTAGCCCCGACCAGCAAAAGCTGCAACAGGAGCAGGAACAGGTGAAACAGGGCTTTGAAGAGATGAAGAAAGAGCTGGCCGACCTGAAGCAGCTCGACAAAGAGCTGGACAACCAGAACGGCATGGACGACCAGAAAGGCGAGCAGCAGCAGGACCAGCAGCAAGCCGATCAGGAAATGCAGAACGCCCAGCAAGCGCTCAGTAAGGCCCAGAATAAGAAGGCCGGTAAGTCGCAGAAAAGCGCCGCGCAGAAGATGCAGAAAATGGCCGACCAGCTCGCGCAGATGCAGCAGGAAGGCGAAATGGATCAGCAGGAAGAGAATCTGGACGCCCTACGCGGCATCCTCGAAAACCTCATCAAGCTCTCCTTCGATGAGGAAAGCGTGATGAAATCGTTCCGCAGCGTCAATCAGGCCGACCCGCGCTTCATCCAGCTCGGCGAGCAGCAGCTTAAGCTCCACGACGACGCCAAGATGATCGAAGACAGCCTGTACGCGCTCGCTAACCGAGTTTTCGAGATCAAGTCGTTCGTGACGCGGGAAGTCGGCGAGATGAACCAGCATCTGTCCGACGCCACCGACCGTATCCGCGCTCGTGACCTCGGCCGCGCCACCGGCAGCCAACAGTTCGCGATGACTTCGATGAACAACTTGGCCCTGATGCTCAACGATATCCTCAAGCAGATGCAGCAGCAAATGCAGCAGCAGATGAAGCAGGCGCAATCAGGAGCCAGCGGCAAGCCCAAAAAAGGCAAAGGCAAGCCCGGCGACAAACCCGGTGATATGCCCGGCCAGAAACCCGGCAGCAAGCCCGGCGATAAGCCCGGCTCGTCGCCCGGCCCCGGCAATATGGGGCAGCTTCAGCAGGCGCTCAACAAGCGTATTCAGCAGCTCAAGGAAGGCGGCAAATCGGGGCGCGGGATGTCGGAAGAGCTGGCGCAGCTTGCCGCGCAGCAAGAGGCCTTGCGGCAGGCACTGCAGGAGCTGGAGAAGATGCAGCAGGGCAAGCCCGATCCGTCGGGCAAGCCTGGCCAGTCGCCGCTCGGTGGTGGTCAGGCGGGAGAGCTGAAAAAACTCATGGAACAAACCGAGACAGACCTCGTTAATAAGCGCCTGACCGAACAGACGCTTATGCGCCAGCAGGAGATTCTGACCCGGCTTTTAGAGGTTGATAAAGCAGTAAAGGAGCGTGATTGGGACACTAAACGGGAGTCGAAATCCGGACGTGAAGAAATCGCGCGCACTTTACCGCCGTCGTTCCAGCAGTACATGCGCCGTCAACGGTCGCAGACGCAGCTTTTGCAGTCTGTTTCGCCCGCGCTTTCGCCGTACTACCAGAATCGCATCAACCAATATTTCCAGCGCCTCAACCGCTAGGCCCGCGCCGCCGTATCATTGCCCGGTTATTGACGTACAGTCGCCGTTATGCAGCACGTGAAGATTACAATTCCCTCGCTGATGGAAAACATCCGCATTGTGGAAAGCTTTATTGACAACTCGAAGGATCGTTTTCACATCGATGACGATATCTACGGTAACATTATGGTCGCCGTGACCGAGTCCGTGAACAACGCCATTCGGCACGGCAACAAGTTTGACAAGGACAAGAACGTCCACCTTCGCCTCTCGGTGGAGCCGTCAACGTTGCATTTCGAGATTGAAGACGAAGGCAGCGGGTTCGATTACAAGAACCTCCCTGACCCGACCGCGCCCGAGAACCTCGAAAACCCCGGTGGCCGTGGTATCTTCCTGATTCAGGCGCTCGCCGATGAAGTCGAGTTTCTCGATGAAGGTCGGCGCGTTAAGCTCGTCTTCCATGTGCCGGTTTCTTCCGAGACGACCAATGTCGCCTGAGGAAGTGGAAGGCATCTGGTCCGCTTCTTCAACTTCCCTCCGTATGCCAGACGAATCGAACGAGCTCGCCATCGAGTTCCTTTACGAAGACGTTGACTTCGTATTAGAAGAACAGGGGGAATTGGTGACGTGGATTCAACAAATTGTTGAGGCCCACCAGTTTACGCTGGAAAATCTCACCTACATCTTCTGTAGCGATGAGTACTTACGTCAGATCAATCAGGAGTTTCTGAATAAGGACTACTATACCGACATTATCACCTTCGACAACTCTGATTTGAGTGAAGTCATCGAAGGCGACGTGTTCGTGAGTGTTGACCGAGTAAAGGAAAACGCCGCCGACCGCAACATCCCATTCCGCGATGAGCTGCATCGGGTTATCATCCATGGCGTACTCCATTTGTTGGGCTATACCGACAAGGATACGCTGTCGGAAACTGCCATGCGCCGTAAGGAAGACGGTTGCTTATCTTTGCGCCAGTTCTAGAAACGGCTCATTCTTAGCCACTTCTTGACCCTAACGACGAAAACCGTTCCACGTGGAACGGTTTTCGTCGTTTTTTCGGTCACGTGGAACGCGAAAGAGTGCTTGCCCAACACTTGCGAACTGCCTAGGCAGTTTGTTGGTTTGAAAGCTCAACTCCGACCGCCTTCCCACCCTTCAACTATTACCAACAATCCTATCGGATGCTTCCTTCTTACGACGTTATTGTAGTGGGTGCCGGCCACGCAGGCTGCGAGGCGGCTAGTGCGGCCGCGCGGCTCGGCTCGCGGGTGCTGCTCGTGACGATGAATATGAACACCATTGCGCAGATGTCGTGTAACCCGGCAATGGGCGGCGTCGCGAAAGGGCAGATTGTGCGGGAAGTTGATGCGATGGGTGGCTGGAGCGGCATCGTGACCGATAAGACGATGATTCAGTTTCGGATGCTGAACACGTCGAAAGGCGCCGCTATGTGGAGCCCACGCGCGCAGAGCGACCGTATGCGCTTCGCCGAAGAATGGCGGATGACGCTCGAAGCGCAACCCAACATTGATTTCTGGCAAGACACCGTTCAAGCTGTTAGGGTTGAGAGCGGCCGCATAACCGGCGTGCAAACGGGGCTGGGGATTATTATCGAAGCCAAAACCGTCGTCATCACGGCGGGTACTTTTCTGAACGGCATCATCCACATCGGCGAAAAGCAGATGGGCGGTGGCCGAGCCGCCGAGAAAGCGGCAACCGGCATAACGGGTCAGCTCGAAGAAATGGGGTTCGTGAGTGCGCGGATGAAAACCGGAACGCCGCCCCGCGTCGATGGACGGTCATTGAACTACGCCAAGATGGAAGAACAGCTTGGCGATGAAGTGCCGGGCAAATTTTCCTACACGGATACCCCACGCCTGACCAAGCAGCGAAGCTGCTGGATTACGTACACCAATACGGCGGCGCACGATATCCTGCGGGAAGGATTCGAGAAGTCGCCGATGTTTCAGGGCCGAATCAAAGGCTTAGGCCCACGCTACTGTCCCTCGATTGAAGACAAAATCAACCGCTTCGCCGACCGCGACCGGCATCAAATCTTCGTTGAGCCGGAAGGGTGGCAAACTTGTGAAGTGTACGTAAACGGCTTCTCTTCTTCCTTGCCCGAAGACGTGCAGCTCCGGGCTATGCGCCAGCTGCCGGGCTTCGAAAACGCAAGGATGTTCCGGCCAGGCTACGCTATCGAGTACGACTATTTCCCGCCAACCCAGCTCAAACCAACCCTTGAAACCAAGCTGGTAGAAGGCCTCTTTTTCGCAGGTCAAATCAATGGAACGACCGGTTATGAAGAAGCGGCCTGCCAAGGTTTGATGGCAGGTCTCAATGCTAATCGCTACTGCGATAATAAGGAGCCGATCGTATTAAAAAGAAACGAAGCCTACATTGGGGTACTCATCGACGACCTAGTTCATAAAGGGACCGATGAGCCATACCGCATGTTCACTTCTCGCGCGGAGCATCGGCTCTTGTTGCGGCAAGACAATGCCGACGAGCGTTTGACCCCATTGGCCCATAAAATTGGGCTAGTGGAAGACGCCCGAATGACTGCTCTCGACCGTAAGCGCACCAGCACGAAAGAGGTATTAAAGTGGCTCAATGAAACGAGCATTGCTCCTGAGGAAGTGAACGACTACCTGCAAAGCGTCGAATCAGTGCCGATGACCCAACGCGGTAAGATCGCCACTTTGCTCAAGCGCCCGCAGGTCGAGCTTGCTGCTATGGCGGCAGCGGTGAGTCGGGTAGGAGAGGGGCTGAGTAGACAACCGCTCGAAAGCCGTGAGCAAGCCGAGATACAGTTGAAGTACGGCACGTATCTGGAAAAGGAAGCAGATACGGTTCTGAAAGTTGAGTCGATGGAAAATCATCCGTTGAAAGGTCGCCTCGATTACGGCAGCATCAAAGCGCTATCGCACGAGGCGCGGGAGAAGCTGCTGCGGATTCAGCCAGAAACAGTCGGACAGGCGCGGCGAATTATGGGCGTTTCACCCGCCGACGTAGCGGTACTGCTGATTCATCTGGGCCGCTAAAGCCGCGAAACTGCCGTCGAATCCTACCTTCGCTTGGTAGATTCAGACTGCTTCACGACAAGATTTAATTGATGGAAAAGTTGACCGTGTGCCCGGTATGTCGGAGTGAGCAATCTCTGCGGCCCACCCTCACCGTGCCCGATCATTCGCTGACCGGCGAAGTGTTCACGCTGGAGCGATGCGAAACGTGTAGTGTCCTACTAACCAACCCGCGCCCGAATAGCGCGGAGATTGGCCGTTACTACGATTTCCCGGAGTACATCTCTCACCGCGACGATGCGCCGGGCCTTCTGAATTGGCTCTACCAGCAGGCGCGAAAGTGGACGACGCGGCAGAAGCTGAACCTAATCAGCCGCACGTTGGGAAGCGCCAACAGTAGGAAGCTGCTCGATTACGGCTGCGGAACCGGCTTCTTCCTGAACGCCGCTAAAGAGAGTGGCTGGGAAGTGAGCGGAATCGAGGTGGATAGCTTGGCCAGAAAAGCGGCTGCCGAACGGCTGGGCCAACAGGTTTTGGGTAGTGTCGATGAGCTGCCGGATGGGCAATTCTCGGTCATCACCTTGTGGCACGTCATGGAGCACATTCACGAGCTGGACCGGACAATCGGTAAGTTGCTGCATCATCTTCATCCAGAGGGAACGCTGGTGGTTGCGGTGCCGAACCCGCTAGCAGCCGACGCCACGCTTTACGGCGATTGGTGGGCGGCTTATGATGTTCCGCGCCATTTGTATCACTTCTCACCAAAGTCGGTTCGGGAGCTGATGAGCCGACACGGGGCAACGGTGGAGCAGCAGTTGCCGCAAGTGCTCGACTCAGTTTACATCAGCTTACTAAGCGAGAAATACCGCAAAGGCAACCTGCTGACCGGCGTTCTCAATGGCATCCGCTCCAACTGGAAAGCGCGGAACAACGGGATGTATTCCAGCTTAATCTACGTCATCAAGAAAACGGGCCAACCTGCGAAGCGGGATTCCGCAGCGAGCTTCGTAGAATCAGCGCAAGCAGTGACCCGCCCCTAACGGCCAAGCACCATGCGAAATCGGGATGGTCGGAAGGCATTGACGCTTTTACTGCTGTGGATTGCAATGCAATCGGCGGTAGGTCAGAATCAACAGGTGCTTCCGTCACAGCCCGAATTGCGGCAAGATAGTCTGGTCAGAGCAGCCGGGATTGTTCGACCTGATACGCTGCAAGCAGTAAGGGCTGTGCGGCCAGACTCAATTAAGGATGCACGTAAGATGCGCCGGGCGAATCTCAAGAAGCATTTGATCTTCGGACTCACTGGAGTGGTGCTGGTAACTTCGGCGTTGTTGTTCTATAATGTTCGTTCGAAATAGCCTCTTGCGCTTCCACTTACTTAGTGCTTACTGCCGTTCAACGGCGCTTGTTTTAGGGCAGGCAATGCTGCTGAGCGGTTGCGCGAGCGTGTCGCCGCCTGATGGGGGCGAAAAAGATACTAAGCCACCTCAACTGATTGGCAGCACCCCGGCTGATGACGCGGTGGAGGTAACGGGTAAATCAATTAAGCTGCGCTTCGACGAACCAGTAACTGCAGCTCAGCTAGCTTCTGGTCTCAGTATCTCCCCCGACACTGACTTAGGAATTCCCACCGTGAAAGAGTTGGGGGAAGAGCTGACGGTTGAGTTCAAGAAGCCATTCGCACCAAACACCACCTACTTCGTGGATTTCGGTGAGGGCATCACGGATATCACGGAGAAGAACAAAGCGGCACGCCTCAAGCTCAGCTTCAGCACCGGTGCGACTATCGACACCGGAAGCGTGCAGGGAAAGCTGATTAATAGCTGGTCGAATCAGCCGGAAAAAGGCGCGACTGTCGGGCTTTACCCCGCCTCAGATACGGTGAATCCCGGTAAGCAGCGACCACTATACCGCACCGTCACGACCGACAACGGCGAATACACGCTCCATAATATTCGGCCGGGCCGGTATCGCCTGTTCGGTTTCGTTGATAACAACAAGAGTCAGCTTTTCGAGGAGCCGGAACGCGTGACTTACGCGGGACGCGACTTCCAAGTGCGCGAGAGCGATACGACGATTCAGCTCGTGAGCGGACGGCTTGATACGCGACGCCCGTTCGTATTGTCACAAAAGAAATCCGTCGGGCTGGTGACGTTGACTTATAACGAAGGCATCCAGCGGGCTTCAGTAGTGATAACTGAAAAAGCTGGTAGTGCGACGAAGGAAGTTTCACTGCTGCTGCAATCAACTGATTCGCGAACGGTCAAGCTATTTGGTCGGCCACGGGAAGCGGCGGTTAAGCTGACGATTATTAGTCAGGACTCGGCGGGTAATGTTGGGCGGGATTCTGTCAGCGTTCGCTTTCTGGAAGATGGCGCGAAGATGACTTCGGGCACTGGCCGGAAGGTGAGTTTGGTGGGTCAGTTGCGAATGATCGATGATCGCCGCATCATTGATTTCGTGTTGCCGGTGGCGGGGGAAGTGAAATCAGGCGTGATTGGAGAGTTGCGGATGGCGCCGCCGGTTGCGGTTACAGTAAAGCCGAGCACTCCAGTAACTGACAGTTTGAAGCAGAAGCCGCCGACTGAACCAGTAGGTAAGCCCGTAAGCAAACCCGCGCCACTTCCGGTGAAAACGATGGCGCCGATTAGCGTCACGTTTCCGGGGATGGCGGTTCTCGATTCCAGCCGGACGCTGCTGAGCGTCGAGCTACCCAAATCAATCGAGTCGCAGCCCTTTCAACTCTTACTCGACAGCACGGCGATCAGCTTGGTGAGTAATCAGCCAGTCACGGTCAAGCCGACGGCAATTCCGATCCGCGACCGCGATGCTGCGGAAACGACGGGGGCGATTTCTGTCCAGCTCAAAACCACTCAACCTTCTTTCGCGATTGACTTACTCACGGAGAAAGGGCAAATCGTCGAGACGGTCGGGCGGTTTCAGTCGGCCAAAACGGGCAAGGCCAATCTCGCTCCGATTCGGTGGGGCAACCTAGCTCCAGGGCGGTACCGCGTACGGGTACTAATTGATGCAGATGGAAATGGGCGTTGGGATGGAGTTGATCCAAAGCTCCTGCGCCAGCCGGAACCGGTCTGGTTCTATTCCGAGCCGCTCGAAGTACGAGCCAACTGGGAGAATGAGGCGATTCTAGCGTTCTGAGGCCCGTGGATAACGTGGAAAACGCTCGGATAACTTGTGGAGAACTGGGGGAAACGTGGGGATAACAAATGGGGATAAGCTGACGCTACCCTGAAACCCCCACCTTCCTCACCACTTCGGGGATAACCTCGGGGTTAACCGGAACCTGTTAGTCGGGTTATACCCACTGCGGGTTGGTGGAATAACTACTAACCCGAAGGCATAGGCGGATGGGGACAACTTCAGGGGAAACAGCACCGAGAGGGCGTAAGGGAAGAGTAGGGCGGTGGATAAGAACGTGGATAACCTCACGTTGTCCACAGTGAGTGGGGAAGGAATGAGGGGCACCGGAGTTGTTCACTTATCCACAGAGCTAGTAAGGAGGGTAGTTCTTTTTCAATTTGAAAAAAAAGACTCTTTAAAAAACAGGTCGGTGGATAAGTGCGTAAGTCGGGGAGATGCCGCCGTTCGATTACCAACTTGATTTCACGCAGCTCGACTTCCGCGAGCGACCCGACCTGTACCGCGTCGGGAAGGGCGAGCAGGGCGTGCTGCTCGTGCAGCCGTACAAAGCGGAGATTCTGCCGCATTGGCGATTCCGGACGCCCGCAATCGCAGAGGAATCTTCCGAGGCAATCTGGAAGCTGTTCCGGCAGTACCTCGCCGCGCACGACTTTGTGGGAGCCGATATGGCGCGCAAGTTTTTGCAGATGGGCTACACCCGCGCCCGGCGCTACGCCAATCACCGCGGCGGGAAAAAGTACGAGGGCGCCGTTCCCGCCGACAAGAAGGGTCAGAGCGGCGCCCACGGCCGCGCAGAGCGCCCCCGCGATGCAGAAGACCCCGAGAAAGCCGCCGCCGCCCAAATCTTCTATAAAAAGTGGCGCGAAGCCGTCGCAGATCCCGATTATCAAGCGCAACGCGCCGCCCACGAAGCGCGCTACGGAAAATAAGCGCGAACTTTGAAGCAGGGTAAATTGCCCGCTCATCACCCCCCTCGAACAGCGATGACTGAACAGGCAGAAGATATCAAGCTAGGAACCGGCGTAGGCGAGCTGCGCTTCGGAATGACCATGGACGAGGTTCGCGGCCTTTTGGGCGAACCCGAGGAAGTTGAAAAGTCGGATGAGGACGATGAGTTCGAGCATCAGGCTTGGAACTACCTCGACCAAGGCTACTCGCTCTATTTCGACCGCGAAGACGATTACCGTCTGAGCTGCATCGAAACCGACCGGCCCGCGATTGCGCTTTACGGTGAGTCGATCCTCGGCAAATCGCCGGAAGAGATCAAGGCGTTGATGGCGAAGAACGGCCATAACGAAGCCGAAGAAGAAGCAGGCGACGAAGGCGAGCTTCAGCTCTCGTATGAGCACCAAATGATCGATTTCTACTTCGTTGAGCAGGAATTGATGGTGGTCAACTTCGGAGTCTTCATCGAAGAGGACTCTTTGGAAGTGAGCTGGCCCGACTAAGCCTCACAGCTTCGGTAGATGCTAAAGCAGAACGCCCGCCTCGGAAATTTCCGGGGCGGGCGTTCTCATTTGAAAACCAAGCGGACAAGTCGGCTAGTCTACCATCCAGCGGAAAAGCAGGAACAGCGACCCCGACAGCACGATGCTAACCGGCAGCGTCAGAATCCAAGCCAGCGCAATGCTGCGGACCGTGGACGCATTGAGATTACGCAAGCCACGGCTAGCGACCATCGAACCGGCAATCCCCGAGGAGAGGATGTGCGTAGTGCTCACGGGCAGCCCCAGCCCCGTAGAAAGACCAATGGTAGACGCCGCCACCAGCTCCGCCGACGCACCCTGCGCGTACGTCAGGTGCTCTTTGCCAATTTTCTCACCTACCGTCTTCACGATGCGCTGCCAGCCGATCATCGTCCCGCAACCGAGGGAGAGCGAGATGAGCAGCAAAACCCAGTCGGGGGCGTAATCGGTGTAGGTGCGGAGATTTTTGACATCGTCTTCGAGCATCTTGCGCTCGGCGATGCTCAGGCGCAGGTGGTCGCTTTTCAGCAAGCGCTGGCTTTGCTTGGCCAACAGCAGGATATCGCGCCGAATGGGAAATTTCAGCGAATCGGCGAGCACGCCTTTGGCGGAAGACGTGGAAATGAGCTTGTGCAGCTCCGCCGACTCGTGGCTCATCTCAACCACCAACGCCTTCTCCTCGACCTTCAGCTCGGGGTTGGAAGCTACGCGGATGATGGATTCAATACGCGTGAGCGGCGTGAGCGCGGCGGCGATGTTGTGGCGCGAATCCAGCGCGAAGTGGGCGGGCACGATGCCGATCAGAATCAACATCATCAGACCAACACCTTTTTGCCCATCGTTCGAACCGTGAAAAAACGACACGCTCGTGCAAGTGCCCACCAGCATCAGGCGAATCCAGAGGGGCGGCGGCTTCCGCTTATGCGGTTCTTTAAACAAGCGCTTATCCTTCACCAAGCGCTTCATAATGAACATCACTAACACCGTCAGCCCAAAACCGATAATCGGCGACACGATCAAAGCCAGACCAGCCTCGCCCGCTTTCGCCCAGTTCACGGCGGCTCCTTGCGAATCAGGTAGGAAGGAAAAAGCTAGTCCAACACCGAGAATTGAACCGATAAGCGTGTGCGACGAAGAGGCGGGCAAGCCGTAATACCACGTCCCCAGATTCCAAATGATAGCCGCTACCAAGAGCGCTGCAATCATCGCCACCGAGTGATAAACGTTCGGATCGACGAGCGCTTCCGTGGGTAACAGGTACAGCACGCCCATTGCCACGGCCACGCCGCCCGCCATTACGCCCAGAAAATTCCAGAATGCCGACCAAACCACCGCCACCCACGGCCGGAGCGTGTTCGTGTAGATAACCGTGGCAACGGCATTGGCCGTATCGTGAAACCCGTTGACGAACTCAAAAGCGCAGGCTGTGAAGATGCACAGACCGAGCAAGATCAGCACGGGTAATTCGAGACCGAGCATAAAAAGACTAAAAAGCCGAAAATGAGCGCGTATCGCACTGTGGCGACACAAAAAGCCAATCAAAAGTAGCGCGGCAGACCGTTGCGAAGTTGTTACGTCAATGTTAACAACAAGGCCGAACTTGTGGAGAACTCGTTACCGCGGGCCGAGGTAGCTACTTTTGCTTCGTTATGGCAGAAAATCTCGATTCCACCACCGGCACGCCCGCCGCGACCTTGCAAGACATCGTTTCCCACGCAAAGGAATACGGCTTCGTATTTCCGAGCAGCGAAATCTACGACGGCCTCGCCGCCGTCTACGATTACGGCCCGGTGGGCGTGGAGCTGAAAAACAACCTCAAGCGGCTCTGGTGGCAGGCGATGACGCAGCTACACCCGAACATCGTAGGCATCGATGCGGCGATTTTTATGCACCCGCTGACATGGAAAGCGAGTGGTCACGTTGATTCCTTCTCCGACCCGCTTGTCGATAACAAAGACAGCAAGAAGCGCTACCGCGCCGACGTGCTCCTCGAAGACCGCGCGCAGGAACTGGAGCGCGCCGGTGAAACCCAGCGGGCCGCCGATCTGCTCGCAGAGATGGGCCGCCTGCTGACGGCAGCCGATTTCGACGGCGTGCGGCAGCTTATTATCGAGGAAAAGATTGTCTGCCCAATCAGCAAAACCGCTAACTGGACGGAAGTACGTCAGTTCAACCTGATGTACTCGACGCAGATGAGCGCGACTTCGGGGGAAGGCGATACGGCGCTTTACCTGCGGCCCGAAACCGCGCAAGGCATCTTTGTTAACTTCCTGAATGTGCAGAAGTCGGCGCGGATGAAGATTCCGTTCGGGATTGCGCAAATCGGGAAGGCGTTCCGGAATGAGATCGTGGCGCGGCAGTTTATCTTCCGGATGCGGGAGTTCGAGCAGATGGAGATGCAATACTTCATCCGCCCCGGCACCGAAATGGAATGGTACGCCTACTGGAAGGAAACGCGCAAAAAGTGGCACGAAGCACTCGGCGCGCCCGCCGAAAAGCTGCGTTATCACGACCACGACAAGCTCGCGCACTACGCGAACGCGGCGGTCGATATCGAGTTTGAATTCCCGTTCGGCTTCAAGGAGATCGAAGGCATTCACTCGCGCACTGACTTTGATTTGACGCAGCATCAAGCGCTCTCGAAGAAAAAGCAGCAGTATTTCGACAACGATATCGACCCCGAAACCGGCAAAGCCTACGGCAACTACGTGCCGTTCGTAGTAGAAACGTCCGTCGGCGCCGACCGCTTGTTTCTCGCCACCCTCTGCAACGCCTACCGCACCGAAGAGGAGCCGGAAGGGAAGGGGCTGCGCACGTGGCTCGCGCTGCACCCGGCGGTGGCGCCCGTGAAAGCTGCCATTCTCCCGCTGGTGCGGAAAGATGGGCTGCCGGAAGTGGGGCAGCAGATTTTCGATGACTTGAAGTACGACTTCAATCTCATTTACGAAGACCGCGATTCCATCGGCAAGCGCTACACCCGGCAAGACCTCATCGGTACGCCTTTCTGCGTTGCTATCGATCACCAAACCCTCGAAGATCAGACGGTTACGATTCGTCACCGCGATGCCCGCACGCAGGAACGCGTGGCAATCAGCGCGTTACGCGGGATTCTGGCGGAAGCAACCAGTGCTAAGCGCGTCCTCGAAAAGCTCTAGGCTTTAACTGAGCAGCCGAGCTGCAAAACCGCCCGCTCTGGCCGAAAGCCGGAGCGGGCGGTTGCCGTTTCGGCCTGCCGTACCTTTACAGCTTCTATGTGGCAAAATCTGGCGGTTTGGCTGATAAAATACCGGGCGTGGCTGGTAGGAGCGATTGCTCTGGCCACGGGCGTGATGGGCTACTTCGCGCGGGGCGTGGAGATGACGTACGATTTTCAATCGGTCGTATCGCCCAATGATCCGGAAATGCAATACTTCCAAACGTTCAAGCAGACGTTTGGAGAGGACGGCAACGTGCTGGTCGTCGGGATGCAGGACAGCAGCGTCTACAAGCTCGGTAACTTCCGTGAGCTGCGCACCCTGACCGATACGCTCGCCAAAGTGAAGGGCGTAAGTGGCGTGCTGAGCGTTACGAAGCTGATTTCGCTTCAAAAAGACACTGTGGCACGGCAGTTTCGGCCGACGCCCATCTTCCGGCATATGCCGGAAAACCAGAAGGAGCTGGATTCGCTGATGCGGGTCGTGAATCAGCTGGAATTCTATAAAGGCCAGCTCATCTCCCCGCGAACCGGCGCGACGCTGTTGGCGCTGACGATGGATCCAAAATTCCTCAACTCATCGCGCCGTCAGGCGGTGATGGGGAAAATTCTGGCGCATTGTGAGCAGTTTCAGCAGAAAACTGGCATTAGGCTGCATTACGCCGGTCTGCCGTACGTGCGCTCGACGATGACGACGAAAGTCGCGAGCGAGATGAAGTTTTTCCTGATTCTCGCGTTCGGCGTGATGGCGGTTACGCTGTTCATCTTCTTCCGAACGTGGGCGGCAGTGGTGTTTCCGCTGCTTGTAGTCGGGGTGGTGGTGGTCTGGACGATTGGCTCGCTCGTGCTACTTGGCTTCAAAGTGAACCTGCTGACGGCGCTTATTCCGAGCATCATCATCGTCATTGGTATTCCGAACTGCACTTACCTGCTTTCCAGATACCATTACGATTATCGAAAGTCTGGCAACCAAGTTTTGGCGATGACGCGCGTCATTCGCAAGATTGGTTTGGTGACGCTGATGAACAATACCACGACGGCTATCGGCTTCGTGGTCTTCTGTTTCACCAACATCGCCATCCTCTACCAGTTCGGGCTGGTCGCGACGATCAACATCTTCGCGGCCTTCGTGATCTCGTTTACGCTCATCCCGGCCGTCTTCACGTGGCTGCCGCCGCCAACCGAAAAGCAGCTTGCGCACCTGGATGCCAAGCCGCTGATGAAGCTCCTCGAATTCTTCGAGGATGTGGTGCTGCACAAGCGGACGGCAGTTTACATCATCGCTGGTTTCGCGGTGGCGCTCTCGGCGCTCGGGATTCAGAAGATTCGCGCGGTGAGCTATATGGTCGATGACCTGCCGAAGGATTCGAGCGTGAACTCCGACTTGAAGTTTTTCGAGCAGCACTTCAACGGTGTGATGCCGCTGGAAGTGGTAATAGATACAGGCAAGAAGCGCGGGATTCTGAAGCTGAAAAATCTGGAGCGAATCGACCGCTTCGAGAATTTCCTGCGTCAGGAGCCGACCGTCACGGCGCCCGTGAGCATCGTGACGTTCCTGAAAGCCGCGACCCAAGCGTACTACAACAACGACCCGGCGAACTACCGCCTGCCCGAAAAATCGGAGCAGCTCTTCATCCTGAGCTACCTCACGAAGGCGCAGGAAACGAAATCGGGAAACACGAAGCTGCTGCGCTCCTTCGTCGATTCAACCGGACAGCGCGCTCGCATCTCCCTGAAAATTGCCGATATCGGCTCGCGCAACCTCGATACGTTGCTGCGGACGAAGATTGAGCCACGCATCCGCGAGATTTTCAACGGCACCGGAATGGACGTGCACCTGACCGGCACGACGGTCATCTTCACGAAAGGCAACGAATACCTCATCAGCACGCTCAAAGAGAGTCTGGTTTGGGCATTCGCGCTCGTCGGGCTGGTGGTGCTGATTCTGTTCCGCTCGATCAAGGCCGTCGGCTTTACGCTGCTCCCGAACCTAATCACCCTGATTCTGACGGGTGGTCTGATGGGCCTGTTCGGCATCCCCCTAAAACCTGCAACCGCGCTGATTTACGTCATCGCTCTCGGCATTGATGGCGACAACTCGATTCACTTGCTCGCCAAATTCAGGCAGGAGATGACTGTTAATGGGGGACGCGTGCGCGATGCCATATCCGCGACGCTCTCCGAGGCGGGCACTTCTATGCTTTACACGTCGGTTGTGCTGCTGATTGGGTTCAGCATCTTCGCGTTCAGCGAATTTGGCGGAACGAAGGCGTTAGGCGTATTGATGAGCGCCTCGCTGCTGATTACCAACTTCTCGAACCTCATCCTGCTGCCGTCGCTGCTCGTCACGTTCGAGCACGGCAAAGACGAAAACATCGACGGCGGCCTGCTCCGCCACTACGACGATTCCTATCACGAAGAAGACGACGACCTCGATAACGACCTCGCCCGGCTGCGGCTCCCGAAGCAAGCGCCGTTCGACGACCACGGAATCAAGCCGATCTAGTCCTTTCACGCTTCGCGGCCGTTTGGGCCGCGCTCCTGTATGTATCCTGAAGTAAAACAACCGCTCGACTACGCTGCGCTGGCCCGTGAGATGCGTGCCTTTTGGACCGAAAAAGACACGTTTCGGAAGTCTATCGAGAGCCGTTCGGCAGCCTCGTCTTTCGTCTTTTTTGAAGGCCCACCGTCGGCTAACGGCACCCCCGGCATTCACCACGTCATGGCCCGGACGGTGAAGGATATCTTCTGCCGTTACCAAACGCTGCTCGGTCGCCGGGTGGAGCGGAAAGGCGGCTGGGATACCCACGGCCTTCCCGTTGAGCTGCAAGTCGAGAAGGAGCTGGGCATCACGAAGGAAGATATCGGCAAAACCATTTCCGTCGAAGAGTACAATCGGCGCTGCCGCGAGACGGTAATGCGCTTCAAAGGCGAATGGGATGAGCTAACCCAGCAAATGGGCTACTGGGTCGACCTCGATGAGCCGTACATCACCTTCGAAGCCGAGTACATCGAGAGTTGCTGGGCCTTGCTCAAACGCCTCTACGACAAAGGGTTACTCTACAAAGGCTACACGATTCAGCCCTACTCTCCGGCTGCTGGCACCGGCCTCAGCTCGCACGAGTTGAACCAACCCGGCACTTACCGCGACGTGAAGGACACGACGGTGGTGGCGATGTTTAAGGTGAAGCGAGATTCAGCTTCTGAGAAGTTATTTGAGTTAGCTGCCGAAACAGATGCTCCCGAGGTGTTTGTAACTGCTTGGACAACTACACCGTGGACTTTACCAGCAAATACAGCTCTTGCGGTGGGTGCGGGTATTTCTTATGTTTTGGTAAGAGCAGTCAATCCCTACACGGATAAACCTGTTAGTCTAATTTTAGCAAAAGAGCGGCTTCAAGCTTATGTAAGTACTCTTGATCCTAGAAAATCAGGCCTGAGTATGCCTGAAGGGGTCCTTACGAACATATTTTACTATAAACTGGGAAGGGTATTGGCAGAAGTAACTGGCCGTGATCTTGTCGGCATCCGTTACGAGCAGCTTTTCCCCCAAGTACAGCCGCAGAATGTGGAAAACGCCTTCCGCGTCATCGCCGCTGACTTTGTCACGACGGAAGACGGCACCGGGGTTGTCCACATTTCCCCAACGTTTGGGGCCGATGACTTCCGCGCCGCCCAACTCGCTGGCGTGCCCGCGCTGATGGTGACGGATGCTGATGGGCGCGAAACGCCTATCGTCGACCGTACCGGGAAGTATGTGCCGCAGATGGGCGAATGGGCCGGGCGGTACGTCAAAAACTACACGGGCGTTGATGAGAAGGCGTTTCCGAACTTGGATGTTGACTTGGCCGTCCACTTGAAAACGACGGGCCGGGCGTTCAAAGTAGAGAAATACGAACACCCGTACCCGCACTGCTGGCGGACGGATAAGCCGGTGCTTTACTACCCGCTCGATTCGTGGTTCATCCGCACCACGGCGGTAAAGGACCGGCTGATTGAGCTAAACAAAACCATCAACTGGAAGCCCGAAAGCACCGGAACCGGTCGGTTCGGTAACTGGCTCGAAAATCTGGTCGATTGGAACCTCAGCCGCTCGCGCTACTGGGGAACGCCGCTGCCTATCTGGCGCTCGGAAGACGGCACCGAGGAAATCTGCATCGGCTCGGTGACGGAATTGCGCGCTGAAATCGCAAAAGCTGTCGCGGCCGGGGTAATGGACCACGACACCCTCGACGAGCACCACCTAGCCACGCGCGAAGGTCACCAAGGCATCGACCTGCACCGCCCGTACGTCGATGAAATCGTATTGGTGAGCGCCACCGGTCAGCCGATGCGCCGCGAGACCGACCTGATCGACGTTTGGTTCGATTCCGGCGCGATGCCGTACGCACAGTGGCATTTTCCGCTGGAAAACGGTGAAAAATTCCGTCAGAATTTCCCCGCTGATTTCATTGCTGAAGGCGTTGACCAAACGCGGGGCTGGTTCTTCACCCTGCACGCGCTGGCCGTGATGCTGGAAGATTCAGTAGCTTTCAAAAACGTGATTGCCAACGGGTTAGTCCTCGATAAAGAGGGCAACAAGATGAGCAAGCGCCTCGGCAACGCCGTAGATCCATTCGCCACCATCGCGCAATACGGCCCCGACGCCACGCGCTGGTATATGATCGCGAATGCGCCTCCGTGGGAAAACCTCAAGTTCGACCCAGCCGGTATCGTGGAAGTGCAGCGGCGCTTTTTCGGGACGCTTTTCAACACCTACGCCTTCTTCGCGCTCTACGCCAACCTCGATGGCTTCAAGGTGAGCGAAGGCAATCTGGTACCGCTAACCGACCGCACCGAGCTTGACCGCTGGGTGCTCAGCAAGCTGCACTCGCTAATCGGAGAGGTTCGCGGACATTACGATGCCTACGACCCCACGAAAGCCGCGCGCGCCATTCAGGATTTCGTCACTGACCAACTCTCCAATTGGTACGTGCGCCTCTCGCGCGCGCGGTTCCGCAAAGGCGACTTGACGGCGGACAAAAAAGCCGCTTTCGAAACGCTGCACGAATGTTTGGTAGTAGTCGGGCAACTGATGGCGCCCATCGCGCCCTTCTTCGCCGAATGGCTCTACCAGAACATGACTGGTCACCTGCGGCCCGAAGCCGTGGAGCGCGGGACGGCATTGGCCGCCGAATCGGTGCATCTATCGATTCTGGTCGAACCGACGCCTGATTACATCGATAGTGCGCTGGAAGACCGGATGGCGCTCGCGCAGCAAGTGTGCTCGCTCGGGCACGCGTTGCGCAAGAAGGCCGCTATCAAAGTGAGGCAACCGTTGCCGCGCCTGCTGGTGCCGGTCCTCACAGAAACGGCCGCCGCTGAGCTGCGCCGGGTAGCTGATTTGATTGGCGCTGAATTGAACGTGAAGGCTGTCGAGGCCGTCGGTCAAGAAGCTAACCTGCTGATTAAGAGCGCAAAGCCAAATTTCAAGACGCTCGGCAAGCGTTACGGCGCGCGCTTGAAAGCGGCGGCAGCCGTCATTCAAGCCCTCACGCGTGACGAGATTGACACGCTAGAAAAGACCGGCACTTTCGCGGTTTCCATCGAAGGCAGCCCCGAGACGCTGACGCCGGAAGACGTGGAAATCCGCACGGAAGACGTACCGGGCTACGCGTCCGCGACTGAAAACGGCGTCACCGTAGCCCTCGACCTCACGCTTACCGACGAGCTTCGGCTCGAAGGCGTGGCGCGGGAGCTGGTGAACCGGCTGCAAAATCTCCGCAAAGATTCCGGCCTCGACGTACAAGACCGCATCCGCGTACAGCTCGCCGATACGCAGTCGGAGCTGAATCAGGCCGTCGCCACTTTCGGCGATATCGTTCGCGCCGAAGTGCAGGCCGTGCAGCTTGAAACCGTTTCCAATATCGCCGCCACCGCGACGCTGGCTTTCGACGAATACGAAGTAGGCGTTCGGCTGGAAGTCGCCGGTTAACTCGACTTCTCGTAGAGGTTCGTGGAGTTCAGCTCTGCGAAACCTCTGCGCTTATCACCGCGAATCACCGCGAACCTCTGCGAGAATATTTTTCGAATGAAGTCAAAAAGTCCAGTCCGATACTACCTCGTTGCGCTCATCATTATCGTACTCGACCAAGTAGTTAAGTACTTGGTCCACACGAAGATGCTGATGGGGCCAGCCGGTGAAATCCCGCTCCTCGGCGATTGGTTTAAGCTGCATTACACCCTCAACCCCGGCATGGCGTTCGGCGTGGAGTTGGGGTCAATCTATGGGAAGCTGATTCTGACCATCTTCCGCCTCTTCGCGATGACCGGCATCAGCTATTATCTGTGGGTGCTCTGGAAACGTCACGCGCCCGCCGGTTTGCTCTGGAGCGGCGGCCTGATTCTGGGCGGCGCCATCGGCAACCTCATCGACTCGCTTTTCTACGGAATCCTATACGGAAATGCGCCATTCGGAGCCCCGATGCGCGTTTTCTATGGGCAAGTGATCGACATGTTCTACCTCGATCTCTACCAAGGCACGCTGCCGTACTCGTGGCCGATTATCGGGGGAACGTCGCTCTCCTTGTGGCCGATTTTCAACGTGGCCGATGCCGCCATTTTCTGCGGGGTCGTATTCGTTCTGCTAAATCAGAAGCGGTTTTTCCCGCACGGCCAAGTGGCGGTGGAAGGGGAGGAGCCGATCCAAACCGTCTCGCAGTGAGTGATTCGCCGCTGCTCACGGTCGCCGATCTGCGCATCGGTTTTGGCGCTACGGAAGCCGTAAAAGGCATTTCCTTCGAGCTGCGGCGCGGCGAGACGGTGGCACTGGTGGGGGAGTCGGGGTCGGGGAAATCGGTCACGTCGCTGGCGCTGATGGGCTTGGTCGGGGGGGCGCCGCAGCTCAGCGGTACCGCCCGGTTCGAGTCGGCGCAATTCGGGCCGCTCGACTTGCTGAGAGCTCCCGAAAAGCGCCTTCAGCAGCTTCGGGGCCGCGAGATGGCTATGATTTTTCAGGAACCGATGTCGTCCCTGAATCCTGTACATCGGTGCGCCGATCAAATCGACGAAGTCCTGCGGCATCACCTGAAACTGACCGCCTCTGCCGCCCGTGAGCGCACGATTAGCCTGCTCATCGCCGCTGGGCTGCCTGACCCGGCGCGCGCCGCCAACGCCTATCCGCACGAGCAGAGCGGCGGCCCAAAACAGCGCGTGTTGAATGCGATGGCGCTCGCGTGCAGCCCCAGCCTGCACATCGCCGATGAGCCAACCACTGCCCTCGATGTAACCGTCCAAGCGCGCATCCTGCGCCTGCTCGCCGATTTGCGGCAGCAGCACGATGCCGCGCTCCTCTTCATCACCCACGATTTAGGCGTAGTCGCCGAGATTGCCGACCGCGTTCTCGTCCTCTACCGGGGTGAGCTGGTGGAGAGTGGTTCCGTGCAAGAGGTCTTCCGCAATCCGCAACATCCGTACACGCGCGGCCTGTTGGCTTGCCGCCCCCAACGCACCGCTACTCGTCTACAAGTACTCCCGACAGTAGCCGATTTTCTGACTGCTGAAACGCCAACGCCTGTACGAGCATCGTCGAACGTCACTGCTCACTCAGTCTCTGACAAGCCGCGTTCTTCATTATCAGAAGCTCTACCGATTCTGGAAGTCACGGATGTAGCTGTCCGGTTTCCTGTGAAACAAGGACTTTTTTCGCGGACCAAGCGGTTCATCTCCGCAGTAGACGGCGTCAGTCTGACATTGGGTGTAGGGGAAACACTGGCGCTAGTAGGCGAATCGGGGTGCGGTAAGAGCACATTGGGCCGCGTTTTACTTGGCCTGACGGCACCCACAACAGGGCAAGTTTCTTTTAGAAACGAAGCTTTAAGTAGCTTCTCTGCGCCTCGTTGGCGCCAATACCGCCGGGAAGTGCAGTTGATCTTCCAAGATCCGCTCGCCGCTTTGGACCCGATGCAGACCGCTGGCGCGTCGCTCATCGAGCCGATGGCCGTTCACGGGCTTCACGCCAACGAGACCGCCCGCCGGGCGCGGGCTTTCGATCTGCTCGAACGCGTTGGGCTGCGGCCGGAGCATTTTGGTCGTTACCCGCACGAGTTCTCCGGCGGACAGCGGCAACGCCTCTGCATTGCACGGGCACTGGCGCTGGAGCCGCAAGTATTGGTTTGCGATGAGTCAGTTTCGGCCCTCGACGTGTCGGTCCAAGCGCAAGTGCTCAACCTGCTCAATCAACTCAAGCGCGACTTGGGCTTGAGTATGCTCTTCATCACCCACGACCTCAACGTAGCGTGGTTCATCGCCGACCGCGTGGCCGTGATGCAACGCGGGCAGATTGTGGAGACCGGCTCGGCCGACTCCGTCTTCGATCATCCGCAGCACCCGTACACGCAGGCGCTCCTCGCGGCCATTCCGAAGGGGGAGCCGGTTTAATCGCTGTCCTGAGGTACTAAATGCCTGATTCAGTTGTTGTCGGGAGAGGGCAATCTCAAGCGGCCTTTTTGCTTCTTCCAGACATTATTTCCACGTGAATTCACCCTTCTAACCGTCAGCCGTACCTTACCGTAAGTTTGCCGTTATAGGCAAGAGATTCTTGTTAAGTCGATGCCCGTTTGCTGGCTGCCTCTTGAGCGCCCCGGCCCGACTCATTTTCCCTTCAGATGCAGAAAAAACCTAAATCGACCGAAGAGTCCGCCGCGCGCGGACAACGGTCAACCCCGTCGGATTCCCCGACTGGCGGGCGCCCATCGCGCCGCAAATCCAATGAGATTCCCGTCGAGGCGGCCCCCAAATCCGACCGTATCCTCACGGAGCGCGCCGTGTTGCGCGCCTTCGCCGAAGAAGATATGGGCCAGCCCGTGACGTTCAAGTCGCTCGCCCGGCGTTTGGCTTTGAACGATAAGCACGGTCGGCAGCTCCTCACCGATCAGCTCGCGGAGCTGATGGGCACGGGCCAGCTGATTCAGCTCGAAAACAACGTGTATGCCTTGCGCCGTCCGGCCAAAGCATCCGCCATTCCCGACGTGGAGCACCGCCAACGGGCGCCTCGTGAAAACACCGATACCATTTCCGGTCGTGTCGATCTGGCGAATCAGAAGTTTGCGTTCGTTGTGAGCGAGGAGAGTGAAACCGATATCCGCGTCTTCACCGACCGTCTGCAATTCGCAATGCAGGGCGATTTGGTGCGCGTGCGGTTGCGCCCCCAACGTCGGCCCGATCCCCGCGCCGGCCGCGGGCGGCGCGGCACCAGCTCCGACGATGAACGCCCGACCGGCGAGGTCGTGGAGATCATTCAGCGCAAGCGCGAAACCCTTGTCGGTCGCGTGGTACGTGGGCAGCACGAGACCTTCGTCGTGCCCGATTTCCGTAAGATGTACTTCGACGTCGTCGTCGATCCGCGCGATTTGAACGGCGCCAATGATGGCGATAAAGTCCTCGTCCGAGTGACCGATTGGCCGTCTGATCCGGCGTTTGCGCCGGTTGGCGTAGTGCAGGAAGTGTTCGGCCCAGCCGGTCAGCATAACGCCGAGATGCACGCTATTCTGGCAGAATTCGACCTGCCGAATGAGTTTCCGGAGGATGTGGAAGCCGAAGCCGAGACTATTTCTGATGTCATTGATGACGCCGAAATAGCTCGCCGCCGTGACTTCCGCGACGTCCTCACATTCACCATCGACCCCGCCGACGCGAAGGATTTTGACGATGCGCTGTCGTTGCGGCACCTGCCGAATGGCCACGTGGAAGTCGGCGTTCACATTGCCGACGTGACGCATTACGTGCAGCTTGGCTCGCGGCTGGAGGAAGAGGCAGAGGCGCGCGCAACGTCCGTGTACCTCGTCGACCGCGTGGTGCCGATGTTGCCTGAGCGGCTTTCCAACGGACTTTGCTCGCTGCGGCCCAATGAGACTAAGTGTACTTTCTCGGCCGTGTTCGAGCTGGACCTTGATGGTAAGCTGCACAACGAGTGGTTCGGCCGCACGGTCATCCATTCGGCCCGCCGCTTCAGTTACGAAGAAGCGCAGGAGCGCATCGAAACCAAGACCGGCGACCTCGCTGATGAGATCAACCTGCTCAACGGAATCGCGAAAAACCTGCAAGCTGAACGCTTTCGTCGAGGGGCTATTTCGTTTGAAACGACGGAAGTGAAATTCCGGCTTGATGAGGAAGGCCGTCCCGTTTCGCTGTACGTCAAGGAGCGGAAAGACGCGCACAAGCTCATCGAAGAGTTTATGCTGATGGCGAATAAGCGCGTGGCGGAATTTGTGTTTCAGATGAAGCGCAAGGGCCAAGTGGAGCCTCTGCCGATGGTGTACCGCGTCCACGATGCCCCCGATACGGATCGGCTTTCCACGTTCTCGCAGTTCGTGTACAAGCTCGGGTACAAGCTCGATCCGGAAGGCGACGTTTCGGCGGAGCTGAACCGCCTGACGGCAAATTCGGCGGGCAAGCCGGAAGCTGATATGCTGCAGACGCTCGCCGTCCGGACGATGGCTAAAGCGATTTACACCACTCGCCCCGATGGTCACTTCGGGCTGGCCTTCGCGCACTACTCGCACTTCACCTCGCCGATCCGGCGCTACCCGGATATGATGGCGCATCGGCTGCTCGCGCATTATCTGGCTGGCGGCGCGCCCGTTGACAAGGACGCGCTGGAGCTGCAAAGCCGCCATTCGTCGGAGATGGAAAAGCGGGCGGCTGATGCTGAACGCGCTTCCATTAAGTACAAGCAGGTCGAGTACATGCAATCGGCCGTGGGTCAGGAGTTCGATGGCATCGTGTCGGGCGTGACCGAATGGGGCATGTTCGTCGAGATTGTCGAGAACAAGTGCGAAGGCATGATTCGCCTCTCCGATATTCCCGGCGAATACTTCGAGCTCGACAAAGACAATTACCGGTTGGTCAATCGCAAATCGGGACGCGTTATCCGCTTCGGCGATAAGATTCGCGTTAAGGTGATGGGCGCGAACCTGACGGATCGCACGATTGATATGGCGCTCGTCCGTAGCTGATTCTCGCGTTTTCAAGTAATGTCGGCGCCTCTCTGGGCGGCGGTTCATCTCCTCGGATGAGCCGCTGACTCGGAGAGGCGCCGCTGCTTTTTAACCCTCCGCGTCTGCGTCGGTTACCTTTGTTCATCTCGTTTTCAACGCCTTTTCCACGACGTTCCACGTGTCGCTCGCCTCCTATTCTGCCCTGCTTAAAACCACCCTACCGACGCTCACTTACGGCGCTGAGCCCCCGGAGCTGTATGACCCTATCCGGTACATTATGGCTCTCGGCGGCAAGCGGGTCCGCCCGCTCCTGACGCTGCTCGGCGCTGGGTTGTTTACTGATAAGGTAAATGCGTTCGTTAAGCCTGCGCTGGCGGTTGAGGTCTTTCACAACTTCACGCTCCTCCACGACGACCTGATGGATGCCGCACCTCTACGGCGCGGGCAACCCACGGTTCATCACCAGTGGAACGCCAACACAGCCATCCTAAGCGGCGATGTGATGCTCGTGCGCGCCTATGAGCTGCTCGCTGATCACGTTCCCGACGCGCTCCTGCGGCCTGTACTCGCCCGGTTTTCCACGTGCGCGGCCCAAGTTTGCGAAGGCCAGCAGCTGGACATGCTTTTCGAGACGCGGACCGATGTAACCGTCGCCGATTATCTGCGGATGATTGAGCTGAAGACGGCCGTTCTGCTCGGGTTTGCGCTGGAGTTGGGTGCCTTATTAGCGGGTAGTTCGGTAGAAGCTGCTGCCCATTTGCGCGCCTTTGGCATTGGCACCGGGGTGGCGTTTCAGCTTCGCGATGATCTGCTCGATGTTTATGGCGATGCTGCCACGTTCGGCAAACAAGTGGGCGGCGACATCCTCGCAGCCAAAAAGACGTACCTGTTACTGTCGGCCCAACAGAACCTTTCGCCTGTCCGCCGGGCGGTCTTGGTTGATTTGCTTTCCAGTGACTCTATCTCTCCTGAAGCCAAAGTCGCGCAGGTAACCGCCCTGTTCGATGAAGCCGGAGTGCGGGCTCAAACCGAATCGCTGATCAACCAGACTTACGAATCTGCCTTAGATCATCTGGCTGCTTTGGAAGTTTCCGACGAGCGCAAAATGCCTCTCCGCCAGCTCACCGATGAGCTTCTGGCCCGCGCCTCGTAGGCGCCTTTTACTGCCCACCTCACGGCTGTCTACACCGTGCGGATTTCCCTTTAACCGTCGGTTGCCGTTTTCCACGTGCTCGCATTTGTTCTGCCCACCATCTTCAAAAACGTCACGCTGATTCTGCTGGCGATCACCGTCGCCACTTCATTCTGGGCGTGGTCGGAACCACGAATGATGGAGCGCTGGATTCTCAAGCCCGACCGTGTTTGGCATCAGCGGGAATGGTGGCGCCTATTGACTTCCGGCTTCGTCCATATGGACTATGCGCACCTCGGCTTCAACCTTTTCACGTTCACGTTTTTCGGCTTCGAGATCGAGCGTATATGCACCATCCACTTCGGCTCAACCGGTGGATCAGCCGCTTTTCTCCTGATTTATATTGGCGGTATCGTAGTAGCTAATCTGCCCACCACAATCCGCGAACGCTACAATTCGCAGTATGCTTCGCTCGGCGCGAGTGGGGGAGTGGCAGCGGTTTTGTTCGCCAGTATCATCCTTAGTCCGCTGCGGGAGTTGGGGCTTCTCTTCATACCCATCGGGATTCCCGGGTTCATTTTCGGCCTCCTTTACACCGCCTTCTCGTACGTGCAAGCCCGCCGAAAAGTGGCCGACGGCATCAATCACGAGGCCCATTTGGCTGGTTCGATTTACGGGGCTGCCGTGATTTTGCTCCTCCTCCCGTTCGCCGGTCCCCAGTGTTTGACCCAGATTCAGGGGTGGTTTGCGGAGCTTTTTGCCTAAGCCGCAGCGCGGTTATCGGCTTGAAAAACTGTCCACGGAAGAAGCTAAAGCGTAACACAAGTGTTTCACGTGAAACACTTGTGTTACTCACCGTCTCACCGGCCCGTGTACATCTTCGTCAGTAACGCATTATAGTCTTCGAGGAGCTTAATGTGTTTTTGTTGCAAGGAAATCAGCGCTTTAGCGTAATCATCCACCGTAACAGGCGACTGTAACGCAGCACTTGTAACTACCGGCGACGCCCCTGTATCAACAAGCGAAACACTGGAAAGAACATCAGGTGTAACGTTGCGACCGATGATGTCATGCACACGCTTTACAAACGAGTCGTCAAGTGTCTCTTCGCGGAACTTGCGGTAGATGGTCGGGCGGGTAATACCCAGCTCCTGCACAAGCCTGGAAATGGGAAATCCAGCCTGTCTGATAGCTTCTTGTAGGGTTTCTCCTTGGTGAGCCATAAGAAAAAGAAGTGTAACGAACGGGGTAAGAAAGGGTGATTCAGGGTGTAAAGCTACGATAGAACGAGACAAAATTTTGTTACACTCGATTGTAACAAGTGATGCGTTACAGTGAATAAATCAGTGTAACACACAGTGTAAAAAACCCTAGTTTTTAGGTGGTTAGCCCTACCTTCGTGCCCATCATCCCGTGTCACCCTGTATCACTCTGAATTGATGAAAAAAGTAGGACTGTTCGTGCTGTTACTCGCCGTTGCTGGCTACGCCTGGTACCGCTATTACACCACCACTCCTAAGTACTCGTTGTTGCAAGCCTACGCGGCGGTGTCGGCGCACGATCCGGCGTCGTTCGACAAGTATGTGGATGTCGAGAGCGTCGCGGCACACTTGCTGGACGAAGTCGGAAAGCAGCGCAGCTTGCTTAGTCTGGTCAACCCCGGATCGTGGGTGGTGAAGGGCTTGAGCGCAGCTTTGAAACCGGCATTGGCGGCTGGCGCGAAAAAGCAAGTCGATGCCTTTGTGCAAACCGGCTCAATTGCCGAGGCGCGGAAGGCGGGCGGCGGCAAGTTTTCGTTGGCCGGTTTAGTGGGGAAAGTGGTCAGCGATTCTTCCGAGTTTAAAGGCGTGGCTTATGAACACACGCTGCCGAATGGCAACGCCGAAGTAGGCCTGGAATTCACCCAACCCCGGTACGACACGACGCTGGTCGTGCGGCTGCAAATGGCCGACAAAGGCGACCATTGGCAGGTTACGCAAATCGCCAACTCCGCCGAGATTCTGCAACACGTCTCCCGCCTCGAAAAGCAACGACTGCTCGGGAAGCTGGTGCGCTAACCGGACCGAAGCGAATAGCGCGAGCTTGCAAGCCAACCAATAGGCGCCAAGCCAAAACAAAAAGCCCCGGCCCGCCCGAATTGATTTCGGGCGGGCCGGGGCTTTCTTATTACCAAGTAAAATTCCAGTCGAAAAAAATCTCAACCAACTAGAGGCACCGCGCTACAGAAACACAACCTCGTCGATAATCTCATCCTGCGCAGCTTCGTTGATTCGGCGCAGAATTTCCGAACGGCCCATGTAAAGCTGATGCCGCAACGGCGCCGACGTGAGGCGCACGAACAGCTTCCGGTTCTGGAAATAAAGCTCCGAGGTTTTCTGCGCGACGGGCCGGCCCATCAGCTCCGGCCAAGCATCAATGACACGGGCTTGGGTGAGCTTGCCTTGCAGCCGGTAAGCGGCAATCAGATCAAGCAGCGATTCGCCGACCGATTGCACTTCCGCTTTGCGCTGCGATGGATTGGGAATTTTCATAGGGGAGTTGGCGGCAGTTGGCGGCAGTTGGCGGCGATAAGGCGAATCAAACGAATGCTTGATCCGGAGGATCCGAAAGGTACGAGGGGGCGAAACGCGACGGTCAAGAGCTAAACATCCGGTTACGTGCTTGCCGCCACTTAATGTCTTCAGAAAAGAAGAGAATTACGTGTCCAGCCCGACCCGGCCGTTTTCCACGCGGAACTCCTTTAAGTCGGTGGTGAGGGGGCGGAGCAGCGCGGCCGCCCGATGCGGGTGCGAGTCGGTCAGGAAGATCTGGCCGAAGGTGCCGTCGGCTACCAAGGTAAGGAGGCGCTGAATGCGGCGCTCGTCTAGTCGGTCGAAAATGTCGTCGAGGAGGAGGAGAGGCTTGCGCCGATGCCGCGCCGCCAACAGCTCAAACTGCGCGAGCTTCAGGGCAATGACAAATGATTTTTGCTGACCCTGCGAGCCAAGCTGCTTCACGGGGCGCGGCGATTGGTCGTAGCCGGCTTCGGAAGGCAACAGCAGAAACTCGAAATCATCCTTGTGCGGCCCCACCGTGGAGCGGCCGAGCGCGAGATCCGTCCGCTGAGCCGCCGCGAGGAGGAGCGCGAAATCGCCGCCATCGTCTTCACTCAAAAGCTGCGACCGATAAGTGAGCGCCACCGATTCGGCGCCGTCGGTGAGGTGCGCGTAATGGCGTTGGAAAAGCGGCTCGAACTCGACCAAAAAACGCGCGCGCGCTTCGGTCAGCTCGCGGCCGGGCGGCACGAGCTGCTCATCGATCACGGCGAGAAGCTCCAGGTCGGCGCGCCGCCGCTCGGCGAATTGCTTGAGCGTGGCATTGCGCTGCCGCAGCAGATTATTGTAGCGCAGCAGGGTTTCGAGGTACGCTGGGTCGCGCTGTGAGAGTAGACCGTCGAAGAACCGCCGCCGCTCTTCGCTGCCCTCTCGCACTAGGTCGGTATCGTAAGGAGAAAGCAGCACGAGCGGAAACCGGCCAATGTGCTCGCTCAGCTTTTCGTAGGGCGTGCGGTTTAGTAGGACCGTTTTTTTCTGCGCTACGTGCAGATTTACTTGCACGACTTCAGTGGGCGCGGGCGGCGCGGGCAGCGCGTCAGCAGCCAGCGTCGGCAGGAAACGCCCGCGAATCATCGCGTAGTTCGCGCCGTGCCGGATGCTTAGCTGATCGGCGGGGGCGAAGGCACTTTTCGTAAGTGCCAGATAATGAATGGCGTCGAGCAGATTCGTCTTGCCGCTGCCGTTCGGCCCGGTCAGGCAGTTGACGTGCCGCGCGAAGCTCAGATGGGCTTCTTCGTAGTTCTTAAAAAGCAGCAGGTCGAGACTGTCCAGCGTCATCCGGAGCGGGAAGGAGGGAAGGAAGGAACGGCGTGTAGGTTTACGGAGGTTATTGCGTAATTTCGCGGGCTAATTCGCCGGGCCTCAACCCGGTGGGCGTGCCGGGTCCTGCAAAGGTCGGCAAGCCGTAGCGGCCCACACCACTCCTGTATCGCTTCTTCGCCACCTGCAATGGCTGAAACTTCCGTAAAACCAGCTGCGCGCCGCGCCGCCAAAGCCGCCCCGGCCCCCAAAGCCAATGGGCAAGCCGCGCCTACCGCGTCGGCCACGGCTTCATTTGATAAAGACACCTACCTGCGCTGGTTCGAGCAAATGCTCCTGATGCGCCGCTTCGAGGAGAAAGCCGGGCAGTTGTACGGGCAGCAGAAGATCAAAGGTTTCTGCCACCTCTACATTGGTCAGGAAGCGTGCGTGGCGGGCGCCGTCAGCGCGACGAAGCCCGGCGATAAGTGGATTACCGCCTACCGCGACCACGCCCACCCGCTCGCACTCGGCACGTCGCCGGATGCCGTGATGGCGGAGCTGATGGCGAAGGCCACCGGCTGCTCCAAGGGCAAAGGCGGCTCGATGCACATGTTCGATAAGAGCGTGGGCTTCCTCGGCGGCCACGGCATCGTGGGCGGACAAGTGCCGCTCGGTGCCGGTATCGCCTTCGCGGAGCAGTACAACGGGACTGATAACCTCTGCGTCTGCTATATGGGCGACGGCGCCGTGCGCCAGGGCGCGCTGCACGAAGCCTTCAACATGGCGATGCTGTGGAAGCTGCCGGTGATTTTCGTGATCGAAAACAACGGCTACGCGATGGGTACGTCGGTGAAGCGCTCGTCGAACGTGACGGAGCTTTATACCCTCGGCGAGAGCTACGATATGCCGTCGGAGCCAGTGAACGCGATGCGCTGCGAAGACGTCCACGCCGCCGTGGCCCGCGCCGCCGAGCGCGCCCGCTCGGGTAACGGCCCCACGCTCCTCGAATTCAAAACCTACCGCTACAAAGGGCACTCGATGAGCGACCCCGCGAAGTATCGCACCAAGGACGAGCTGGAAGATTACCGTCAGCAAGACCCCATCGAGAACGTCCGCCAGACGATTCTGGAGCGCGGTTTCGCTACCGAAGAAGCCCTCGCCACGATTGACGAACAAATCAAGGCGCGCGTGCAGCAGTCGGTGGAGTTTGCCGAAGCCTCGCCGTACCCCACGCCCGATGAGCTGTTCAAGGACGTGTACGTGCAGACCGACTACCCGTATATTCAGGACTAAGCGCTCGGCGCCCCTCGCTTTTTTTCGATTTTCTTTATTTGATTCGGGAACGACTGGCTAACGCCGCGAATTAGCTGATTTCCAGCCCGCTTCGTTCGTCTCTTTCCCCGCCACCCCGCAATGGCCAAGTCCCAGAACTACGTTCCGCAGCGCCCAACCGGCCCGACGCCGAAGTCGATCCGTAACCAGACGCCCGAAGACCGTGCGCGCCTTGATAAGGAGCAGCAACAGCGCGACCCCAATTTCGGCGACCCCGAAGCGCAGGAAGCCGCCCGTGCCGCTGCCGAGTACGCCGCCGCCAACCCAACTGATCCGACGGTCGACGGCGGAACGTCGGTGCTCGAAGACGCCGACGTCTTGGCCGACCGCATCGAGGCGTCGGAAGAATTCCTGCTTCGTAACCGCAACATGCTCCTCGGCGCCTTGGTGGCGGTGATTGCGGTGCTGGTCGGCGGATTCTTCTTCTGGCAATACCGCGGCGGTCAGGACGAAACCGGTCAGGCGGCGATGTTCCCGGCGGTGAATTATTTCGAAGTCGATTCGCTCAAGCAAGCCCTCAACGGCGACGGTCAGAACCCCGGTCTGCTGAAAATCGCTGATGAGTATGGCTCGACCAAAGCCGGTAATCTGGCGCACTTCTACGCCGGTGTGGCGCTCCTGAAGCAAGGCAAATTCGCCGAAGCCGAAGAGCACCTCAGCAAGTTCTCGTCGGATGACTTGCTCCTGCAAGCCCGTGCCTACGCCCTGCAAGGCGACGCCGCGATGGAGCAAGGCAAGAAAGACCGCGCCGCCGAGCTGTACCTCAAAGCCGCTACCTACAAGGCCAACCCTTTCTTCTCGCCGCAATACCTGATGAAGGCCGCCGGTGCGCAGGAAAGCCTCAACCAGTACGCCGAGGCCGCCAAAACCTACGAGCGCATCCTGAACGACTATCCAACGTCGGCCGAAGCCAACGACGCCAAGCGCTACAGCGCCCGCGCGCAGGCGATGGCGGTTAAGTAAGCTGGATAAGATTATCCGACCGGTGCCGTTTAGCGGTTACTGGGTAGGAACTTAATCAAAAGAGAACGGCCCGTTCTGCGTGATGCAGAGCGGGCCGTTCTCGTGTGGTGCTTACGGGCTGTGTGCGGGCGGGCACAACGCCCGCCCCTACGTAGGTAGGGGCGGGGAGGAGATTCCGCTAGTGCTGAATGACGAGCCGTTGGGTAAAGGTGCGTGAGGCCGTATGCACCCGCAGGACGTAGACGCCGGCGGGTAGGTCGCCGACGGGCAACGTCCAGCGGTTGGCTTGGGCGGGCACCGATTCGCGCTGCCACTGGCGGAGTGACTTACCGCTGAGGTCGCGTAGCTCTAAGCTGACGGCACCAGTGGCGCCGCTGGTGGCGGTGCTGGTAAGGGCAGACGCCGCGAGGGTAACGGTCACATCGGCAGTGGCGGGGTTCGGCACTAGCTGCAACATATTTTGCAGATCGGCTTTGCGGCGGCGGGCCGCTATTTTGGCTTGTTGCTCGCGGATGAACTCATCGGCGGTTTGCGCGTGCTGACCGCGCCCAGCCGTCCGCGGGCGGTCGCAGGTGAGGAGGCGGTCGAAGTACTCATACTCCGTGATGGCGCTGTCGCGGAGGTCTTGCGTGTTCGCTAAAACACAATCCCAGTAATCGTAATACGACTGGGTGACCGGGTTGACCTGCGCGCTCGCTTCGGCGAGCGTAGTGCGGGCGGCGTCCAGCTCGCCGCTGGCGTGGGCGGCCAGTGCCTTATCCATCAACAGGTAAAACACGGGGTTGTAGATGCCGCTATCGGGCTGTGTATCGCCGAGCTTGCGGTCGATGATCTGATCCAGAATGGCCCGGTTCGCGTAGTGCTGCGCTTTCACGCTGTCGTCGAGGCTGGCGGCGTAGATCTGGAGCATCGCGCTGTAAGCCTTTTCGAGCACCGCCGCTTCCTGCGCCGACGTATCGGCGAGCGGGTGGTTGAGGATGGCTTGCAGCATTTTCAGCGATAAAAAATCGCTGCCATTGGGGTCGTACTTCCGTTGGTACGACATTGCCAGAAGAACGGCGTGGTGCAGCGAATCGGCAGTGACGTATGCCGTGCTGATCGGCTCGCAAGTGGGGCAAGTTATGAGCTTGCCGTTCCCCTAGCAATCCATATTCACGTCCCGAATCGGGACAGCGCACGGGTCAATGTGGCAATAAGGCGATGAGCTTGGCGCCGGATCCACGAGCGCAATAGGAACGTATACACCCGGCGACGACCACATAATCGTCAGATTCGAAGGCGCCGTATTAGCCGTGTTCCAATGGTTTCCCGTCGCATCGAGTGAAGTTACGGTAGGCGGTGCCGATGAGGAGATGTACCCACTGATACCCGGGTTGGCGGGGTCGCGGCCGACAAAGTCATTGTTGCCCTTGTCGAGATTAAGCGTTTGGATGTTGCTGACGGTGATATTATCACTGCTGAGCAGCGTAGGCCAGTTTGGCCCTGCGCCAATACCAGTGAACCCATTATCCACCACGCTCAGCTGGGCGCTATTGGATAAATCTAAGGTGCCTTGGTCACTCATCCAGATGCCGTGCTCGTTGTGGAAAATGCCGCCGCATTCGCCCCGAAACGTACCGCCTGAAACCAGAACAGCATAAGTATTCAGCGTCATCGTAGGCTTTACCAGCCGCAGCGTGGCGCCGGGGCCTCCGTAGAAGCGGATGCCTTCGGTAAATCCTTTCACAGTAATATCCTGCGCCAGATTATCGGGGCTGGAAGTATTGTCCATTCTCCAGCCAAATTGACCGAGGCCAAGCGGAGTGCCGGTATTATCGAAGGTGCAATGGTCGAGCTGAAGCCCGCTGCCGGTTGAATGCAGCCCGTACCAGCAATTAATGAATGATAGGTTCTTGTACGTAGGCACATTGCCGCTCGTGCTCAAGAAGGCCCGCAGCCCGGTGGTGGCGTTGACGAACTGGCAATCGCGGATGGTTTCGCGCCCGTAATTGCGCACCATGACCAACGCCCCGTAGTTCGATACTGCGTAAGGGTTTGCCGGCCGCACCGCCTGAAACTTGGTCTGCACGAGCGCCACACGGGCATTGGCGCAATCGATGAAGGAGTTGTAGCCCATCTCCACTTTGCCGTCCTGGATGATGAAATCGAAATCATCCCAGTAGCTCGGTTTCAGGAAACGGTCTACTTCGATGACGGCGATGCAGTAGTCGGGGTCGGCGGGGAGAGGGCCGCTTAACACGAACCGGCCCGGCACATCGACGCCCGGTACCCCCGTCTCGATCTGGATATTGCCGTGGCTATGGGCGTTGGCATCGTTGGGGAGCGCAAAGCGGGTATAACCCGAGCCAAGAGGCCGAAAAGAAGCGTTCGGCTTGATCACGAACTCGCCTTGCAGCTTCAGCTGCGAAGCCTTGTCGTTGAGCGTCAACGCAGCGTTGGGGTGAATCTCGATACGGGCGCCCGGCTCAATCACCAGCTGCCCCGTGCCGAACACATTCGCCGTACCGTTGAGGATGAGCACCGACCCCGCCCGCATCCGCAGCGTAGAATAGCCGTTTATCACGAGCGTGCCGCCCGCCACATTCAACACCGACCCGCTCAGAAACTGCACCTCGGCCTTGTAACCGGTGGTGGCGGTAGCGCCGGGGGTGCCTAGCTCGAAGAGGCCGCCGGGTTTGATAACTACTTGCGCATCGCAGTTGTCGGTCTTGAGGATGAACGTACCGGGTTCGGGGAAAATTGGTACTACCCCAATTCCCGCATCACATTTTAATCCATTACGATTTACATAAAGTACACCTCCTTGATTAATTTGTACAGAAGTAAGCGCACGATTGTAAGAGTCGGCTGTGTAATTGAATGTAGTAGCTAAATTCGGTGCACCTGGTTGGTTAACAGCGTAAGGAAGAGTAGTTAGTAGCCTGTTACCACTACCGTTGAGTTGAGCTAATATAAATGCACGATTGCTGGAAGTTATTTCTGTATGCAATTCATTATTGTTAGGGGCGTAATAAGCTTGAAAAGGTGTTTTTACAGGGTCAGGGTGATTTTCAAGAGGCAAAGCAATGTTTAAATTCCAAGTCAAAGGATCCTGCCCTATAGGTACCCTCACACCTAACGAGCTAGTAGAGGGAATGAAGCAGCTTCGGTCATATAGTGGCTGAATATGACCTAGACCTAAGCCAAGTCCAAGATCGGCGCTTACCCACTGACGAAGATTTTTAAGGGTTTGAGTTTGTCCGCCAGGGGCACTATCGTAAGCTTTGGAAACGGTGATACCATTGTCTGCTGTATGGTACGAGCTATTCAAAAGACAATACGGTAAAGTCACAGCGGCACATGTTTTTGCGAACCACTTTGGTAGCTTACCACTAAACATCGGTGTCCAAGGACCACCATTTGGCTGATCGGGCGCCGCCCACGCATTTGCACGGCAGACCAAATTGCCCCACGGAAGATTAAGTCGCCGATATTCCCAATTGACAATTTTAGCACTTGCGCCGAAAGGCTGACCAACAGCATTTTTCGAACCGTTCATCACAGCTACCCGCCGGAGCTGTTGCGGATAACCTACAAACCCATTAGGGTCAGGTAAACCGATTGTGGCAAGAAGACTCAGAAATTGCTGCCGAAAGCAAGGGGCGCCGCCCCAAGTCGAGGCCTGTAACAATTGACAAGCGGCGGGCGATTGTAGCGACATTTTCCCATCAATAACAGCTTGCTCATCGTGGACGTGTGCATAGAAAAAATCGATAAAATGCTGTAGACCGATCGGCACATTGGCATCGACGTTCTGAGGAGAATCGAACGAGGTCCAAAGGCGGACACAATGTGGTTCAGCATTTTGTTCCATATGAGCCAATGCAAAGCGACTAACTAGCCCACCCATAGAAACGCCAGCCACTACGGTCTGCTCTACACGTTCAGGGTCATCGCGTAAGCGCCGAAGTAACTCAACGAGCAACATGGCGTTCTTCTGAATTAAATCAGCCCCCCACGTGTAATCGAGCAAAACGACATCATAACCAGCTGTTCGTAACTCATCGAGTAGAACGGGCATCTGAGCAAGCCATTGATAATCAGGGTTACCTTTTTTGTCAATTCCAACACCGGCAATCATCACATCCCATCCGAATTCTCCATTACCATACGTCTGGTTATCGTGCCAAATTTCTTTTCCGAAATCAATACCTTCAACTAATACGATAGGGCGGCGGACGTGTCCGGGATGTTGAGCACCCCACACCGGATCGGCATATCGAATGCTGTAGGTGCCACCGGTTTCCTGCCCAGGCAGACCTGAAAAATTGGAATTGTAGCAGTTTGGTAGAGGCATCACGTCCTGCGGATGGTCAACTAGATGCGTGGTAAACATTGTCTGGAAACCAGGCGCTTCGGTATGAGTGCGCAAAATGGTAAGGCTCGAAGCGGCACGTAATGTGTCGGAACCTAAGACTGCGCGTAGCCGAATAATTTTACGGCCCGTAGAACCATAGATGACGGCAGTAGTATCGCCTGCTGAGAGCGAATGCCAGCCACTGCCATCGCCAAAGTCGGCAGCGTAGACATAGGTGTTGCCAGTATTACTGAGTAGGCTTTCTGTGCCAAAGTAGAACCGTACATTGGCAGTATAAGTAGCCGACCGTAAAGGTGTAAAAGCAAATAGTTGGTGCTCCCGATAAGGGCTTTCCCGGTGATTAGGTCCATCGGTCAACGTAGAATCGTTGACATTTGCCAAAAGCGCACTGTCGATTGCGTAAGGCTTGATACGCCCGTAGCGGAAATCGAGCACTGCTAACGGTATGGTCGTATGAGGGTCATTTGCAAATCTTTCTCGCAAATGAGCGATCCGTTCATACCCAGGAAGTGAATCGTAGGCAGCGTATTGAAGCTGGTTGCGCAATTGTTCCCACCTCGATAAAGTGGGGCGGTGTCTAGGTGCTAGTGCATCAATTAGGGGCGAACATTTGCCCTTATGTCGTACACGCGATTAACCCATCCGGAGCGCGAGGAAATTGCGCTTGGCCTTGCTGCTGGCCGCACCAGCGCCCAGATTGGCTCCCTG
>JANNMJ010000033.1:0-23812 GCA_031397815.1 Hymenobacteraceae bacterium
CAGGGAGCCAATCTGGGCGCTGGTGCGGCCAGCAGCAAGGCCAAGCGCAATTTCCTCGCGCTCCGGATGGGTTAATCGCGTGTACGACATAAGGGCAAATGTTCGCCCCTAATTGATGCACTAGCACCTAGACACCGCCCACCTAAAAAAAGTTGAGATAAAAATTGCAAAAGAAGTCATAATCTTGTTTAAAGCACTCGGTGCAGCAGCTTTAGCTTACGGATTGGTTCTCTTTGGCTATACAGCTTACTACTCTACGGTAATAAGCAGCGCAATGAAACAGTATGCCATTGAATTTCCAAAAAGCTACAGAATAAACAAGTTTGGTCTTACCCTAGAAGAACAAGACGAGCTTAGACAAGCAGAGGCACTTAATGCTTCTCGCGGCTACAATTCTTACAGCAAGTCTGACAATGTCCCAAAGCCAATAGATGATGAGATAAGAGCAACACCATTAGTTCTGGGAATGGACTACGAGGCTCAATTTCAGAAGAAAGCCAAAGAATTGACCAGCGAAAAGGCTGCGTTCACGTTCGGAAGTGTTTGGATTTTGTTTTTCGTACTCAGGTATGGTGGACTTTTAGTTAGATGGGCTTATACAACCTCAAAACTTGAATAATATCCACGCTCTTTGCGAGGCCCAATCATGCAAGAGGGCTTTCCGTTGATTAGCGGGAAGTCCTCTTTTTTGACTTTTTAATCGCAGCAAACAGCAGCAACTTGGTGTATACTTACTGAGCGGCCGTGGCAGCGTCTCTCCGAGACGCGTGTTCGGCGGGCTGATTGACACGCGTCTCGGAGAGACGCTAAAACACCGCAACGGCATCATAGAGCGAATTATTGCCCCCAAAAGCCAGAATTAATTTCTTTCCAATCAGCGGGTTACAACCTGCAACCGGCACTGATGAAGCCTTCCGGACGATGGTCGTCCGGAAGGCTTTTTTGTTTTCACCGATGAGATATTTCCTGTTCCATCTGGCCGTTGTGGCGGCTTTGTTTACGAGCTGCGGCCAAGCGCCGAACTCGGAATCCGACGCGGTGACGGCTGAATCAGAAGCGCCTGTCCAGAATGAAGCGGAGAAGAAAGAGATGGCTGACGAGGCGGCGCCTGCTCCGGCTCCCCCGCCGGGTAGCGCTACTGGGGCGCCCATTACGGTGGCCCCCGCTCCTACCCGCCTCATCATCTACCACGCCGATTTGCGGGTGAAGGTGGCGGATATGCCCACGGCCGCCGAGCGCCTTGAAGCGGCGGTGAAGGCGAGCGGCGGCTGGATGAGCGGCCTCGCCGAAAACCGTGAGAGCGGTGAATGGCGCCAACAGGCCACTATCCGCGTGGCGCCGGGGCGGTTTGGCGGCTTGCTGAAAACCCTCAGCGGGTTGGGGACAGTCGAAAGCAAAACCCTCAGCAGCGACGACGTTACCGCTGAGCACGCCGACGTGACAGCACGCCTCGCCGCTAAGCGGGCGCTGGAACAGGAATACCTGCGGCTGCTCAAGCAGGGGAAGAAAATCAGCGATCTGCTCGAAGTGCAGGAGAAAATTGGGGAGATTCGGGAAGATATCGAAGCCACCGAAAGCCGCCTCAAGCGGCTTAACGACGAGGTGGGTTTCTCGACGATTACCGTGACGCTGTATCAGCCGCTCGTGTTCGATACGCCGGATGCGCCGGTGGTGTCGTTCGGCTCGCGGTTTTTGGAAGCCATTTTTGACGGCTGGCGGCTGGTGATTGGGTTCGTGATTGGCGCCGTCACGGTGTGGCCGTTTTGGCTGATTGGCGGCGGCATCTGGTGGCTGGTGCGGCGGTGGCGTAACGGGCGAAAAGGTGTAGTTAAGTAGAAGCGTCTGTTTTGGTCGGCATCAGCCAAAACGCAAATCGTACCTTCGCCGACGATGGCTCTCTCCCCTTCTGCTCCGCCGCCGGTTCGGCCTACGGCCGCGGCTACTGCGTCTTATTTCGGTCCGATGGCGGCGATGACGTCGCTTTTCTTCCTCTTCGGCGCCGTCACGAACTTCAACGACGTGCTGATGCCGTACTTGAAGGACGTGTGCGAAATCAAGAGTGATTTTCTGACTTCGCTCGTGCAGCTCGCGTTTTTCGGGGCCTACTTCCTTATGTCGCTGCCCGCCGGGTGGGTGCTGCGGCGGCTGGGGTATCAGCGCGGGATTGTGGTCGGGCTGCTGGTGATGGCGAGCGGCGCGCTGCTGTTCGTCCCGGCGGCGAATACGCGTACGTTCGGGCTGTTCCTGACCGGTTTGGGGCTGCTTGGCGCGGGGATTACGCTCTTGCAGGTGGCGGCGAATCCGTACGTATCCGTGCTGGGGCCAGCGCGACTGGCGGCGAGCCGCGTGAGTATCGTGGGGGTGGCGAATGGGCTGGGCGGCACGCTTTCGCCGCTGCTCGGCGGGATGCTGCTGTTTGGTGGGTCGGCGGTGCTGCGCGAGCGGTTGGCGACGCTGCCCGCCGCGCAACGGTTGGCCGAGGAAGCAACGCTCGTGAAGGGGCCGTACATCGGACTGGCGATTTTTCTCGCTCTTCTCGCGGGCCTGTTCTTCCTGTTGCGGCTGCCCGAAATCGAGAGCTTACCGGCTGAAGAGGAAACTACCGGCGCTACGCACGGCGAATCAGCGCTCGATTACCGCCATCTGGTGCTCGGCATCGGCGCGATTTTCCTGTACGTGGGCGTGGAAGTCGGGATTGGGTCGTTCCTGATTCGTTACGGCGAATCGCAGGGAATTACGGCCTTGAGCGGCTTCACGCAACAGCTCGTCCACGGCCTGAACGTGGCGACTAACTTCTTCGGCGTGCTGCTCGGGCAGGCGCCGGCTGCCGTCGATACCACGGCGGGTTTTACGCGGGGTGTGGGCGCGGTGCTGGTTTCGTCGTATTGGTTTGGGGTATTGGTGGGGCGCCTCATCGGGATTCCGCTCCTGCGGCGCTTCCCCGACCGGCCGCTGCTGGTGGGCGTCTGCGCTGCGGGCGTGCTGCTGGTGCTGGCGTCGGTACTGACACACGGCGAAACGGCGCTGTGGCTCGTAGTAGCGTGCGGGCTGTGCAACTCGATTATGTGGCCCGTCATCTTCCCCCTCGCGATTCAGGGCTTGGGGCGGTTCACGAAACAGGGGTCGTCGTACCTGATTATGGCCATCGTGGGCGGCGCTATCGTGCCACCGCTGATGGGCTTAGTCGCCACGTATGGCGGCGGGTTGCGGGTGGCGTTCCTGCTGCCCGCGCTGTGTTATGCGTACCTGTTGTTCTACGCTGTTAACGGCTATAAGTACCGCCAACCGCGTCGTACTTCCGTTGATTAAGCGTCCGAATCCTGTTCTCTTCCCTCTCATTTCCGCTCTAGCATTTCCACTGTGATTCTCGAAGAAAACGTCTCTCTCCGCCCCTATAACACCTTCGGGATGGACGTGCGCGCCCGCTGGTTCGCGCGTTTCCGCACCACCGAAGAGCTGCGCGAGCTTCTCGCGGACCCCACCGTGCAGGCGAACGAAAAGCTGATTCTGGGCGGCGGCTCGAATATGCTGCTCACGAAGGATTTCCCCGGAGTGGTGCTCAAGAATGAGATCAGCGACGTCGAGTTCGTAGATATGCCCGACGGCCACGTGCTGGTGTTGGCGGGCGGCGGAATGGGCTGGCACGACCTCGTGGAGCAGACGATTGAGGCGGGGTTTGGGGGACTCGAAAACCTCTCGCTCATCCCCGGCACGGTGGGGGCGGCGCCGCTGCAAAACATCGGCGCTTATGGCACGGAGCTGAAAGACGTGTTCGACCACCTCGAAGCGGTGTCGATGCAGACCGGCGAGGTGCGGCGCTTCAACGCGCCGGATTGCGGGTTTGGCTACCGCGAGAGCGTGTTTAAGCGCGAGCTGAAAGGCCAGTTCATCGTGGTGATGGTGGCGCTGAAGCTCAAGCGCTCGCCCACCGATTTCCGCACCGATTACGGCGATATCCAGACGACGCTGCGCGAGATGGGCGTCGGGGCCGACCAGCTTACGGCGCGGCACGTCTCGGCGGCGGTGCAGCAGATTCGGCGCTCGAAGCTCCCCGACCCCGCGCAGGTCGGGAATGCGGGGTCGTTCTTCAAAAATCCTGAAATCAGCGTCACGCAGTATGAAACGCTGAAAGAGCAGTTCCCGAACGTGCCGGGCTACGTGACGGCGATGGGCCGCGTGAAAGTGCCCGCCGGGTGGCTCATCGAGCAGGCGGGCTGGAAGGGACATCAGCGCGGGACGCCGGGCGTGGCGGGCGGCGCGCCGATTCCCACGCACGGCGTCCACGACCGGCAGGCGCTCGTGCTCGTGAATCACGGCGGCGCAAAGGGCGATGAAGTTTGGGCGCTCGCGCAGGAAATCATTGCGTCCGTTGAGACCAAGTTCGGCGTGCTGCTCAGCCCGGAGGTGAACGTGCTTTAAGCGGCGCCGGAGGCATCCGGAGCGAAAACCCCGCGCCTTGACCTGAAAACGACTTTTGAGCGGATGGAATCGCCAGAGGGTTAGCGGTATTATTCCTAGCAAAAGCTGTACTTCGCCGCCATTACCGGAGCTTTTTCCGATGATGGCGGCGTAGCTTTGGGCGCTTCTCAACACAAATCGGAGGCTCCTCGGTTAAGAAGTTATGCTCGTCTCTATTAAGCTGCTGTTCCTTCTTCTGAGCAGCTTCGGTGCTTGGGATTCCTCTGCACCACTCTCGCCGCCGCCTGACCCGCCCGTGGAAGCGGTGCGCCTGATGGAAAACCAGACGGTACCGTCGTTCTCGACGACCGATGTCCTCGGGAATCCGCTTAGCTCGGAAGGGTTGCGCGGGCACCGCACGCTGCTCTCGTTTATGCGCGATGCGGGTTGCCCGATCTGCGAGCTGCGGCTGGCGCGACTGGCAAGTAAGGCGGATTCGCTCAAAGCCGCGAACACGCGGGTGGTGCTGGTTTACGAATCCGACGCGGCCACGATGCGGCGCTTTCTCGTCGATAAAGATCTGCCATTTACGTTCGTTGCCGACCCCGACGGGGCATTGCACGACCAGTTTGGCGTCGAGAAATCCCTCGCGAAAGTGGCGCTCGGCTTCGTCAAGGGCGTCAATAAGCAGATTAAGGCGGGGAAGAAGCTTCAGACCCAAGATATCTCCCGCGAAGACGCCGAGAAGACGCGTATTACGGCCGATTTCGTCCTTGATGAGAATCTGCTGATTCACCGGGCGCATTACGGCCGCTACCTCGGCGATCATATGCCGCTGTAGGCGCGTATTGGGGGCGCCGGTTGCCGCGTATCCTCACCCCCAACCCCTCTCCAAAGGAGAGGGGAGCCTTTGAGGAGGAATGCGAATCATGAAATGGCTCAAAGGAGCCGCACGACCAACGCCCTCGCTTCATCTAGCCTTAACCTTAGGGCGAAGAGGAACCTACGGGCGCCGACTTACCTTTGCGAAAGCGACGCGGAAGGCACCTTCCGGGCCGCTTTTTTTGTCGGCAAGCACCTCAATCGTTTCACTTAGTTTATTCATTTTCAGGATGAAGCACTCTTCACCCGTTGGCGCACTCCTCTTCGGCGCAATTCTGCTGGCGGCTCCGCTCGCAGCATCCGCGCAGACGACTGTGGCCGTTGCCCGTAACGCCGCTCCCGGCACCACCGTCACGACGACCGGCGTGGTGACGAATGGTCCGGAGTTGGGGCCGATCCGTTACTTCCAGGACGCTACGGGCGGACTGGCGGCGTACTCGCCGACGATGCTGAGCAACGTGATGCCCGGCGACTCGATTGTCGTGACCGGCACGCTGGTCGACTATAACGGTCTGCTCGAAATCTCGCCCGTGACGAGCGTGCAGGTGCTCGCCTCGAACCGCGTAGTGACGCCCGCCACCGTGACGATGGCGCAGGCCGCGTCGGTTTTCGCGGAGCAGTATGAAGGGATGCTCGTGCGCATCGACGGCAACACGAGCCTGACATCGGCAGCGGGCGCTCCGGCGACCACTTTCGCCGGCAACACCAACTACCGCCTCAACGGCAACGCTGCCACTGCGCTGCGCGTGAACTCGGCTTCGTCGGGCGCCACCGGCATCATCGGCAAGCCCGTGCCGACCACCGCCTTCGACCTGATCGGCATCATGAGCCAGTTCGCGGCGTCGGGCTCGGGCGGCTACCAGCTGCTGCCGCGCGTCTACGCCGACTTCATCCTCGGAAACGCGCCGAACATCATCACGCAACCCATCGTGACGAACATCACGCCGAACAGCCTGACGATCTCGTTCACGACCCAAAACCCCGGCGATGCGTCGGTGGCGTACGGCACAACCGCCACTACCCTCACCCAAACCGCCACCAGCCCCACCCAAGCCACGCAGCACAGCGTGAACCTGACGGGCCTGCAACCGGCCACGGTGTACTACATCCAGCTCACGTCGACGAACTCGATTGGCGCTTCGAACTCGCGGGTGGTGCCCGTGATTACGCAATCGCTGAGCACGGGCCGGATGCGCGCGTGGTTCACGGGCACCGTCGATCCGACGTACGCCTGGCCAGCGGGTAACGTCGCGCAGTCGTTCCCGAACACGATGAACGACTCTATCGCGGCGCTTATCGACCGGGCACAGCTCACCCTGGACGTGGCGATCTATAACTGGAACGACGGCGTGATCTTCAATGCGTTGTCGCGGGCGAAGGCGCGTGGCGTGCAGGTGCGGGTCATCTCCGACGGTACGGTCGCCAATGCCAGCACGCAAGGGCTGCCGTCGGTGAATATCCCGGAAATTGAGCGGAACACCACTCGGGGGATTATGCACAATAAGATCATCATCATGGACGCGGAGGCGACCAACCCGAGCCAGCCGCAAGTGTGGACGGGTTCGACGAACTGGACGGCGGGTCAGCTGGGGGTCGATAAGAACTCGGCGATTCTGATTCAGGACCAGTCGCTGGCGCGGGTCTATGCGATGGAATTCAACGAGATGTGGGGCAGCAGCACGGTGACGCCGGGCACGCCGAAATTCGGTCCGCTCAAGACCGACAACACACCGCACTACCTCAAGATCGGCACGTCGGAAGTGCAATCGTGGTTCTCGCCGACCGACGGCACGAACACGCGCCTCATCGAAACGGTGAACACCGCCGACAACGACCTCCACTTCGCCACGATGCTGATTACGCGCTCGGACATCGCGCAGGCGATCCGGAGCCGGATTCAGAGCCAGAACATCCTCGCCTGCTCGGAAGGGCTGGTGAACGATACGTCGTCGGCGGGCGCGGCGCCGTACCGGACGCTCCGCAGCTTTATGGGCACGCGGATGCAGTACTTCTCGTTCTCGACGATTATGCACCACAAACACCTGCTGGTGGACGTGGCAGGGTCGGACCCGACGACGTGGGTCGGCTCGCATAACTGGAGCGCCGGGGCGGATACGGATAACGACGAGAACACCCTCGTGATCCACAACGCGGAGATCACGAACGTGTATTATCAGGAGTTCGCGAAGCGGATTCAGGATCAGAACGCCGGTATCGTGTTGTGCCAGCTGCGCGCCCTCGGCCTCGCCGATGCCTTCGCCGGTTCGACCCGCCTTTCGGCCACGGTTTACCCGAACCCGACGACCGGTGCCTTCCGCATCGAAGCTGAAAAAGCCCTTCGCGGCCCCGTCCGCGTCGAGTTGCTCGACGTGAACGGCCGCACCGTGTTCATCACCACGACGACTGCCACCGCCGAGCGCACCATCGCCCTCGACGCTGAGAACCTCCCAACCGGCCTCTACCACCTGCGCGTGACGAGCAGCGCCGGGATTCAGTTCGGCCGCGTGAGCGTGGTGAAGTAAGGATTCTTGCCGCTGGAGCTGGTTCGCGCCGCTCCTGCTGATCAAAAGCGCCCCGTCGGAGTCATCCGGCGGGGCGCTTTGCTGTTGGGTCAGGTGGGAGGAAAGGCGGGCTAGAAAGGCCGTTTCCAGCGTGGGAACGCTACCGGAGTCGAAAAGAACGTTGTGGGAAGAGGGAAGAACGCTACTGGAATCGAAAAGAACGCTACTGGAATCGAAAAGAACGATGTCGGAAGGAAGAAGAACGCTACTGGAGCCGAAAAGAACGTTGTTGGAACGAAGAAGGACGTTGTTGGAAGGAAGAAGAACGAGGTGGGAATCGAAAAGAACGGGGTGGTAAGCGAGAAGAATGGGATGGGAATCGAAAAGAACGAGGCGGGAAGCGGGAAGAACGGGGTCGGATGGCGTTGCGCGCACGCCGGGTAGCCCGGGGTAGTCGGCGCGGAGCGCCGCCAACCCCGGGCTGTGGAAAAGAACCCCGTTGGGGTTCCCCGATGCCATGCGTAATGCGAACCCCAACGGGGTTCTTCTCCAAAGCCCGGGGTTGATTTCGCAGAAATCTACCCCGGGCTAACGCGCGCTGCGCCGGGCTAATCGGCCGCTGCTCCTATCCCCCAACCCTGCCCCTTCGCTTGAAAACCTCCATCCAACCCACACTCAGGAATGCCGCCAACGCGCACCAGCCGAAGGCGGCGGCCGTGATGGGGACGAACCCGAACAGCGCTCGTGCGGCGGGCACGAACAACGTGACCCCCAGCAGCAGCAGCGTGGTGCCGAGCATCAGCCAGAGCAGCCGGTTCGGTACGAAGAGCATCCGCCAAACCGATTGGGTGAAGGAGCGACTGACGAGCGTCAGGGCGATGTTACTGAGGATGAGGGTGGTGAAGATGAGCGTCCGGACGGTGGCGGCGTCGGCGCCGCGCTGCATCGCGAGGTAGTACACCGTGAGGACGCCCACCGCGATGCCCAGCCCTTGCAGGATGCTGCGGCCCAGCTCGGCGCCCGCTAAGAAAGTGGTGGTGAGCGGGCGGGGCGGTTGGCGCATCTGGTCGGCTTCGGCGGGCTCGTTCTCGAAGGCGATGGAGCACGTCGGGCCCATCACCAGCTCCAGAAAAATGACGTTGACGGGGCTGAGCAGGTTAGCCAATTTCCAGTGCGCGAGCAGCGGCACTAGCACCGTGAGGATGATGGGGATGTGGATCGAAACCACGTACAGGCACGCCTTTTTGAGGTTTTGGTAGATGCGGCGCCCCTGTGCAATCGCGAGGACCATCGCGCCTAAATCATCCTCCACGAGCACCAGCGAGGCGGCTTGGCGGGCTACTTCGGTCCCGCGCTTCCCCATCGCCACGCCGATGTGCGCCGCCTTGAGCGCGGGGCCGTCGTTGACGCCGTCGCCGGTCATCGCTACCACGTCGCCGTTCTGTTTGAGGGCTTCGACGACGCGCAGCTTCGCCTCCGGAAACATCCGCGCAAAAACGGCCGTGCGCGCCGCCGCCGTGCGCAGGTTTTCGGGGTCCATCGCCATCACCTGCGCGCCAGTCATGAGGGCGTCGGCGTGCGGGAGCTGCACTTGGCGGGCAATGGCTTGGGCGGTTTCGGCGAAATCGCCGGTAATCATCTTCACCTGAATCCCGGCGGCACCAAACGCCTCGATGACGGCCGCAGCGTTCGCCTTCGGCGGATTTTCGAGGGCAATCAGACCGAGGAAGCGCCACGAAAAATCGTCCTGCTCGGCGGGGAAAGTCGGCGCGATTGGCGCTTGTCCGCTGCCGCCTGTTGGGGAAACGCCGTCGGCCACGCCCAGCACCCGCAAACCTGCCCCCGATAGTTCCAAGGCCGTGGCGCGCACGCGTTCCGCCACGTCGGGCGCCAAGCGGCAAACGCTGATTACGTGTTCTACGGCGCCTTTTCCGGCCACCATCATCGGCTCGCCGGGCGCTTGCCGGACGTGCGTCATCATCGGCGGGGTGCCCGCCAGCGGGTACTCGTGGATGAGCGGCGGAAGCGCTTGGTTTGCCGGAACGGCCGTCTCGAACGCTGCCACGATGGCGCGTTCCATGGCGTCGAACGGCTCGTCTTCGCTCGCCCAGCGGGCGTAGGTCAGCACCTTGGCAGCGGACGCGGTGAGTGACGCTTTGTTCAGCTCGACGGTGGTGTTGGTTACGGCGTCATAGAGCTGCCGGACGCGCATTCCCTCCTGCGTGATGGTGCCGGTTTTATCGGTGCAGATGACGGTGGCGGAGCCAAGGCTTTCGACGGTTTGCGGCTGTTTCGTGAGGACGCCCATCCGGCTCAACCGCACCGCGCCGAGCGCCATGAAGCTGCTGAACGTGACGGGGATTTCTTCGGGGATGATCGACATCGCGAGGGTCAGACCAAAGAGCAGCGCCGCGACCCAATCGCCCGTCCGGACATAGTTGATGCCCCATACCAGCGCGAAAGCGCCGAGACCAATCCACGCCATCCGCACCACGAAAGTGCCCATCTGACGTTGCAACGGGGTTTTTTCGGGGACGATATCTTCCAGACTCTTCCCAATCTTACCGAGCGCGGTTTGCGCGCCGATAGCCGTCAGGGTCAGCCACGCCCGCCCGGTAGCGACGCTGGTTCCGCCGAAAACAGCCTCCCCGACGGTCTTCTGAACCGCCACCGCCTCACCAGTCAACACGGCTTCATCGACCGAAAAATCGGCCGTTTCCAGTAGCTGACCATCGGCCGGCAGGCGCTCGCCTTCCTCCACGAGCACCGCATCCCCGACGACCAGCTCTTCCACCGGCACGGCGCTTACTTGGCCGTTGCGCCGCACTTGGGCGTGGGGTTGGGTGAGGTCGCGGAGCGCACTGAGGGCTTGGTCGCTGCGGATATCCTGATAGACGGAGATGCCGGAAACCAGAAAAATCGCAACTATCAGGGTCAGGGCTTCTTCAACCTGCCCCATCGCGAAGTACACCGCGCACGCCACGAGCAGGAGCAGAAACATCGGCTCGGTGGCCACCTCGCGCAGCGTACCGAGGAGCCGCGACGGCCGCGCCACGCCGAGGGTGTTGCGGCCGTGCGCCACCCGCGCGGCCACGACTTCCGCGTCGGTCAGCCCGCCGAGCGTCGCAGACGAGGCGACCGGCGCGACTGGCGTAACCACCGCTACCGGCGTCAGGCGTTCCACTTCCAGTCGCGGATTTCCGGCATATCCTCGCCGTTTCGGATGATGTACTGCTTGTGCTCGATGAGCTTATCGTTGAGGTACTGCTTGAGGTACGCGCCGGTATTGCCGAGCTGCGGCAGGCGGTCGATAACGTCCATCGCCAGATGGAACCGGTCTAGCTGGTTGAGGACGGTCATATCGAAAGCCGTCGTAATCGTGCCTTCTTCCTTGTACCCCCGAACGTGGATATTGGGGTTATTGGCGCGGTTGTACGTCAGGCGGTGGACCAGCCACGGGTAGCCGTGGAAGGCGAAGATGACGGGCTTGTTGCGGGTGAAGAGGGCGTCGAAATCGGGGTCGGTGAGGCCGTGCGGATGCTCGGTGTGGCGCTGGAGCTTGAGCAAATCGACCACGTTCACGACCCGGATTTTGAGCTGCGGCAGGTGTTCGCGCAGAATCTGGACGGCGGCGAGGGTTTCGAGCGTCGGCACGTCGCCGCAGCACGCCATCACGGCATCCGGCTCGGCACCGGCATCGTTGCTCGCCCACTGCCAGATGCCGATGCCCTGCGCGCAGTGCTTCACGGCGGCTTCCATCGTGAGCCATTGCGGCGCGGGGTGCTTCGCCGCCACCATCACATTGACGTAGTGGCGGCTCCGCAGACAATGGTCCATCACCGAGAGCAGGCAGTTGGCATCCGGCGGCAAATACACCCGCACGATACCAGCCTTTTTGTTCACGACGTGGTCGATGAACCCGGGGTCCTGATGCGTGAAGCCGTTATGGTCCTGCCGCCACACGGTGGACGTGAGCAGGTAATTGAGCGACGCGATTTTCGGGCGCCACGGAATCTCCAGCGTCATCTTCAACCACTTAGCGTGCTGGTTGAACATCGAATCGACGATGTGAATGAACGCCTCGTAGGAGTTGAACAGTCCGTGCCGCCCGGTCAGCAGATACCCTTCGAGCCACCCTTGGCACTGGTGCTCGCTGAGCATCTCCACGACGCTCCCCGTCGGGGCGAGGAACTCGTCGTGCTCGGCGGTATCGGCGTCCCACTGTCGGTTGGTGGCCTCGAAAACGGCTTCCAGACGGTTCGAGACGGTTTCGTCGGGTCCGAAAATTCGGAAGTTGTTCGGCTCGTGATTCAGGCGAATGATGTCGCGCAGGAACTGCCCGGCCACGAACGTATCGCTCGCCAGCACGGCGCCGGGAGCGGGCACGGCGACGCCGTAATCGCGAAAATCGGGCATCCGCAGGTCGCGCAGCAGCAGGCCGCCGTTGGCTTGCGGATTGGCACCCATCCGCCGGTTACCGGTTGGGGCAAGGGCCGCCAGTTCGGGCTTCAAGCGCCCTTTTCCGTCGAACAGCTCTTCCGGCCGGTAGCTCCGCAGCCACGCTTCGAGCTGCGCCAGATGCTCAGGCGGGGCACTCGCCGACACCGCCAGCGGCACCTGATGCGCCCGGAACGTGCCTTCGTTCGGTTTCCCGTTGACCATCTTCGGCCCCGTCCAGCCCTTCGGCGAGCGCACCACAATCATCGGCCAGCGCGGGCGGGTGCGGTCGGCGGAGGTGCGGGCGCGGGTCTGCGCCTCCTGAATCAGCCCGACGGCGGCATCAAGGGCGGCGGCCATCGCTTGGTGCATCAGGGCGGGGTCGTCGCCTTCGACGTAGAGCGGCGTCCAGCCGTAGCCGCGCATCAGCTGGTCCAGCTCTTCGGGCGTGATGCGGGCGAGGACGGTCGGGTTCGAAATCTTGTACCCGTTGAGGTGCAGAATCGGCAGCACCGCCCCGTCGGTCGCCGGACTCAGAAACTTATTCGAGTGCCACGCCGTGGCGAGTGGCCCGGTTTCGGCCTCCCCATCCCCCACCACGCACGCCACCACCAACGACGGATTATCGAACACCGCCCCAAACGCGTGACTCAGCGAGTACCCCAGCTCACCGCCCTCGTGCATTGAGCCGGGCGTCTGCGGCGAGGCGTGACTCGAAATCCCGCCTGGCGCCGAAAACTGCCGGAACAGCCGCAGCAACCCCGCCTCATCCTGACTGATGGACGGATAAACCTCACTATAAGTCCCTTCCAGATACGTATTCGCCACCACCGCCGGACCACCATGACCGGGTCCGGAGAGGTAAATCATATCGAGGTCAAACTTCCGAATCACGCGGTTCAGGTGCGCGTACATGAAGTTCTGCCCCGGTGTGGTGCCCCAATGCCCGAGCAGCACGCGCTTGACGTGGTTGAGGGTGAGCGGCTCGCGCAGCAACGGATTTTCGCGCAGGTACATCTGCCCGACCGATAGGTAATTCGCCGCGCGCCAGTACGCATCGAGCAGGCGCAGCTCATCGTCTGCCAGCGGCGCAGCGGACGTGGGCGGCACGGAAGGCGCCGAACGGTGTTCGATTGGGGGAAGATTATTCACGATGATGTAAGTGGAGAAGATGTAAGAAGAGATGTGGAGATGAGAGAGAGATTTGGGGGGATGTGAACGAGGATGCTTTTAAAGCGTCGGGTTTCAGTCGAAAGGAATTGGGTAGATTCGGGGTGCCCATAGGCGGCAGACGGTTTGGGCGATCATTCGCTCTTCGTCGGTTGGGATGACGCGTACTTCTACACGATGCGCTGCTGCTTGCGCTCCCTCAGTCCCGTGCGGGTTTTCCGGGGAGATGAGGGGCGCGTGCGCGGCATTGCGGGCGGGGTCGAGGGTGATGCCGAGGAAATCGAGTCCGGCGCAGACCCGCGCCCGCACCTCCGCCGAATGCTCGCCGATACCACCGGAAAACACCAGCGTATCCACCCCGCCGAGTACGGCGGCCAGCGCCCCCACCATCTTCCGCACTTGGTAGCAGAAAAGCGCCACAGCTTCGGCGGCGCGCGTATCAGTGGCTTGCTGCGTCAGCAAAACGCTCATATCGGCACTGATGCCGGAAACGCCGAGCAAACCCGATTCGTGATTAATCAGGTGGTTGAACTCCTCCGCCGTCAGCTTTTCGGTCAGCAGCAAATGGCTGGCTACGCCGGGGTCGAGGTCGCCGGAGCGGGTGCTCATCGGCAGGCCGCCGGCGGGCGTCAGGCCCATCGTGGTCTCGATGCTTTGGCCATTCAGCACGGCCGCCATACTCGCGCCGCTCCCCAGATGGGCCATAATTACGCGGCCTTGCACCGTTATCTCGATGCGGGTTACGCGCGCCAGCTCCTCCACTAAGTAGGCATACGAGAGGCCGTGGAAGCCATACCGCCGCAAGCCGCGCTCAGTAAAACGGCGCGGCAGCGGCAGCAATTGCGCCACGCGGGGCATCGCCTGGTGAAACGCCGTATCGAAGCACACGAACTGCGGAAGCTGCGGGTGGCGGTTCCGAAAAGCCGTGATAAGCGCCAGCTCGCCGGGCATATGCTCGGGGTCGTAGGCGCTGATGCGGTGTAGCTCAGCCAGTAGGTGCTGCGTGATTTGCTGCGGCTGCGAATACTCGAAGCCGTGAACCACCCGGTGCCCCACGGCCCCGATGGCGCTAAAAATGGCCTGTTGTTCGAGCCACGTCACCAGAAAATTTGCGGCCGAAGCGTAATCGGTCGCCGCCGCCGTTGGCAGCGGCAGCGAGGTTGGTGGCTGCTCGTCGGCGGGGTCGTAGTAGGTCAGACACGTATCCGGCTGCCCGATGCGCTCAATCGCCCCCGACAAGCCGCGCTCCGGCTGCTCGCCCACTTCAAAAACCGCAAACTTGATACTGGAAGATCCGCCGTTGATGGTCAGCACATAGGCTTTGGAGTCACTCATCTCGAAATCGATTAGAATCTCCCGCCTATCCACCCACCGGACGTCTTCCGGACGTTACTGCTCCAGACAAAAAGCCTCAGCCGTAAGATATTCGTTGTCAGTACCTGTTCCATCGTAGTCGGGTTTTAGTACAAAAAAACCTTCTACAAAGGACTGACTGCTTAGCCCTCCCTAACTTGACGATTGTCGCTTATGGAAGTGACATTCGTCATTAAAGCGGCTTCTGCCCCCGCCTCGTCGCGCTCTCTTCAGGCGCCCCGGCAAAGCGCCCCGACGGGGCAATTGCTACCCCCTGAATACAAAAAAGCCCCGCTCGGTTGTCCGGAGCGGGGCTTTTCTGTGAGCCGAAATCTAAACGAAGAAGCCTTTTTCTTCCCAGACCTTCACGTTCTGGACGCGCACGAAGCGGGTCTCGACGTGGCCCCAGGCGTCTTGTTTATACATCACTACTTTCCCCTGCTCCCGCGCATTCAGAGCCTCCATTTGGGCGCTGTGCGACACGTGCTTTGGGGCACTCGATTCGACTGATTTCCGTGAACCGGAACGTTTAGATGGAGCTGTCATAAGCTGATAACACCGATTGGGCACAAAAAGATGCTTATCTGCAAAATAACTACAAATTCTCGGTTCATCACGTTTTAGTTCCGCCTCGGGCGCCGCTTGCCGCCTCATTTTCAGGCTTTAAACGTTTTAAAGCATCTTTTCAGACCGAATACTTTTTTCTGACGACAAGCCTGCACGTCTGCCCGTACACTTCTCCCGCGCCTCCCCCAACGCTTCAGCCCAACACCCGCCGCGCCCGTAGGAGAGGCCGACGGGGCCGCTCCTTCTCCCCTAGCTCACTGGTTTCCGCATGCGTATTCGTCCTCTGATTCTGCTCTTATTTCTGACGATTCTACGCTCCCTATTAACTCACGCTCAGCAGCTTCCCCCGCAGACGTCGCTACCGGATGCGGCCGTCGTGGGCTACGGGCAGCAGGTGCCGCTGCGGCGGTTGGCGGCGAGTGTGGGCGTAGTGGATAGCCTTACGCTGCGGCGATTTCCGGATGGCGCGTTGGGCGCGGCCGTCAACACGCTGCCCGGCGTGCGCTGGGAAGAGCGCGCGGCGGCGTCGTACCGCCTCAGCATTCGGGGGAGCACGCTGCGCTCGCCGTTTGGGGTGCGAAATGTGAAGGTGTATTACCACGATGTTCCGTTCACGGAAGCCGGCGGCAGCACACCGCTCAACCTCCTCGACCCCGCCACTATCGGCCGGATTGAGGTACTGAAGGGGCCGGCGGGGTCGGTGTACGGGGCAGGTACGGGCGGCGTGGTGCGGTTCGAAAACCAACGCACGGGGCCCGGCACGCACATAGCCGTCGGCGCGACGGCCGGGAGCTTTGGGCTGCGCCGCACCACCGCGCTGGCCGAAACCCGCACCGCCACCGGCGCCATTCGTGCCCAGTACGTCCGCCAAACCCTCGACGGTTACCGCGCCCAGAGCGCGATGCGGCGCGACGTGCTCACCCTCGACGCCGAGCTACACCCCGCCGCCGATTCGGGCCTCGCTCCTACCCTCGCCATCCACGCCCTCTACACCAACTTGACGTACCAGATTCCCGGCGGCCTGACGCGCGCCCAGTTCACCGCCGACCCACGACAAGCCCGGCCTGATGCCGGTCCCGGTCGGCCCGGCACTGTCAGTCAGCGCGCCTCATACGCTTCGCGGACTGGCCTCATCGGCCTGACCCACACCGCTGCGCCCGGCCGAATCGGCACCTTCACCACCACCACGGTTTACGGCACCGGCACCGCCATTCAAACCCCATTTTTAGTTGATTTCGACCGCTCCACGGCCATCAGCGGCGGCGGCCGAACGGCGTGGCGCCAAACTTTCCTCGTAGCCGGGCGCCCGCTCCGCCTGACGGCCGGGGCCGAGTTCCAAGCCAGCTTCGAGAACGCTCGCAATTACCAAAACCTCGGCGGAACGCCGGGACCGCTGCGTTACGACGATGAGATTCGCACCGCCACGGGCTTCGGTTTCGCGCAAGCTGATTACGAGCTGCCCGCCGACCTCCTGCTGACGGTGGGCGCGTCGTACAACCGCCTGCACTACGGCATTGCCCGGGTTTCGGCAGCCAGCACCGCTCCCACGGCCTACGCCGTCACGCGGAATTTCCGTCCGGAAGCTTCGCCCCGAGTGGCGCTTTTGAAGGAGTTAGGGCCGAATTGGTCGGTTTACACGAGCATCAGCACCGGCTTTTCGCCGCCTTCCGATGAAGAAGTTCGGCCTTCTGACGGCTCCCTCAACCGCACGCTGCGCGCCGAGCGCGGCACGAGCTACGAAATCGGCACACGCGGCACCACCTTTCACGAGCGGCTGCAATTTGAGTTGACCGCGTACCGGCTGGGGCTGCACCAAACCATCGTCGCCCGCCCCGATACGCTCGGCACGCAACGGTTCACCAATTCGGGCACCACGCAGCAGCTCGGACTAGAGGCCGCCCTGAGCGCGTGGCTCGTGCGCTCAGCAACGAAGCCCGGCGCCGAAATCAGTGGCTTACGCGTTTGGGCCAGCTATGCATATCAACGGTATCGCTTCGGCAGCTACCAAAACCTCAACGGCCTCGATTTCAGCGGAAACCGCCTCCCCGGCACCGCCCCCCAAACCTTCACCGCCGGCCTGGATTTCCTGACGGCGCGCGGCTTTTCCGCCCATTCCAACGTGAGCTACCAAGCCGCGCTGCCGCTCAACGAGGCCAATACCTTCTCCACGGATGCGTATTGGACGTTAGGCGCCCGCATCGACTACCGCTTTCGGTGGACGAGCGCCCGGCGACAACTCGCCGTTTTTGCGAGCATCGACAACGCCACCAACACCCGCTACAGCCTCGGCCCCGACCTCAACGCGTTCGGTGATCGCTTTTACCAACCCGCTCCCGGTCGTAGCTTTAGCATAGGCATCGTGCTGGACGCTAACTGGTAAACCGAGCGCGAACAAGCTCAGCAAGTCAAGAAAATATTGACGATTGTGAAAGAAAACATTCGTTTCTATGCAATTCTGGCAAGTCGGCATCGATTGCGAAGGAGAAAATCACTAGCTTGCAAAGCCAATTTTGGTAACATTCTGATAACAATGGAAGTCGAAACCCTGTCGTATCCTGCCGTGCGCGACTATGTCGGCGGCCAGTTCGTCGCCACCGCGTCCGCTACCCCTACCCTCGACGTGTTCAGCCCGCTCACGGGCCACGTCATTTCCACCGTTCCGCTCAGCGGCGCCGATGCGCTTGATGCCGCCGTTGCGGTGGCCAAAGCGGCGTTCCCGGCGTGGTCGTCTACGCCCATTAAGGAGCGGGTGCAGGTGTTTTATCGTTACAAAACCCTGCTGGAGCGCGATATCGTCGAGCTAACCAACCTCGTCCATAAAGAGAACGGCAAAACCCTCGACGAAGCCCGCGCCGAAGTCGAGAAAGCCATCGAGCTGACTGAGTTTGCCTGCTCCATGCCGCAGCTCATCGCCGGTGAATTGCTCGAAGTGAGCAAAGGCGTGGAGTGCCGCGTCGAGCGCAAGCCGTTGGGCGTGGTCGCGAGCATCGCGCCGTTCAACTTCCCGAACATGGTGCCGCACTGGACGATTCCAAACGCCCTCGTCCTCGGCAACTGCATGATTCTGAAACCTTCGGAACAAGTGCCGCTAAGCGCCGGTCGGATTGCCGAGCTGCTGAAAGAAGCGGGGCTGCCCGGCGGCGTCCTCAACATCGTCAACGGCGACAAAACCATCGTCGAAGCCATCTGCGACCACCCCGATATTCAGGCCGTGTCGTTCGTCGGCTCGACCAAAATCGCCAAAGTCGTGTACCGTCGCGCCACCAACAACCTGAAGCGGTGCGTGGCGCTCGGCGGAGCCAAAAATCACCTTCTAGTCCTCCCAGACGCCCACACCGACATGACGGCCTCGAACGTCGCCGCCTCCATGTCGGGCTGCGCAGGCCAACGCTGCATGGCGGGTTCGCTGATGGTCGGCATCGGCCCCGTCGACCATATCGTGCAGCGGCTCGTGGAAGAAGCGCGAAAGATTGTGCCCGGCCACAACCTCGGCTCGGTCATCAGCAAAGAAGCCAAAACGCGCATCGAGCGCTACATCACCGAGGCTGAGCAAGCCGGTGCCACCATCCTCCTCGACGGGCGCAACGCGAAAGTGGCGGGCCACGAAGACGGTTATTACGTCGGGCCGACCGTGATTGACCACGTAACGCCCGATATGGCCATCGCCACGGAAGAAGTCTTCGGGCCGGTCATCGCCATCGTGCGCGCCAAAGACCTCGACGCGGGCCTCGCCATCGAGAACGCTTCGAATTACGGCAACGCGGCGTCCGTCTTCACGCAGAGCGGCGCCCACGCGCGCTACGTCATGGAACACGCTTCGGCGGGGATGATTGGCGTGAACATCGGCGTGCCGGTGCCGCGCGAGCCATTCTCGTTCGGTGGCTGGAACGAATCGAAATTCGGCGCCTGCGATATCACCGGCAAAAGCTCCATCGAATTCTGGACGCAGCTCAAAAAGGTCACCACCAAGTGGAACCCAGAGTCGCGGACGAACTGGATGTCTTAATAGTTTTCAGTTTATAGTTTTTGGTTTTTAGATCTTGTTTTTTAGGATATTCGGCAGCAGATAAGTCATCACAAGAGATTCATTTTTCCGATGGCAGGAAGGCTGAAACCGCCAATTCAAGCACAAGATTTAACCGACGAAAACCGAAAACCGAAAACCAAAAACTACCCAACATGCAGACCCTGACCGAAGACCCCAAGCAAATCCTGCAAGACAACCTCGACCACACGCTTTTCTCGTGGTCGAAGCAGACCGGCCTCAACCCGATTAGCGCCGAGCGCGGCGAAGGCGTGTACATCTGGGACCGCGACGGCAAGCGATACATCGACTTTTCGTCGCAGCTCATGAACGTCAACATCGGCCACGGCGACCAGCGCGTGACCGAAGCCGTAGCCGCCCAAATGCGCGACCTGAGCTACGTATACCCCGGCATGATTACCAAGGCGCGCGGCGACCTCGGGAAAAAACTCGCCGAAATAACTCCGCCGAACCTCAACAAAGCGTTCTTCACGCTCGGCGGGGCCGAAGCGATTGAAAATGCCATTAAAGCGGCGCGCATTTTCACAGGGCGACATAAAATCGTCTCGCTCTACCAGTCGTACCACGGCGCGAGCTACGGCGCCATCAGCGTCGGCGGCGACCCACGCAAGTTTGCCGTTGATGCGCAGGCGATGCCCGGCGCAGTGCACGTCGAGAACCCCTACTCCTACCGCTGCCCGTGGTACAGCGCCTCACCGGAAGAGTGCGCCGAGCGCGCCGCCGCCGCGATGGAGCGCGTGATTGGCTACGAAAACCCGGGCTCCGTCGCCGCGATTCTGCTCGAAGGCGAATCGGGTTCGTCGGGGTGCATTAAATACCCGCCGGGCTACTGGAAAGCCATCCGCGCCATCTGCGATAAGCACGGCATCCTCCTGATTGCCGACGAAGTAATGAGCGGTTTCGGCCGCACCGGCAAGTGGTTCGGCTCCGACCACCACGGCGTGCAGGTCGATTTGATGTGTATGGCGAAGGGCATCACGGCCGGTTACCTGCCGCTCGGCGCGGTGATGGTGAGTGATGAAATCGCGAAGTTTTTCGACGATAAGCCGCTGCCGCTCGGCCTCACGTATTCGGCGCACCCCGTGAGCTGCGCCGCCGCGCTGGCCGTGCTCGATATTTACGAGACGGATAATCTGCTCGAAAACACGCGGGAAATGGAAACCTACGTCAACGCCCGCGTGGCCGAGATGAAGGAGCGCCACCCCAGCATCGGCGATTGGCGCAACACCGGCCTTTTCGGGGTGCTGGAGCTGGTAAAAAACCGCGAAACCAAGGAGCCAATGGCCCCTTGGAACGCCGCCCCCGCCCAAATGGACGTCATGAACAAGGTAGCGGCCAAAATCCGCGAGCTGGGGATGTACACGTTTGTGCGCTGGAGCTACGTATTCATCGTGCCGCCGCTCTGCATCACCAAGGAAGAAATGGACGAAGGCCTCGCCATTATTTCCGAAGCCTTGAAAATCGCCGACGAGCATACTTTTTAGTTTTTGGTTTTCGGTTTATGGTTTTTAGACGCTTGGTTTCTGCCAAAAGCTAAAAACTGTAAACCGAAAACTGTAAACCAGATTCCATTGCCTCTCCTCCCCCCCGACGTCCTAGCGCCCCCGCTTTACAGCGCGAATTTGGCGCCCGTGCCCGCGTCCCAGCGCACTTGGAACGTGTGGCATTTGGCGGCCCTGTGGGTCGGGCCAATATGCGTATGGCGGCTCCGGCTTCAACCCGGCCGCCCTCATCGCACTGGCGCTCGGCGTCGGCACGGCGCTCATCGGCTACTGGGTTCCGGCGCTCGATTTTCTTTATAAGCTATCGTGGTTTTCGGGTTTTGCCGTGGCGTTCGCGGTTTATTGGCTGCTGAGTAGAGCGAAACCCGCCCCAGAAATTAGGCTTTGACGTAACCGCTGATTAATCGTCCGCTGTTTCGGCTAGCTGCCTCTCCCCTCCTTCACTTCACAAGCGCACTCGTGATTCTGCTACAAAACGGCCGCGTCGTCACCGCCGACTCCGACGCCATCTGCGATATTTTAATCGACGGCGAATCTATCGTCGCACTGGGGCGCAACCTGCCCGTTAACGGCGCGCAAGTCATCGATTGCACGGGTAAGATGGTCGTGCCCGGCGGCATCGACCCGCACGTTCACCTGGAAATGCCCTTTATGGGCACTTTCAGCTCCGACACCTACGAAACCGGCACCCGTGCCGCCCTCCACGGCGGCACCACGATGGTAATCGATTTTATTCTGCAAAAGCAGGGTAACTCGCTCCGCGCCGCCTTCGACGAGTGGAGCGGCCGGGCGACCGGCAATGCCGTCGGCGACTACTCGTTTCACATGGCCGTCACCGATTTCAACCCCAGCACGAAGGAAGAAATCAAAGAGATGGTGGCCGAAGGCATCACGTCATTCAAGACGTTTATGGCGTATAAAGGCGCCCTGATGATTGACGACGCGCAGATGGTCGGGCTGATGCAGGAAGTGAAGCGGCACGGCGGCCTCGTGACGGCCCACGCCACCAACGGCGATATGATCGACACACTCATCGCGCAGCACCGCGCGGCGGGCAAGCTCTCGCCGCTATACCACTATCTCTCGCAGCCGGAAGTGACGGAAGCCGAAGCCTCCGGCCGTTTCGCCGATATCGCCGATTATACGGGTGTCAACGCCTACATCGTCCACCTGACGTGCGAGGGCGCCCTGAACCAAGTGCGCCGCGCTACGCAACGCAATCAGCGGGTGTTGGTGGAAACGTGCATTCAATATTTATTGCTCGACGCTTCTCTTTACGAGAACGAGGCGGAAGGCGCGAAATGGGTCATGTCGCCGCCGCTGCGCGAGAAGAAGGATCAAGCCACGCTCTGGGCGGGCTTGAACCAAGGCCTCGTACAAGTAGTTGGCACCGACCATTGTCCGTTTATGTGGGAGCAGAAACTGATGGGAAAAGACGATTTCTCGAAAATCCCCAACGGCCACCCTGCCATTGAGCACCGGATGGAGCTGTTGTTTTCGGAAGGCGTCAACAAAGGCCGCATCACGCCGCAGAAATTCGTGGAAGTCACCTCAACGAATGCGGCCAAAATCTTCGGAATGTTCCCCCGGAAAGGCACTATCAGCATCGGCGCCGATGCGGATTTGGTGATTTTCGATTCGAACAAAAAACATGTAATTTCGGCCGCTACCCACCACATGAACTGCGATTACTCCGGCTACGAAGGCTGGGAGCTGACGGGTAAGATTGAAACCGTGCTCCTGCGCGGCCAAGTAGCGGTTCACGCTGGTGAAACGCTGGTTCAAAAAGGCTACGGCCAATTCATCAAGCGCGGTAAAACGGCGCTGTAATTTTTTTCCCTCTGCGGGCCTCTGCGGAAACCTCTGTGTCCCTCTGCGAGAACCCGCATTTTCCTTCCCCAATGGACGAATTCATGCAAGCCGCAATCGACGAAGCCCGCAAAGGGTTGTCGGAAGGCGGAATCCCAATCGGTTCTGTGCTCGTGCGCGACGGCAAGCTCGTGGCGGCCGGTCACAACAAGCGCGTACAGGAAGACAATGCCATCAAGCACGGCGAGATGGATTGCCTCACGAACGCCGGGCGCCAACGCACCTACCGCGACACCGTGATTTATTCCACCCTGATGCCGTGCTATATGTGCGCCGGCACCATCGTGCAATTCAAGATTCCGAAAGTCATCGTCGGCGAATCCCGCACGTTCGATGGCGCCCGCGAATTTATGGAGAGCCACGGCGTAGAAGTAATCGACCTCGATTTACCCGAATGCGTGCAGATGATGAAAGAATTCATCGCCGCCAAGCCCGCCCTCTGGAACGAAGATATTATGGAGTAGCCGTGTGATTTTCTCGCAGTGTTCGCGGGTGTTTTCGCAGTGTAACGCTGTGCAGAACACTCCGGACACTGCGAAAAACACTGCGCTCACTGCGAGAACCCTCTCCCCCTTCACCCCTACTCAGAAAATGTCCAGAATTGTCAAATCCGGTTTGATCCAGATGAGCCTGCCCATAACGGAAGGCGAAGGCACCATCGCGGAAATCATGGAAGCCATGGTGCAGAAGCACATTCCGCTCATCGAAGAAGCGGGCCGCCAAGGTGTGCAGATTCTTTGCTTGCAGGAGATTTTCAATACCCCGTATTTCTGCCCCCGGGCAGGATAAAGCGTGGTATGCCTCGGCAGAATCCGTCCCCGGCCCCACCACCGACCGGATGGCCGAGTACGCCAAGAAATACAACATGGTGATGATCGTGCCGGTCTACGAGCGCGAGCAGGCCGGTTTTCTGTACAATACTGCCGCCGTCATCGATGCGGATGGTACGTACCTCGGGAAATACCGCAAAAATCACATTCCGCAGACCACCGGTTTCTGGGAGAAGTTCTTCTTCAAGCCCGGCAACCTGGGCTACCCGGTATTCCAGACCAAATACGCCAAAGTGGGCGTCTACATCTGCTACGACC
>JANNMJ010000066.1:0-30886 GCA_031397815.1 Hymenobacteraceae bacterium
GCATTAACGGGTAGCATTCCCAGTGCACGGGCGGGCACAAGGCCCGCCCCTACAACCTGATATTTGCCGCCGCGCGGGCGGGCGCAAGGCCCGCCCCTACGTTACGCTCGGTTTTGTGGGGTTTTGCAAATAGCCCGCACGGGGCCGTAGCCCCGCGCGAATCCCGTTTATTTCTTCCTCAAACGTGCTTTTCTCCACCATCCCCGGTCTACCCGAAGTGAAATCGCTGCTGCTGCGCTCGGCGCAGAGTGGGCATGTGGCGCATGCGCAACTTTTTGCGGGCGTCGAGGGCGGCGCGGCGCTGGCGCTGGCGTTGGCGTACGCCACGTACCTGAGCTGCGACGCGCCCACGCCGACCGATGCTTGCGGCGTTTGTCCGGCTTGCTCGAAAATGGCGCGACTCGTTCACCCGGATTTGCATTGGCTGCTGCCGTTGGCCGAGTCGAAGCTCGATGATGAGGAGCGGAATGCGCGGCTGATCCTGTTTCGGGCGTTTTTTCTGGAGCAGCCCTACCCCACGTACCATGAGTGGATGAGCGAGCTGAAGGCCGAAAACAAGCAGGGCACCATCTCACGGGAAGCGGCGGCGCAGCTGCCGATGCGCGCGGCGATGGCGGCGTTTGAGGCGCCGTACAAGTTTTTCGTGATTTGGCTCCCCGAGCTGCTGCACCCGGCCGCGGCGAATGCGCTGCTCAAGCTGCTCGAAGAGCCGCCCCGCCGCACGGTGTTTCTGCTGGTGAGTAACCAGCCGGGGGCGCTGCTGCCCACGATTCTGAGCCGGACGCAGCGCGTCAGTGTGCGGGCGCATACGGAGCCGGAGCTGGCGGAATTGCTCGAACAGGAGCACCAGATGCCGGCAGCGGCGGCGCTGGCCACCGCGCAGCTCGCCGATGGGAGCCTGAATACGGCGCTGGCGCTGCGTGGGGAAGTGGGCACCGAGCTGTTCGATTTCCTCATCGACTGGCTCCGGCAGTGCTGGGGCGCCAAGTGGCAGGAGCTGCTCGATAAGCGGTCGGAAGAGTTTCAGAAGCTCGGGAGAGAAGGGCAGAAGCATCTGCTCCGGTACGCGCTGGGGCTGGTGCGGAAAGTGCTGCTCGTGGGGCTGGACCCGGCCCTCGTGCCCGCCCTGTCGGTGGCGGAGGCTGATACGGTGCGGAAGATGAGTCGCCTTATTACGCCCCAGAATGCCGATGCCATCGTCCGCGCCCTGACCGATGCGCATTACCACGTCGAACGCAACGCTAACCCGAAACTGGTGTTCTTTGACACCTCGCTTACGCTTTACCCGCTGCTGCGGGGGTAGCGCCTCTTCCTTTTCATCCTCATTTCCCTTCTCCCCGTGATTAAAATCGGTACCCGCGGCTCGGCGCTTGCGCTTTGGCAGGCTCATCACGTGGCGGACCTGCTGAAGGCAGCGGGTCACGCGACGGAAATCGTCACGTTTACCACGCAGGGTGACCGTATCCAAGACCGTTCGCTCGCGAAAATCGGCTCGAAGGGGGTGTTCACGCAGGAGCTGGAAGAGGCGCTGCTCGACGGGCGCATCACGATTGCCGTGCATTCGGCGAAGGACGTGCAATCGACGTTGCCGAACGGGCTGGAGCTGGTGGCGTTTCTGGAGCGCGAAAAGCCCGTGGATGTCGTGATTTCCACCGATCCCAACTTCCGCCTCGGCGCTGGGGCGGCGGTGGTCGGGACGAGCAGCACGCGGCGCCGGGCGCTGCTGGCGCGTCATTATCCGGCCGTCACGGCGGTGGAGGCGCGCGGTAATCTGCAAACCCGGCTGCGGAAGCTCGAAGAGGGGCAGATGCAGGCGCTGGTGCTGGCGTACGCGGGCGTTCATCGCCTCGGCTGGGACCACCTCATCGTCGAGGAGCTGGAACCGGAATTGTTTACGCCGCCCGTCGGGCAGGGGAGCGTGGCGGTGGAATGCTCGACGGACTTGGCGCCGAGCGTGAAGGAAGCCCTGCGCATTGCCCTCGACCACACGCCCACCCGTGCGGCGCTCCTCGCGGAGCGGGCATTTCTGCGGGTGCTGGAAGGCGGGTGCAGCATCCCGTCGTTCGCCCTCGCCACCCTCACCGATGATGAGGGAATGCTGACGCTGCGCGCCGGGCTGATTTCGCTCGATGGTGCGACGTTGATTCGGGTCGAGGGCGCCGCGCCGGTGGCCGACGGCGCCACCCTCGGTGCCCGGCTGGCGGCGGAAGTGCTGACCAACGGCGGGCGCGAAGTGCTGGCCGATATCCGTAGCGCGACCCGGTGAGCGCGCCGCTGCTCCCGTTGCCGCCGCCGCGCCTCACCACGCCGCGCCTCGTGATGCGGGCTTGGGAGACCACGGATGCGGCGGCTTTGCTGACCCTGATTGACGCCGAGCGCGAGCGCCTGAGCCGGTATTTCCCGCGCACGCTGGCGGCGGTCACTTCCCCGGAAACTACGTTGGCGTTTCTGGCCGAGCGGGCAAATCAGTGGGCGGCGCGCACGGGCTTTCAGTACGGCATCTGGGAAGCGGCGGAGGGTGGTCGGTGCTTGGGGCTGATCAGCTTGCGCGATATCAATTGGTCGGCGTTGGGGGCGCCGAAGGCGGAGCTGGCGTATTTCATCGCGGGCAGTGCCGAAGGGACCGGAGTAGTGACCGAGGCGCTGGCGGCGGTTTTACCCGCCGTATTCAGGGCGTTGCCGCTGGCGAAAGTATTCGCTTGCGTGGCGCCGGAAAACCAGCGCAGCCGGCAGCTCTTGCTACGGTTGGGCTTCCGGCATGGCGGTACGCTGCGGCGCGATTTCCGGGCACCGAACGGCGAATTTCTCGATGTCGATTACTTCGATTTGCTCCCCGACGAGGCGATTGGGCCAGTGCCCGTGTCTCCCGCGCGCCACCGCTAGTTTTGCACCTGCATTCCCTTGGGGGTGCCGACCTCGTTTCAGCCCCTATTCACCTTATGAACCTATCCCCGTTTTCCCGTTGCGCCACTGCGGTGGTTTTCGCCGCGTCGCTTGCGTCGTGCTCCGTGCTGAAACCTTCGCCGAAGGATGATTTGGTGACGATTACCACGCCGCAGGGTGAAATCAAGCTGCTGCTTTCCGACAAGGCGCCGCTGCATAAAGCCAACTTCCTGAAGCTCGCTAAAGCTGGGTTTTACGACGGCACGACGTTCCACCGCGTCATCAACGGGTTTATGGTGCAGGGCGGCGACCCGAACTCGAAAGACCAAAACCCGAACAACGACGGGCAGGGCGGCCCCGGCTATACCGTGCCGTCCGAGATGACGAACGGCTTGAAGCACGAGCGCGGCGCCGTCGCGGCTGCCCGCTTGGGCGATGGGCAGAATCCGAAGAAAGAATCGAGCGGCTCGCAGTTTTATCTGGTGCAGCCCGTCGGGGGTACGCCGTTTCTGGATGGGCAGTACACGATTTTCGGGCAGACCATCAGTGGTTTTGATGTCATCGACAAGATTTCACAGGTGCCGAAAGACGGTCGCGACCGCCCCACGACGCCCGTCACGATGAAGGTGACCGTTCAGACGCTCCCCCGCAAGAAAATCACGGAAATGACGGGCTACCAATACCCCGGCTCCGACGCCCCGAAAGGCAAAAAATAAGGCGAGTCACTTCCCCCAAACTCCGCCGCACCTCACGCGCTCATGACCGATTCCTCGCAGGTGAAAACCTACCTCATTACCGGCTCCAACGGGTTGCTCGGGCAGAAAATCATTCAGCAGCTGGCGCCCCTTGCGGTGGCCGGTGAGCTGCGCGTCGTGGCGTCGTCGCGCGGGGCGAACAAGCTCGCGGACCTCTTCCCGGATGTGCCGTTCGTGACGATGGACGTGACCGACCCGATGCACGTGCGCGCCGTGCTCGGCGAGCTGGCGCCGACCAACGTCATCCACACCGCCGCCATGACGAACGTGGATGCCTGCGAAACCGACCGCGCCGAATCGTGGAAACAGAACACGACGGCCGTCGAAAACCTCGCCCGCGAGTGCGCCGCCCTCGGCGCACACCTGACGCACGTCTCGACCGATTTTATCTTCGATGGGGAAGCCGGGCCTTATGATGAGGAAGCCGCGCCCGCGCCCGTCAACTATTACGGCGAGTGCAAGGTGGCGGCGGAAGAAGCCGTGCGTGCCGCTGGCGGGCGCTGGGCGATTGTGCGGACCGTGCTGGTCTACGGCACGGCGCACGATTACGGCCGCTCGAACATCGTGCTGTGGGTGCGCGACTCGTTGCGCGCCGGGAAGGAAATCAATGTCGTCGATGACCAGTGGCGCACTCCTTCGCTCGCCGAAGATTTGGCTGATGGCTGCATCCGCATCGCCACGCGGGATGCGAATGGCGTCTTCAATATCTCTTCCGATGAGCTGCTGACGCCTTACCAGATGGCGCAGCAGGTGGCGGCTTACTTCCATCTCGATACGGCGCTCCTCAAGCGCGTCACGGCGGCTACGTTCACGCAGCCGGCCCGCCGCCCGCCGCGTACGGGCCTCGTGATTACCAAGGCGCGGCAGGAGCTGGGCTACGCGCCGCACACGTTCGCCGAAGGCATCCGCCTCGTCGACGAGCAGAGTCGTTAACGCCGGGCGCCGCCCTTACGGTAAAACCGTGACGGTGCCGCGCTGGCTGAACTCCTGCCCCAGCGCGTCACGCCCGCGGAATTGGTAGAGAAACACGCCGGTCGGCACCACCGCGCCGCCGCCCGTTGGGCGGCCGTCCCAGCCCTTATTGGCTTCGCGGGTCTGGAAAATCTGGCGTCCCCAGCGGTCGTAGATGGTCAGCTCGCTCTCGCGTAGCTCATAGCGCCCGACGGGGCCGAAGGTGTCGTTGAGGTCGTCGCCGTTGGGGGTGAAGGCGTTCGGGAGGCGGACGGTCTGACTTTCGGTGAGGTCGACGAAGTTTGAGTAGACGTTCGTGGAGGCGTTGCCGAGGAACTGCGCGCGGATGCGGTAGCGCCGAATCTGCTGCGTGTTGCCCGCGAGCGGGTCGTCGTACGTCAGGATGTTCAGGCCGAGGTAGACGCTGTCGAGGAGGGCGTTCGTGCGCTCATCGAGGATGAAGACGGTATAGAACGGGGTGATCCCGACGTACGGCGTCCAGGTCAGGCGGGCTTTGGTGCGGTCCGGGGTGCGACGGACGCGCAGCAGCATCGGGCACGCCGACGTGCTGCTTGCGGAGCGGTTGAGGCACGAATCGGTGAAAATGGTCCGATAACACGCCCCACGGAGGCGGGCCGTATCCGGGGCGACGAGCGTCAGCGTCGGGACGGGGCTGGTGCCGACGATGGTCGGCGTACCGCCCGCCAAGGTTTCCGTGAATTCCGCGCCGGAAGCGATCTCCTGTCCCGGCGGCGTGGCCGTCAGGACGAGGTTATTCGAGAGGTCGAAGCTGGCTTTCAGTCTCGGGGCTGGCACAGCCCGCGTGCGGATGCCGGTCGCGCAGGAATCCGCCCCGGCGGCGAGAAGCGTGTCGGCGAGGTTCTGCGGGTCGGGCAGAACGGCCGCCACGGCTTCATAACAATACGATTGCTGACACCGGATTTTGATATCGCTGAAGGCGAGCTGCAAAGGGGAAAGCTTAATCAGCCGCCGCCCATCGCGCATCAGATTCCAGTGAAGCACGCGGCCCGGACCGGGGTAAGCCGTCCACTCCACACGGTTCGAGCCGCTATTGACGGTGACTTTGATGGTGTTCGTCCCGGCTTCGTTGGAAAGAATATTCGGGTTAGGAGCGCCCGTAACGCACACAGCGTTGAGCTGCCGCAGGCGGTAACGGTGCGGCGGCAGCGGGGCGTTGAGGAGGATGCGCGTGGCGGTATCGGCGGTGGGACGGAGGGTGTCGAGGACGACCCACGCGGTGCTGGGCGTGGGGAGGTTGGCGCGCTCGATGACGTAGATATTCGTGGGGCGCAGACTGTCCATTTGGAGCCATACGCGGCGGCTGTTGGTCGGCGCCAGCACGTCGAGGCGGCGGATGCGCGGGTTCGGCGCCGGAATCAGGCGCACGACGGTATCCAACGGAATCGGGGTGCAGTTCGCCATCCCGACGGCGCCCGTCACGACGATGCGCAGGGTGGTGGCGGTGGCGGTTTGCAGGGGCGAAAAGATGGTCGTGCCCTGTGCGGCGGTCACGACCGGCGCTGTGCCGAACCCCACGCGGTAGGTACTATAAGCGGGGTCGGTGAGCGTGACGGCCACGCTCCGCTGACAGCGCTCGACGCGGATGCGCGGCATCCGAACGTCGTAAATCGTGTACACCTGACTGACGGTATCGTTGCGGCCGGTGGTGAGATTACTGATGATTTGGAAGAAACGGTACCGGCCCGGCAGATTCGGGATGGCGCCCGGCGCCGGGTAGGTGGTCGTTATGACGGACGCCGACAGCCCGTTCCGTAAATCGAAGCCGTAGGCGTAAATCAGGCCCGCCGGAAGGTTCGGCGTGCGGTCGCGGATGGTGTAGGTCTGCCCGATGCATAGGTCGCGCGTGACTCTGCCCGTCGAGCTGACCAGCTCAAACGCCTGTCCCGGCGCCGTCGTTTGCGCCTGACCGGCCAGCGGCAACAGCAAGAGCAGCCACGCGCCAAGCAGGACGGGCAGCCGCCGCAGCAGAGAAAATATCGGAGGAGCCGTCATCGGCAATCGGTACACGGTGTAAAGAAAAGACGTGCGGCGCGGCCCAAACGTCAACCGCCGCTCAGCAGAACGCGCCAAGCGGCCGGTTTGGGGTATTTTTCCGGTATGAAATTTCCAAGTCTTTCCGCTCTCTTCCTGCTTATTACCCTTGCGGCGCCACTCCGGGGCCACGGTCAGGCGCCCATCCGCGTCGCGCCGCCCGTTACGGAAGTCACGCTTTATGCGCAGAATGCCGCCGAGCTGCGGCACGACGCCCGGCCGGTGCTGCCGGTCGGCTTGGTGACGGTGCGCGTTTCCGGAATGGCGGCTGGCCTTGACCCCACCACCCTGCTCGTGGATGTAGGGCGCGGCGCCGAGCTGCTCAGCACCGAGGTGGTGCCCGCCGACCGTCCGGCGGCGCTCGATTCCACGGCGCGCGTGAATGCGGCTTATCGAAAAATCAAAGTCGAAATCCAGACGCTGACCGAAGAAAAGAACCTGCTTCTCTTCAACCGTGAGCTGCGCACCACCACCGCCGCCACTTGGAATGCTGATATGGCGCGGGTCACCCCCGCGTTCCGCGAGCGGATGCGCGACGTGCTCACGCGTATCTCAGCAGCCGAAGCGGAGGAACGTCGATTGGCGGAGGTGGTTTCGCAGCTAGGCAATAACTCGCGGAGCAATACGGCGGCGCGCGATGTGCTCCTCCGGCTGCGCGTCAGCACCGGCGCGGCCATTCCACTGACGGTGCGGTACCGGGCAGCGGCCACTAATACCGGCTGGCAGCCGACCCTCGACCTGCGCGTGAGCGATATGGCCTCCCCGCTGCGGGCCGTGAGTGCCGCGATGCTCCAGAATGGCACCGGCGTGCCGTGGGAGCGTGTGAAGATGACCCTCGTGAACGCCACGACGAGCCAGTCGGTGGAGCGGCCGAACCTGCAACCGTGGACGCTGCGGGCGCTGCTCGACGCCGACGGCAACCGGCGACTGGAACGGAACGATGAAGATGATGAAGACGCCGTTGGCGAAGGGCGCCTCGACGGTTTCGCTACCAAGGGCACCAGTAAGGGCCAGACGAAAGGCGCGGCGGGCAGTGATAGTCTCCGCGTGGAAAGCCCCCTCAGCGACCGCTTTCGCCTTGGGGGGCGCGTGACGGTTCCGGCCAATATCTCGACGCCCGTTGCCATCGAAACGCTCGACCTGCCAATGCGGGCGGAATATTATGTGGTGCCGAAGCTCGACCCACAGGTGCTGCTCGTGGCGAAGGTGACCGGCTGGCAGGCGCTGCGGGCACCGGCGGCGCGCGCAAGCGTGTATCTGGCGGGCAATTACGTCGGGCAGACCGACCTGAACACCCGCGCCTTCAACGATTCGCTCGAAGTGGCCCTCGGTGCCGATCCGCTGGTGGTGGTGTCGCGGGCGAAACGCGCCGACCGCAACAGCCGCAACGTTTTCGGTAGTCAGCAGAAGACCACGCTCGGCTACGAAATCAACCTGCGGAACGACCGCCCAACCCCAATCCGCGTGCGGGTCGCCGACCAGATTCCTCTGCCCCTCGACCGCGACATCACCGTCACCGTTACCGAAACCAGCGGCGCTACGCTCGAACCCGAATCCGGCCGCCTGACTTGGGTGGTATCCCTGAAAGCTGGTGAGAGCCACCGGCTGCCGTTCGCGTTCACCGTGGAAGCCCCGGCGGCGAAGACGCTCAACCTCGATTACCGCACCCGGACGATGAAATCGCCTAAGTTTCGGTAGCAGGCCGTCCCCGCCCGCAGCACCGCTGCCCTAGTGCCCAGCGCGGCGCGCCAACCGGCTGACCGGGAGTATTTTTCCCGTATGAAACTCCTTCCGCTCAGCACTTTTCTTCTTTTATTGACCGGCTTGGTCGGCCCGGCCGTGGCGCAGGCGCCCGTTAGGGTGCCGATGACGCTCCGTGAGGTGACCGTGTACAGCTCATCGGCGCAGCTGCGGCAGACGGGCGAGCGCGCCCTGCCCGCGGGGCCGTCCGAAGTGCACCTGACGGGGATTGCGCCTTCCCTGATTTCGGCGGGGTTGCAGGTGGAAGTGACCGGGGCCGAGCTGCTGTCGTCGGCGGTGGTGGTGGTGGTGCCCCCGGCGAACCCGTCGGATAGCCTCGTGATTGCCAATACCAAGCTGCACCGCTTGCAGGCCGAGCATGAGGCGCTGGCGCAGGAAAAGGACTTTCTGCTCCACAACAAATCCATGCCGACCGGCGAGCACGCCGTCTGGACGGCGGAGCTGCAAAAGGGTGCCGATTATTTCCGCAAGCGGATGTTCGACCTTACCCTTCGCCTTGGGGAGCTGAACCGCGCGCTCGAAGAGCAGAATGAGCTGGTGAAAAACTTCGGCCTGCATGAGCTGCCGCCCGTCCCCGAACGCCTGATGGTGGTGGTGCAGGTGAATGCGGCGAGCGCCAGAACCGTTGGGTTCAGCTTGGGGTACGGGGTGCCGGGGTCGTCGTGGCGCCCCCGGCACGATGTGCGCCTCGTTGACCCCGGCGATTCGATTCAGGTCGTGAACCGCGCCGTGGTCCGCAACGAAACCGGGCTCGACTGGAAAGGCGTGCAGGTGACGCTGATGACCGTAAACCCGAACCAAGGCGCCCTACGCCCCGCCCTGCAACCGTGGACGCTCCGCTATTCCGGCGAGGCCATGAACGAGGGGCGTCTGGATGATGTCGCTTCCCGCGCCGCCTCTGCCAATGCCGCCCGTCCGAAGAGCCAAACCGGCTCCACCGAGACCGACGATGATGATACCGACACCCCCGACGATTTCGCCGACCGCTTCGGAGTCGCCAACGGCGTGAACATTCTCAAGGGAACATCGCAGGTCGTGCGGCTTGGCACCGCCAAAGCTGCCGCCACGCTCGAATACTTCACCGTGCCGAAGCTTGACCCCGGCGTCTTTCTCCTCGCGAAAGTGACCGGCTGGGAGCGGCTCCGGCTCATGGCCGATAGCGCCAACGTGTACCTGCGCGGCGCCTACCTCGGCACCACCTTCCTCAATACCCGCGCCTTCGGCGATACGCTGGAACTGGCGCTCGGCCGCGACCCGCTCGTGACCGTCAACCGCACCAAGCGGCAGGATTTCAACCGGAAAACCGTCCTCGGCAAGCGCATCGTGAAGCTCGATTACGAGATTGTGGTCACCAACAAGCACAAGGCGACGGTGCAGATGCGCGTCCTCGACCAGATTCCGGTGCCGCAGGAAGAGGAAATCACCGTCACCTACGACGCGGCAAAAGGCGCCGTCCTCGACCCTACTTCCGGGCGCCTGACGTGGGAGTTCGCGCTCGCCCCGAATGCCAGTCGGAAGCTCCCGTTCTCCTTCGAGATTGAGTATCCGAAGAACAAGAGCGTTAACCTGCACCGGAACCGGCGCGTTAGCTCGCCGAAGTTTCGGTAGGGTTTTGGGCGGATAATCAATGCGATCTGTCCGCGTGGCCAGCTCTGTCCCAGAGATGGCGTTGATTCGGCTATTGAAGCCATCTCTGGGACAGAGCTGGCCACGCGTGCGAGGTGTGCCGATTGGGGTGGCGGGCCAGAGGCCCGCGAATAGCCCGCACGGGGCAGAGCCCCGCGCGATTCGTGCGGTTCGTTTTTGGGGATTTCTCTCCTAAACCGGCGCGTCCAGCAACTTGCTGGTCAGCACGAAGCGGGTGGCGGCGGCGATATCCGGATACAGCACCCGGTCTTCGCTCAGGAATGGTACGTCTTTGCGGAAGGCATCCACGATGGCCTGCAAGCGCGGCGCGATGGGCGCGCCGCCGCGCTGGAGGCGTAAGTCCACGGCTTGGGCGGCGGTGAGTAGCTCGATGCCGAGCACGCGGCCCACGTTTTCGGCCACTTGCCACGCCTTGGTGGCCGCGTTGGCGCCCATGCTCACGTGGTCTTCTTGGCCGTTGCTGCTCACGATGCTGTCGGCGGAAGCGGGGGTGCAGAGCTGCTTGTTTTGGCTGACGATACCGGCGGCAGTGTACTGCGGAATCATCAGGCCCGAATGCAGGCCGGGGTTGCTCACCAGAAACGCCGGCAAGTCGCGCTGTCCGCTGATGAGCTGGTACGTGCGGCGCTCCGAGATACTGGCCAGCTCGGCGAGGGCGAGGGCGCTGAAATCGAGGGCGAGCGCGAGGGGTTGGCCGTGGAAGTTGCCGCCGCTCACGATGAGGTCTTCCTCGGGGAAGATGTTCGGGTTATCCGTGACGGCGTTCAATTCCGTCGCGAAAACGCCTTCGGCGTAGTTCAGGGCGTCGCGGGTGGCGCCGTGGACCTGCGGCACGCACCGGAACGAATACGGGTCCTGCACGTGCTGCTTCGGCTGGCGCATCGCCTCGGAACCGGTGAGCAGCTCGCGGATGTGCGCCGCTACTTCCACCTGCCCGTCGTGCGGCCGAATGCGGTGCAGAGGCGCCAAGAACGGCTCCGAACGTCCATCGAAACCTTCCAGCGAGAGCGCCGCCAGCACATCCGCGACGTGGCTCAGGCGCCGGGCGCGCGTCAGGACAGCCGTGCCGTAGGCGCTCATAAACTGGGTGCCGTTGAGCAGTGCCAGCCCTTCCTTGGCCTGAAGCTGAAGCGGCTCCCACCCAAACAGGTGCATCGCGTCGGCGGCGGCGAGGACGACGCCCTCGTACCGCACTTCCCCCAACCCGAGCAGCGGGAGGCAGAGGTGCGCGAGGGGCGCCAAGTCACCCGACGCGCCCAGCGAGCCTTGCTGATACACAATCGGCAGCATCCCCCGGTTATACATCGTCAGGAGCCGCTGCACGGTGGCCACGGCCACGCCCGAATGGCCGTAACACAGGCTCTGCGCCTTGAGCACGAGCATCAGCCGGACAATCTCGGCGGGGACCTCGGCGCCCGTGCCGCACGCGTGCGACATAATCAGATTCCGCTGCAAAGCTTCGCGATCAGCCGCCGCAATCGGCACGTTTGCCAGCGCGCCGAACCCGGTGTTGATGCCGTAAATCGGGGCGTCCGGTTGTTCGGCAATCTTGGCGTGGAGGTAGTCGTAGCCTTCCTGAATGCGGTCGATGGCATCCGCAGAAAGCGAAACCGGCTCGTGGGCAGCAGTGGCGGCGGCTACTTCGTGCAGCCAGAGGTGATTTTCGGGGTCGAGGGTGAGCATGGCAGGGGAGGGGCGGGCAGGGCGCAAGGCCCGGTTGATTGGGGGAGGAGAAGGGGCGTCAAGTACTCAATCAAAAGTACTCGCTCAGGGATTTGTCATTGCGAGGAGGCTCTGCGACGAAGCAATCCTCGTAGGATGGGCGCGTTAGCTGAGCCACATGGCCGAGCAACCGGGGATTGCCACGTCGTCGCAAAGCCTTCTCCTCGCAATGACAAAATCAGTAGAGGTTATTTCTGAAGGCAGACCTCAAAACGGCTCGGCGCGGCGGGCGGGCACAAGGCCACGCCCCTACGCCCGATTTTCAGCAGTCAGGAACGCGACAAGCTCGTCGCTCAGGGCCAAGGTTTGCTCGGCCCCAGTAGCCATCACTTTCACTTTGGCGTTGCCCCCGGCCACTTCTTCCGGTCCCGGAATCACCACCAGCGGAATCCGCTTGGCGTCGGCGTAGGCGAATTGTTTTTTGAGCTTCGCGGGGTCGGGGTAGAGTTCGGCTGAGACGCCCGCAGCGCGCAAATCGGCGAGGGCGCGGAGGGCGGCGCTACGGCTTGCGGGTTCCTCAAAATGCACGAGCAGGACTTGGGTGGTCGTTTCCAGCCCGGCGGGGTAGCGGTTGAATTCTTCCATTACATCGCAGAGGCGGTCAATCCCGAAGGAGAAACCGACGCCGCTCAGGCCCGGCATTCCGAAGCCGCCGGTGAGGTTGTCGTAGCGCCCGCCGCCGCTCACGCTGCCCACGCTCGCGCCGGGAATCTTCACCTCGAAGATGCAGCCGGTATAATAGGAGAGGCCGCGCGCCAGCGTCAGGTCCAGCTCGACGTTGGCGAGGCCTTTAAAGTCCGAATCTTCCAGAAAACTCAACACGGCGCCCAAATCGGTGAGCGCCTTCGGGGCGGCAGCCGACGCGCCGAACGTGGTGGCCAGCTCCGCGAGGCGCGCAGCGGTCAGGGGAGAGGCGGCATCTGCCAGCAGTTTTTGCAAGGTGCCAGCGGCTTCCGGTCCGAACCCCCGGTTGGTCAGCTCTTTCCCGACGCCATCCCACCCAATCTTATCGAGCTTGTCGAGGGCGGTGTAGAGGTCGGCTTCGGGGGCGGGGTCGGCTACTACGTCGTACAGTGCCCGCAGCAGGCCCCGGTGGTTGATTTTCAGGACGTACGGGAGGTCCAGCGCCGTCATCACCTCGTGAATCATGAGCACGATTTCGGCTTCGCAGAGCAACGAATCTGTCCCGACCACGTCGGCGTCGCACTGCACGAACTCGCGGTAGCGGCCTTTGCTCGGGCGGTCGGCGCGCCAGACGGGCTGCATCTGGTAGCGGCGGAACGGGAGCGTGAGGTTGTGCCGATTCATCACCACATAGCGGGCGAAGGGGACAGTGAGGTCATACCGCAGCCCTTTGTCGGCAAGTTTCGGCGCCACCTTGCGGTACCCGCCCTCGACGTCGTTGAGCGTCACGTCGCTCATAAAGTCCCCCGAGTTGAGGATGCGGTACAGGAGCTGGTCGCCCTCTTCGCCGTATTTGCCAGTGAGGGTGCTGAGGTTTTCAAAAGAAGGCGTTTCGAGCGGCGCAAAGCCATAACGCTCAAACGTGCCCCGGATAGCCTGACCGACATACTGACGGCGGGCCACTTCGGCGGGACCAAAATCGCGCGTGCCGCGCGGTAGGGAAGGTTTCTGACTCATATCGATTCTCGGGACGAAGGTAAGGGTCTCTAGATTTCAATGGGCTGAGCTTGTCATTATAGATACCTTTTGCGGTTAGAATCTTTTGATGAGTAGGGTGTAAATGAAAATGCCGTACGTTTGCGACTGTTTTTGAGATCACGAAGCTTTTGAGTTTAGCGAGCTTGAAAGCATCAGCAAGCGTAACTGCAATGCATTCGATTAATCTGCCTTTGCAATGCTAAGGCACGCTTTCATCTAAGCGGTCAGCCAGAAGTTATCGAAGATTTTGTCATTGCGATGAGGAGGCTTTGCGACGACATGACAATCCCCGTTGCACCGCTCCGGCGGCTGGTCCAACGCACTCATCCAACGAGGATTGCTTCGTTCCTCACAATGACAAAGGTGGAAAAACCCTCGGTCAATCACTTAATTGAGAAAGTTTGCAAGCGTTTCTATGTGCCTAATTTAAAATTCAAATGTCAATGACAGGGATTCAGATAACCAATATGGCTGAAACAGCTCTTTCTGCCCAGTACACTGAAGGAGATAGTGTAAGGGCGTTTGAGCTGGTGTGCCTAATTTATAACACAATTATTTCCGAGCCTAGAATATTAAAAGACATAACAGATCCTTCCTTTGTGGGAGAGGCGCTTTTTATGTTCGTTACTATGGTAGATGAAACGGAGAGTCATCCTTATGATGTTGATGACCTTCAAATAGCGTCAATGATTTCATATTTTTATTTTTCTGTCGCTGTGAAAATATCCAAAAAAGCTCCCTTGTATGTTTCTAGGCGGGCGCTTCTTTTAGAGCATTCTAAGCACTAATTGAAATTTTCAATGGGTTCTGCTATTGGTATAGGGTTTGATAATTTTGCGATTTTTGAAGATGAGGAACCTATTAAGGCCATATTAAAGATGAGGTACTCTGATCTTGTACATGTGTGTGATTATTGGTTGGATGATCCATCGTACTACATGCAGTTTAGGGAGGCGAAAAATAAGTTTGAAAAGAAGATAACTGAAGGATTTTTTCTGCCAGATGCCACCCCCACGCAAGTTATAAAGACAGGAAATGGATATCACTCTCAGTTGCTAAGCTATCTGTTAGATAAAGTAGAGGAAGAAGACTTAGACTTTTAACCTTCCCCGCCGCCCGTCTGCCCGCCTTCATTATCCGCGGGGCCGCGCTTTTTGCCACGGGGGCCGCGCTCGGGGGCGGCGCCGTCTTGCTGGCCGAAGCGGTAGGCGAAACCGAGCCACAGGATGCGAGTTTCGCGCTTGAAGCGGAAGCGGGAGGTGAAGTTTTCGCCCTCGGCGTTCACGCGGAACTGCTGCGTGTCGAAAAGGTCGCTGACGCGGAGCGAGATGGTGCCGCGCTCGCTCGGCAGCACCTTCTGACTGAGGGCGGCTTCGACGAAATAAATCGCCTGCCGCTCGCCCTGCGACGTCACCGACGGCCCCCGCCAGACCCCCGAAACCTGCATTTCCGTGCGCGCCGCCAGTTGGAAGACCGAGTTGAGGCGCGCCGTACTCACCCAGCCCGAATTGTTCACGACCGTCCCGACAAGCTGACCCGTCAGCTCCTGCCGGAACGCCGACGCATTCGCCGAGATGCGCCACCATTTCGTGACCGGCGAGTTGAGCGTCACCTCGACGCCCGTGGTCGTGCCCCGACCGAGGTTCAGGAACGTCATCGTGGCAATACCGGCCGTATCGACGGTCCGGAACCGCTGCACCTGATTCACCGTCCGGCGCCAGAACACGGTGGTACTGAGCGTGGCACGCCCCCGAAACCACTGGTGCCCGGCCTCGACGAGCGTCAGGAACTCGGGGCGGAGGCGGGGGTTGCCGGTGCGGATATTGAGCGGGTCGGTGATGTCGAAGAAGGGGTTGAGGCTTTGCACGTCGGGGCGGTTCACGCGCCGGGCGTACGAGAGCTGCACGCGCTGCGTGGTGCCGAAATCGCGGGAGAGCGTGGCCGACGGGAACAGGTTGAGGTAACGCCGCCGGAAGGTTTCGCCGGTCGTTTTCTGCTCGCCGAGGGTGGCGGTGTACTCCAGCCGGGCACCGGCCTGCGCCGTCCAGCCGGTGCTGCCGAGGCCGCGCTGCACCGTGGCGTACCCGGCCTGCACCCATTCGGCATACGCAAACCGGTTCGAGCGGAGGAGGTCGGGCTGGAAGGTCTGGTCGGCTTCGGTGAAGGTTGAGAATTGATTATCAAGGTCGAAGCGCCGCAGCGTGCTCTTGGCGCCGGTTTCGAGGCGGCCGAGCGCCCCGGCTTTCGGCACCAGATAATCAAGGCGGGCGGCCCCGATGAGCTGCCGCGTATCCTGCACCTGCCGGGGGCGGTAGGGGTTGGGGAGGCCGTTGGTGAGCGAATCGATGCGGAACTCCTGCCGCGCATTCAGCTCCGAGCGGTTCCGCGATGGGGTGACCACGAGCGAGCCGGAAAGCTCACGCGGCGCGGCGGGGCGGTCGGGTCGCGGGGCGGCGTCAGCGGGGAGGTCGGTGGGGGAGAGGTTTGGGGGAGAAGGGGCGGCAAAGGCGCGCCGGAAATCGACGGTTAAATCGACGGCGCGGTTCCAGCCGTCGGTTTCGTTGCGCCGCGTGAACGACCCCGCATCGCCGCCGCCGTTGGTGAGCGTGCGCTCGGTGCGCAGGTTCTCCCGACTGCGGTTCGGGCCGAAGCGCGGCTGCACGGCGAGGCCGACGCTGCGGTCGGGGGCGGGCGTCCATTCCAGCCCGAGGCGCGCGGTGTGGCCGGTGGTGTAATTGACGTTATCGACGAGCTGCCGACTAACCACCGGGCCGCTCCGCGAGGCGGTGGTCTGGAGAATATCGTTCTCGCCCCACCGCCGCTCCCGCCGAAAATCATACGAGGCGGTCGGGTTCCACGCCCCCTGACGGTGCCCGACGGTGCCGGTCGCGTTCCACTTATCGCGCGTCCCGATGTTGAGCGCCGCCGTGCCGTTGGTGCCCGCCTGCGTGTCTTTCTTCAAAATAATATTGATGACGCCGCCCGCCCCATCGGCATCATAGCGCGCCGAAGGGTTCGTAACAACCTCAATCCGGTCAATCCGCGACGCCGGAATCTGCGCCAGCGCCGCCGCGCCACTCGCCAGCCCGCTCTGCTTGCCATCCACAAGAATGAGCACATTCTCGGCCCCGCGCAACGAAATCGCCCCACTCTGGTCGACCTGCACCGACGGCACATTCTGGAGCACATCCACCGCCGTACCGGCCACGCTCGTCAGGTCCTTCGCCACATTGATGACGCGCTTGTTAAGGTCGTCCTGCACGATGGCTTTCTCGCCGGTAACCGTCACCTGCCCAAGCTGCTTCGCCGAAGGCCGAAGGCGCAAATCACCCAGCGCAAGGTCGGCGCCGTCCACGGTCACGCCCCGGCGCAGCGCCACATACCCCACCACCGACACCCGCAACCCATACGCCCCGGCCGAGAGATTTTCGAGTCGAAACGTGCCCGCTTCAGTCGTCTGCGTGCCCTGCACCAGACTGGAATCGGCGCCCGCCCGCAGCAGCCGCACGGTCGCGAACGGCAGCGGCTCGCCGGTAGCGCCGTCGCGGAGGGTGCCGGTCAGGCTTTGGGCGTGCAGCGAAAACGAAACGAGAAAAAGGGTCAGCAGAGCAAGCGCACGCATAGCAGGAGGGGCGCGCCAGACGGGCGCCCAGTCAATAAAGAGTTAAACCGAAACGTTGAGCGTAGGGGCGGGGCCGCGTGCCCGCCCGAGCCGCCGCTCACACGGCGCGCCGCCGTAAACCACGGCGCGGCGCTTTCATCCCCAATCGCGGCGCGTTTACCGCTTGAGCGCTTCCCGGAACATATCGGTCTGCACGAAATCGCGGAACTCTAAATCCTGCGCGGCGCGGTCGGCGGCGGCGCCGTCCAGCGCCACCGCACGGGCCAGCCAGTAGCTGAGGGCGGTATCATCGTGGGCGCGGGCGGCCACGATGGCGCGGCAATACGACGCGAGCTTGCCGCCGTCGTCGGGGTTCATCTTGAGCGCCTCTTCGTAGGCGGCGGCCGCAGCGGTGTAATCCCCTTTGAGGAGCTGCGCGAGGCCGCGGTTCATCACCGTTTGGGTCGTCGTCTCGGCGTATTGCATCGACGCGAGGGCATCGTCGGGTTGACCGGCAATCAGCTCCAGCGCGCCCTTATCGGCGAAGAGCTGCCGCATCAGCTCGGGCTTGCCGGTGGCTTTGGCGGCGTAATCGTAGGCGTGCAGGGCTTCGAGAGTGTTGCCCAACCGCTGCTGCCCAATCGCCAGATGGTACCACAGCTCGGCCATCGTGGGCTGCCGGTGGGCAGCGTAAGTCAGGTTCTTGACGGCCTTCTTGAGCAGGATCGTCCTGACCCGAGGCGTCAGTTCCTGATTAGCCATCTTGAGGTAAATCAGCCCCAGATTATGGCACGCGGGCCACGAGAGGCCGGTTTTGAGCGCCACCTCGTAAATCCGGCGCTTGTCTTCAAGGAGCGGCGTGAGCGACGCGGCATACCGCAGCTCCTCTTCTGTGAGCACATCAGCGTCCTCAGTCCCCTGCGCAATCCGCTGCGCGATGAGGTACAGCTCATAATCGGCGCGCGGGGGCCGGGCGGCGTGCTTCACGGTCACGGTAGCGCGCCGCATCATCGGGTAGACGTAGGTTTCGAGGTACTCGGCGCTCGGCAGGTCGGCGAGCTTGTCGGCTTTGCGCTCGTAGGAGCCCGGCCCGTTCACGATGTCGAGGATGGCGTCGATCTGCGCTTCCGGCAGCGCCGAATTGGTCACGCGCTCCAGAAAAAACGTCCAGTCGTGGGGCCGCGCCTTCACGCTGAACCGCACCGACTGCGTCGAGTTCACGTACCCGAACTTGTCGAGCAGGTCTTTATAATACTTCTCCACCGACCGCGCCCGTGCCAGTGCTAGTCGGGGGTTGTGGGCGTCGGCGGGGTCAGGGGAATTACCGCCGACAATCTCCACCCGCTGCGTCTTGACGTTCTCGGTGATGAAATCGGAGAGCGCCGCCGCGTTCGTGCCCGCCTGTCCGTTGAAAACGGCCATTCCCGGCGGGAAATAAACCGGCAGCTCCAGCATCCCGGAGTCCGGGGTGGGAGTATAAGTTTCGGGGGTGAAATCGAGCTTCGGACGCTGCACCACCAGCCGCGTCGTGGTGATGATACCGGGCGCCAACACCGTCTGACCGGACGCATACTTCCGGAACCGGCGCGAATCCTTCCCGACCAGCGTCGCCAACGCCCGCGCTTCAAGCTGGCCGGGGTGCTTGACGGCGGTATAGGGGAAGGAGAAAGTTTTCGTCGCGACGAGCCAGTTCGGGTCGGAGGCGTCGTAGATATAATCGCCGATGGTGAAGGCGATGGTGCCGATGTATTCGGTCTCCGGCTTCCCCGTTCGGGCGCCGTAGCTGTAGTTGATTTCCAGCTTATAGACGGCCTTCTGCTCGTAGCGCGCCACCTTGGCGGGCACGCGGGCGGTAATGGTAAACGGGATGGTTTCGCCGGATGCTTCCAGCACTTTCGGCTCGACGAGGAGCTGTTGGCCCTTCGCCGCGCGCAGCACCGGGCGGTACGGCGAGCAGCCCGTGAGCACCAGCATCAGCGCGCCGCCCACCGGCAGCCACCGCCGCCAAACGCCCGGTTCAGTAAGCAACGACGTAAGAGAATTCAGAATCAACGGAGACGAAACAATAGGTTGCCCGACTCAGTAACTACTTCTGAATCGGTCTTTTTTGCGCCAATACTTGCGCTGCCCCAAAGCTACGCCCTATCTTAGGCTCGCAGAACGGTCACCCCCCTTCGCATTCCCCCTGATGGACAAGCTCAAATTCTTCGTCGAAACCCGCGCCTTCGGTGTCTGCGCGGCCCTTGGCGAACGCCTGGGCCTTGCCACGCGCTCGGTGCGGCTCTCGTTCATTTACCTCACCTTCCTCACCGCCGGTTCGCCGATTCTGGTGTACCTCGTGCTAGCCTTTTGGCGCGGAATGCGGCAATCGCTACGGAAAGAGCGGCTGAGTATTTGGGAGGCGTAGGCCAGTATATCATAATGGAAGGCTGAGGAGCGTTGTGGTGCGAAATTGCCGCCCATGCGCTCCTCTTCTTTCTGTCTGACGCTGACCCTCAGCGTCGCCGCTTCCTTGGCGGCCTGTCAATCCGAAACCCGCCGCCCCGCCGCCGACGCTCCGCCACCGGCGTCAGCGCCCGCCACCGTAACGGCACCGGCCGCGCCGTCGGTTGAGCCGCCCTTGCCGTCGGCGGTATCGGCCCCGGCCCCGGCGCGGGCTTCGCAGAAAATCAGTAAACCCACCAGTTTCTCCCTCGCACCGGCCCCGCCGTCGGTGGAGCCGCTTCCGGCTGCTCTTCAAGGCAGTTTTCTGCGGAGCTTGGCTAAGCCCAGTCAGTGGTTTAAGGTGAACCCCACCCGCGATACCGTCTTGCGCTTCGCCGAGGGCGGCTCGCTGACGATTCCGGCCGGTGCGCTGCGGACCCGTAACGGCCGGATTGCCGGACCGGTGAAGCTCGAAGTCCGCGAGTATTACTCGACGGCTGATATCGTGCTCAACCGCCTCAGCACCACGGCCCAAGGCCGCTTGCTCGAAACCGGCGGAATGGTGTACTTGGCCGTGACGGCCGCCCCGGAACCCTGCGAAGTAGCACCCGGCGCCAAGCTCACGCTTCAGCTACCCGCCCGCCCCGGCGCCCCCGCCATGGAGCTTTTCCGAGGCCGACCCGATGCTCTCGGGATAGTTGATTGGGTGGCCGCTGGACAGCCCATTCGTCCGCCATTAGCCACAAAAGCGCGGAAGGTGGCGGAGTTTCCGGGTGGTGATATGGAGTTAGTGCGCGTGCTATCCGCCAAGATTCGTTATCCAGCGATAGCGTTGCGGCGCGGCGAGCAAGGCACGGCCATCGTCAAATTTACCGTGAGTGAGAACGGCCTTATTTCGAACCCGAAGATTGACCAAAGCACTGGTTCGGCTTCGCTTGATACGGCTGCCATCAAAGCAGTAAGCAAACTCCCTCGATTCACACCGGCTACTATTGATGGGGTGCCAACGACTTCGACCTTCAGAACTCCGATAGTTTTTTTTATCGAAGGAATGAGCGGTGCGATGCGGGAAGCGGCTATAAAGGAGCAGGAAAAAGCGCTGGCCGCCGCCAACGATTCCAGCTTGGCGCGTGCGTCATCGAACACGCTTTCGAGCTACGTCATTACGCTCGCCAACTTAGGCTGGATCAACTGCGACCGCTTCCTAGACTCTAACGTGCCGAAGGTCAATTACGCCGTGGCAGGTCTGCCGAGCACTTCCGCACAGGTGCTGCTTGTTTTCACGGAGACCAACTCCGTTATGGTCGGCAATTGGCACGGTGGGCAGTGTAAGTTCGGCGGCGTGCCGTTGGGTGCGAGAGCCACTATCGTCGCTTTTAAGGAGCACAAAACCGGCGCTCTGCTCGCCACAAAGCCCGTTCAACTGACGACTGACCCTGAGCGCGACCTGACGTTTCGCCCCGTCACGGTAGCGGGCCTGCGGCAGGCCATTGCCGCCGTGAAATAGCCCGCCCTACGCTTCCAGCTCCACCGCCCGCCGCACTTTCCGCCCGAAATACGCCCACACCACCGACCCCACGTACACGCCCGGCAGCGTGGTGAGCTTGCGCCGAGGTTGGAGCGCCCGTCGCTGCGCCCGCCAATAGCCGAGGGTACGCAGAACGTGCCAATGGGCGCGCAGAACGGCCATTGCATCGCCCCACTTGCCCGTCGCGAACCAGCTGGCGGCAGCGACCCAATCGAGAAGGATGCGGACGAAGAGGGTGCCGAATAACTCGCCCGGTGCGAGGTTCTTGAGCAGCAGCGCCAAGCCGTTGCGGAAGTTGAGGTACGTCTTGCGCGGATTCGACTTATGCAGCGTCCCGCCGCCGACGTGGTAGACCACCGCCGCTGGTTCCGCCCACACTTGCCACCCGGCCTGATGCGCGCGCCAGCAGAAGTCAATCTCTTCCATATGGGCAAAAAACCGGCTTTCCAGCCCGCCGAGGGCGTGCCACGCGGTGGCGCGCACCAGCATACAGGCGCCCGTAGCCCAGAAGACGGGCCGGGCGTCGTCGTACTGCCCGGCGTCGGTTTCGAGGGTTTCGAAGAGGCGGCCCCGGCAGAACGGGAAGCCGAATCGGTCGATTAGCCCGCCAGCGGCGCCCGCGTACTCGAAGTCGGCGCGCGCGGCGTGGGCGCGGATTTTCGGCTGCACCGCCGCAATTGTGGCATCGGCGAAGAGGCGGGCGCGCAAGGGGCGGAGCCAGCCGGGTGTCACTTCTACATCGGTATTGAGCAGCACGTACGCGCCAAACCGGCCTTCAAGCTGGGCGAGGGCGCGGTTATAACCGTCGCAAAAGCCGAAGTTTTGGGCGTGCAGCAGCACTTCCACCGTCGGAAACTCCGCCCCCAGCACCCCCACCGACTCATCCGACGACGCATTATCGACCACAATCACCGTCGCCTCCGGCGAATGGGCGATGACGCCCGGCAGAAAGCGCCGGAGCCAGCTCGCGCCATTCCAGTTCAGCAGGACAACGGCGATGGACTCGTTCGGCGGGGTGGACAACGGGGCGGGAGCTAAGAGCAGAAACGGCCACGGGACGCCCGTGACCAGTAAAAGGATGTGCTAGAGGCCGAAGCTGCCGAGGTCCATCCCCGGAATATTCGGCATCAGGCCAGCGGTCTGGCTCTTGATGTGCGCGGCGGCTTGCTCGGCGGCGGCGCGAAGGGCGGCGTTCACGGCCGCGACGGTCAGGTCGGTGACCATCTGACGGTCGTCGGGGTCGGTGAGAAGGCTGTCGTCGACTTCGATTTTCAGCACCTGATTCCGGCCGTTGGCGGTTGCGCGCACCATCCCGCCGCCAGCCTCGCCGGTCGCCACGATCTGGTCGAGGCTGTCCTGCGCTTCCTTCATGCGGGCTTGGAATTCCTTCATCTTACCCATCATTCCCATCAGGTCAAACATGGCGCGTGCGGTCAGAGCGTGAAAAAAAATTTACAGCGCAAAAGTAGGTCGAAAACCCCCACGGCGGCGCGCTAGCGCATTTTTGGCGAGCGCCGAGGCACCGGAAGCATCGCAAAAGCCGAAAAAATCTTCGGAAAAATTGTTAAGGTTTTCGGGTTTCGAGTCATTAATGGTGAATAAGCCTCTCTGAGTTATGAAAGCCCCGATGCAAGCCGTCCCGCCCCTTGCACGTGTAGCCCGCCAGCTGGTTGGGTTTTCGCGTCGCGAGGTGCGCGGCTTTGCATCGTTAATGGCGGCCCTTGTCGCCCTCGTTCTGCTACCGGCTGCGGTCGGTCGGTGGCTGCTTGCTGACCAGCCCGCCCGGACCGTCGCCGCCGACGATGTCCGTTCCCTCGATCACCTCGCCGCTCGCTTAGAGCGCGCCGAGCAAGCGGAGCGCCGCGCCCGCTACCCCGCCCGCACTTCCTACCCTTCGCGTTACCCATCCGAGCGCCGTTACGGGCAATCAAGCCGCACGGAAGCTCCCGTTCCGCTCCTAAAGCATCTGACTGCTTTCGACCCCAACGCCCTCACTGCCCGGGAGTGGCAGCAGCGGGGCGTTCCGGCGGATGTGGGGCGCCACATCGGCAATTATGGGCAGAAGGCCGGTGGTTACCGCTACCGCGAACAGTTGGAACGTATCCACGGCCTTGAGCCAGCGCTCCTCGCCCGTTTGGCGCCGTTCATGAGTCTCCCCAGCCGCGCTGAAGCCTTCGGCCGACCCGCGCAGGCCGGTGCGGCGCCCACTGCGGGCGCCCCCAACCGCTATGCGCCCGACCAGCCCGCTGCCGGTGCCGCCGCCCGCCCTGCGTTTGCCCGCAAGCCGCGCGTGATGTCCGCTTTCGACCTCAACACCGCCGATACCACCACGCTGATGCAGCTTCGGGGCATCGGCCGTGGCCGCGCCGCCCGCATTGTAGAGCTACGCGAAAAACTCGGCGGATTTGTCTCGCCCGCCCAGCTCGCTGATGTGTGGGGCTTGGATGCGCCGCTGCTCGATAGCCTGCGTAAGTACGGCCACGTAGCGGCCGATTTTCGGCCCCGGCCGCTCGCCATCAACTCGGCAACGGCCGAGGAGCTGCGGATGCATCCGTATGTGGGGTACCGGCTGGCGCGCGTCATCGTGGCGTTCCGCGAGCAGCACGGGCCGTTCGCGAAGGCGGAAGATTTGCGGCAGATCCGCATCCTCGAAGATGCCGCGTATCAGAAGATGCTGCCGTATCTGGCGTTCCGGTAGGCGCGCCGGGGGCGACGGGAAGCATCCTGACCGGTAGAGGCACCCGAATAGATTCTTCGGCCCGACAACCCCAGCTGCATCGAGCGCGTTTCTTTGCGCCTATGACTGCACGGTTGTTTTCTATCTACGTTTTTTTTCATACCCTGTTGGCGGGCTGCGGTCCGGCGCGCTCGGAGCGCGGCGAGGCGGTGGATGCCACTGAATCGTACGAGATTGGTCAAATAGGGAAGCTCGGGAAGCACGAAGTGGCCGAGAGCAGCGGTTTGGCGCTTGTCAACCCCGCCGCCACCGAGTTCTGGACGCACGGCGACGGCGGCTCGCCGAATAATCTGTATCGGGTAAGTCGGGACGGCGCTCTGCTGCAAACACTGACCGTTGAAGCCGCCAGTAACCGCGACTGGGAAGACCTCGCCCGCGACCCGCAAGGGCGTATTTTCATCGGCGATTTCGGCAACAACCTCAATTCGCGGCGCGATTTACGCATCTTCATTCTCGACCCCGCGCACCCGGAAAAAGTCGACACCATCCGGTTCAGCTACCCTGACCAGCACAAGTTTCCGCCGCGCAAAGCCGGCCGCAACTTCGATTGTGAAGCCTTTTATTTCGCTTCCGATACCCTGCATCTGTTCTCGAAGAACCGTGGGAAAGGCGGTCTCTGGACGAAGCAATACACCCTGCCAGCGCACCCCGGCACCTACGTCGCCACCCTGCGCGATAGCATCGAGCTGGAAACCTGGATCACCGCCGCCGACATCAGCCCCGACGGCCGCACCGTCGCCCTGCTCGGCTACGGCTTCGCCTACCTCTTCGAAGGCAACCCCAATCAACCCGTTTTTGACCGTCACCGCGCCCGCATCTCCCTCAGCTCCGCCGGGCAAGCCGAAGCCCTGACGTTCGTGAGCAACACCAATTTCGTGTTCTCCAACGAGAACGGGAAAATGTTCGAGGCGCAGAAGAAGCCGTAACGTATCACGCGCTCGGCTGAAAGCAAAAGCCTCGCGCCCGAAGTCCTTTGAGAGGCTTCAGGCGCGAGGCTTTTTTCGTTGGCGGCTCGTCGGGCGACGCCGGGCGGCTTATACGCGCTCGCTGGTGTCGGGGGCGCGGCCGGTGCTGGCGCCGCCGCTATCGACGTCGCGGTCGGCGTCGCCGCTGGTTTTTTGCTCCGTCCGTTGCTGGTCGGGACCGGTGTTCACGAGGCCGCTTGCGGCGCCCGTGGTCGATTGAGAATCGTCGGCATTACGTCCAGCTCCGGTGGCGTGGGGAGCGTTGGCGTTTTGGTCGTTGTAGGAGCCGCCGCGCGAGCCGGTGCCTTGCTCGGCGCTGCCATTGCGGGCTTGCTCGTTGGTGTAGCCGTCGCGGTCGCCGGTGTCGTTGGATGCGTTGGTGGCGGCGGGGTCGCTTTGGCCACCGCCTTCGGGCCGAGGGGAGCCGTCGCGGTTATCGTACGGGCCTTGGGCGGCGCCTGCGTAGCCGCCGCGCTGGGTGGCATTGTCGGGCGTGGTGGTGGTCCCGACGCCTTGTTCGGCATTTTCGTGCGAGTTATCCGGATTTTGTCCGCGCGTTTGGGGCGTGGGCGCGCCGCTGTCTTGCGGGGCGTTGGTAGGGTTCGGATTGGTCGGCGCGTTCGTCGGATTCGGGTCTGTGGGCGCGTTGGTGGGGTTTTGCGGATTGTTTGGCTCAGGCGTAGGCATAGCAAAAGGGGCCGGTCGGGATGTCGCGCCCGGCGCTGCTGCGTCTACGGGCGGCGCAATGGCAAAGTTGGAACGCGGGCAGATTGGTGCGTTGTCGTTATCTTTGACACGTTTTTAATACCCTCGTTATGCCCACTGGCAAAGTAAAATTCTTCAACGAAGAGAAAGGCTTCGGCTTCATTACCAATGAAGACACGAACCAAGATGTCTTCGTACACGTCAGCGGTCTCGTCCACGAGATCCGCCAGAACGACCGCGTGACTTTCGAAGTGCAGGAAGGCCGTAAAGGCCCGAATGCCGTCAATGTGGCCCGTGTGCAGTAAGCGCCCCGCGCACTGCTGAACGCCCCGTACTAGCTCCTGAGCTGGTACGGGGCTTTTTTTTGGCCTATTCTTTCCGACGGATTACGCAACCGTCGCGGCGTCTTCCGGGGCGGCTGGGGCAGCGTTGGCGGCGGTAGCGGCTCCGGCGGCGGTGCCGTTTTCGCGGGCGGTTTCCAGCCCGTCGCGAATCATCTCGTGGGATTCCTGCACCTCTTCCACATCCGGCTCGGGCACCTCGTGCTCGTACGCCACGGTCGGCTCGTAGGTGAGGCGGATGAGCATGGGGAAGTGGTCAGACCCAAAGAACCCAAGTTTTTTCAGCCGAATCAGCCGAAAACCGGGCGAATAGAAGATGTGGTCGAGGGAATAGCGGAAAAACGGGACGAACGCGTTGTACGTGTTGTAAAAACCCCGTCCGATACGCGGGTCGAGCAGCCCGCTGAGGCGGCGGAACAGGTTGGTCGTGCGCGACCACGCCACGTCGTTCAAATCACCCACCACAATGCTCGGCCGACCCGTCGAGGCTACTTCGCGCGCCACTTGCAGTAGCTCGGCCTCGCGGGTATCGGTGTTGCGCAGAAACTGCGGCGGCTGCGGATGCACCGTGAACAGCTCGAAGGTGTGCCCGGCGGGCATCGCCACAGTCGCGCGGAACGACGGAATATCCTGCTCCACCAAATAGCGGACGCGCGGGTGCAGAAGCCGAAACTTGCTGTACAGAATCATCCCGTAGGTATTCGGCAGCGGGCACTCGATGCGGTGCGGATAGCGCGGGTGCAGCGTCGGGGCGAGGTGCCGCGCCCACGTTTCATCCGGCTCATTGACGAGCAGGATATCCGGGTCGTTATCCTTGACGAGCTGAAGGAAGCGCCCATACCGCTTGTTCTCCATCCGCACATTCGAAACCAACAGACTAAACGAGTTCTTCGGCGATTTCTCCTTCGTGCCGAGCGCCTGAATGCGCCAAAACGGCGTGAAGCGCCGGATATGAAACGCCTCGCCCAGCAACGCGCCCACCATCGTCAGGACGAATACCAGCTGCCAGCCGTCGCCCCAGCCATAGTTCCAAGTATAAGTTGCGAGCACGGCGAGGATGCCGATTGCAATCTGTACGCGTGGGAAATCCCACACCCGCACCCACCAGCGGTACGTGCGCGCAAAAGGCAGCAGCGCCACTACAATCAGCAGGCAGCCGAAGATTTCGAGCGCGAGCTTCATAGGGTAAAGGGCTTAATCATGGCAGCAGGAACCGGAGGGAAAATGGGGTGACCGGTATCGTGCCCCTTACTGTCAGACGCGCGCCGAGGTTACAATTCTGCCTAACCGACAGAGTGGGCGGCTATTTCGCGGCCGCTTCGCCCGGCGCCTGCTCGCGCTCCACGCGCAGGCCCATCGCCATAATATCGGGCAGCACGCTGACGCGCATATACTGCTCGGTCACGGCCTTGTACGTGCCCACCTGTGGAAACTTCAGGTGCTGAATCGCGACGAACTGGTGGTCGAAGATATCGCCGGTGCCCTTGCCGAGCGGTTCGCCGGTAATGGGGTCTAAGAGGTTCATATTGTACAGCTTGCGCCTCATGATACTACCGTCGGGGCGGGTAATGGTGAGCTTCGCGAAGAGGTTGTAGAACCGGTAAGACGTGGTGTTGCGAACGTTGAGGTAGACCGTGTAACGCGCCGCCGTGTCGGTAATCGGGAAGGAGAACGTGGGGCGGTCGGTGACGCGCCACACGTAATCTTTCAGGTCGGTATTTTCTTCAAATACGCGGTTGCGGTCGCAGCCGGTGAGCGTAAGCACACCGGCTGCGACTGCCAGACTGAATAAGAGCGCGCGCATCGTTAGGAAGCTGCTGGAGAAGGCGCCGCCGGGCCATCCGGCCGTCCGCCGTTACGGCCACGGCCACCGCGCCGCCGCCGGTTAGCGCTATCAGGGGAACCGTCGGCGCGTGGCTCGCGGGGTTGTTGCGGATCGCGTGGTTCGCGTGGCTCGCGGGGTTGTTGCGGGTCGCGGGGTTCACGAGGCTCACGCGGCTGTTGCGGGTCGCGGGGTTCACGCGGTTCTCGTGCTTGCTGTGGCTCACGCGGTTCGCGGGGCGGGCCAGCGGATTCGGGACGTGGGGGGCGCGGCGGACGTGGTGCTCCGGGCTCGCCGGGCGCTTTGGCAACGCGCTCCGGTGGCGCCGGGCGGTTGGGGTCTTTGGGGATTTCCGGACCACCGACGCGGGCTTCTTTGGGCGGCTTCGGCTTGCGCTCGCGATTTGGGTCGCGGTTTTCCGGCTTGCGCTCGCGCGGCTTGTCCTTGCGTTCAGCAGGGGCGCCAGCGGCTTGGATGCCGCCGTCCTTCTTCTTTTTCTTCTTCTTTTTCCCTGTCGAAACCGAGAATTTATCGTCGAGCCGTTCGAGGGAGCCTTCTACTTGTGCGACTTCCGCTTCCGGCACGGCGCTCGGCTCGGGGGCGAGCATGAGGGTGTCGGGGCGTTCGCCGCGCTTGTTCATCTCCACGATTTCGCGGACGCGGGCGGCCGGTAGGCGGTGCCATTCGCTATCGCCTTTGAAGCCGAACCACATCAGGCCGCGGAAAATGTCGGTCTTCTGCAAGAAAGCTTCCCCGTTGGTGGTCAGCAGCGGACGCGTTACGGACGGAATGTCCTTGATGGCGTCGAGGTACGTGTCGAGCTCGTAATTGAGGCAGCACTTGAGGCGACCGCATTGCCCGGCGAGCTTCGCAGGGTTGAGCGAAAGCTGCTGATACCGCGCCGCCGTCGTGCTGACGGTTTTGAAATCGGTCAGCCACGTCGAGCAGCACAGCTCCCGGCCACACGAGCCGATGCCGCCGATGCGGCCCGCTTCCTGTCGAAGGCTGATTTGGCGCATCTCGACACGCGTCCGCAGGTCGTCGCCGAGGCGGCGGACGAGGTCGCGGAAGTCGACGCGGTCTTCGGCGGAATAGAAGAAGATGGCGCGGGAGCGGTCGGCTTGCATCTCCACGTCGGAGAGCTTCATCTGGAGCCGCATATCGCCCACGATGGTGCGGGCGCGGTACATCGTCGTCGGCTCCTGCTCGCGGGCTTCGCGCAGCTTCGTGAGGTCGTCTTCGGTGGCGAGGCGTTGAATCGGCTTGATTTCCGGCCCTGATTCCACCTTTTTCTTCTTCATCTGCAAGCGCACCAGCTCGCCCTTGAGCGAGACGTGCCCCACGTGCCACCCGCCACCGGGCATATCCACGACCACGGCGTCGCCGGTGGTGAGCGACAAGTGCTGCCGATTCCGGTAGAACTCCTTGCGCCCGCCTTTGAAGCGCAGCTCCACCATCTCAAACTCCTCGACCCCCACACCCGGCGAGGTCATATCACTCAGCCAATCAAATACATTCAGTCGGTTGCAGCCGCCCGACGAGCAGCCGCCTTTGGAACCACAGCCGCCCGTTGAGCAGCCGCCTCCAGTGGAACAGGATCCACATCCCATAGCAGCAAGGTAAGTAAGTAAGAACCTACTAAAATTCGGGTCGAACGACACCGTTTTTGTAGTCTGACAAAGATACCATGTAGCCCGCCGTTACGTTTACCCCCCAATTTCAGTCGTTCACCGGATAAATTGACAATTTCACCCCTTGTTTTTTGGAACTTTGGTTAAGTCTGCCGACTTTTACTCTCGTTATTGACGGGGTGTCCGGGAAACCGGACGTTTCGGTGGTAGCTAAGTTTGTTTTCATAGCTCAGAAAGGCACTCCACCATTGTGGGGTGCTTTTTTTTGCCCGTACGGCAAGGAAACTGGGCTTGAAGTGGCGCCGACGGTTGGCGTTCTAGCGGCGCCTTAGCGCCGACCGAGCCACGCCTCGGGGTTGAGGTCGGTGGAGTTGCGCCAGAGCTGAAACTGTAGCTCGGTGGTGCCATCAGGACCGGTGAAGACGGTGCCGATGGGGTCGTGGAGCCGGACGGTTTGCCCGCTGCTCACGCGCACGTTGTGGAGCTTCGCGTAGACCGTGAAATACTCGCCGTGCTGAATCATCACGATGGTATTCATCCCCGGCACCTGCGCGACGGTCAGCACGCGGCCGTCGAAAATGGCGCGGGCTTGCTCGCCGTTGGCGGTTTGAATGTCGATTCCGTGGTTTTCGACGGTCACGTTCTTTAGGACGGCGTGGCGGTGGCGCCCGAAATGCTCAGCCACGAAGCCGCGGCTGACCGGCCACGGAAGTCGCCCCCGGTTCCCTGCGAACGACGCGGAGAGCCGCGTGGCTTCCGGCGTGAGCGCCATTCGGGCGGCGCGGGAGCCGCTGGCCTCGGTCGCTTCCGATTCGGCGGCTTCGGCGGCGGCCGTCTCGGCGGCTTCTTCGGCGGCGGTGGGGGGGCGGGTTTCGCCGGTGGCTTCGTTGGTGCGGCGCTCGACGGCGCGGCGCTCCGCGGCTTTGCGGGCGGCGGCTAAGCGGGCGGCGCGGGCGGCCCGGGCAATCTCGGCGCGCACTTTTTCGGCAATCAGACCATCGAGGCGCGTGATGGCTTGCTGCCGCTCCGCGACTTCGCGCTTGAGCTGCTCTTCCTGTTGGCTGAGCTGCTGCACTACCTGATTCTGCTCGGTTTTCAGGCTGACCAGATTGGTTTTTTCAGCCACTTCCGCCCCTAAAAGCTGCTGCTTGGTGGCGCGCTTGCGGGTCAGGCTGTTGAGCTGCTGTTCGAGGGTTTGCTGGGTGTTGGCAATCTGCGCGGCTTGGCGGCGCCGGACGTCGGAGTACTGGCGCAGGTAGCGCAGCCGCATCGCGAACTGGTTGAAAGACTCCGCCGCGAACAAAAACATCAGCTTGTCAGTGGCGTTCGTCGATTTAGACGCGGCGTAAATCATCCGCCCGTATTCCTGCTTTAATGCCGCTAGATCGAGCCGCAGCGAGCCGACGTGCTCCTGCGTATGCGAAACGTCGCGGTCGAGGTAACGGACTTCGGACGCAATCGTGCCGATGACGCTTTGCTGCACCGTAATCTTCTCCTGCAATGCGTTGAGCTGCCCAAGCGACGCTTCCTTGCGCTGCCGGGTTTGGGCGAGAATCCGGTTGGCTTCCTGCGCTTTGCGCTCGTTATCGCGCTTTTCGCGCTCCAATTGCGCCTTTGATTTTGCCAGCTCCGGCGTGGTGGCCGCTACCCGCCGCTTACGACGATTGGACGAAACCGG
>JANNMJ010000072.1:0-4050 GCA_031397815.1 Hymenobacteraceae bacterium
GCGCGCTTTACCGAGCTGCTACGCGCCTTTGATTACAAAACCCTTTTCAACGAGCTTGGCTGGGACCGTCCCGCGAAGGCCCCCTCCTTCCGCACCGTGGTCGGCGACGAGGAGTTTGTCTTTCGGGTGGTGGCGGAAAAGCGCGAGTTTCTCGTCTTCGTCTGCGACCGCCTCCCCGATGCCGCCATGCGCCGTTCGCTGGATGAGCAGCTCACCAAGCGCCATTACGAGCACGTAGCCATCTTCTTCGATGCCGCCCAGCAGCGGCAGGTGTGGCAATTCATCGTCCGCGACCCCGATAAGACCAAGCGCTACTTCACCTCCGAGTACGCCCACCACCAAACGCCCCGCCTGCTCTGGCAACGCGTGACGGGCCTCGGGTTCGCCCTCGACGAAGAAGAAGGCCTCACCCTCTCCGATGTGCGGCAACGCACGCGGGCGGCATTCGCCACCAATGCCGAGGCCGTCACGAAACGGTTCTACACGCAGTTCAGCGCCCAACACAAGGCGTTTATGGCCCAGATTGAAGGTCTGCCCGTCGTGAAGAAAGGCGAAGACGACGAGCCGCGCCGCTGGTACGCTTCCCTGATGCTCAACCGGCTGATGTTCCTGTACTTCATTCAGGCACAGGGCTACCTCGACAACAACAAAAACTACCTCCAAGACCGCCTCGACCGCTGCGAGGCCCTCGTCGGGAAAAACAAGTTTCACTCGTTCTACAAGTCGTTCCTGCGGCGGCTGTTTCAAGAAGGCCTCAACGAGCCTACCCCCCATGATGCCAAGCTGCAAGCCCTCATCGGGCAGGTGCCGTACCTCAATGGCGGCCTCTTCGAGCAGCATCAGCTCGAAAAAGCGCACCCTAAGCTCAGTATCCCCGATGTGGCGTTCGAGAAGGTTTTCGAATTCCTCTCGGCTTGGGAATGGCACCTCGATACCCGCATAACCGCTACCGGTAAGCACATCAACCCCGATGTGCTCGGGTACATCTTCGAGCGCTACATCAACGAGCGCGCCGCGATGGGCGCCTACTACACCAAGGAAGACGTAACGGGCTACATCGCCCGTAACTGCATCGTCCCGGCACTCTTCGACCGCATCGCGGCCCATGCCACCCACCCCGTGGCGCACGGGCCGGAAGTGTGGAACCTGTTGGTCGATGACCCGGACCGCTATTTCTACCCCGCCCAACGCCACGGCACGTGGCACGAGCTACCGCCCGAAATCGAAGCGGGCCGCACGGATGTGGCCGCCCGCACCCCCCACTGGAACAAGACGACGCCCGAGGAATACGGCCTGCCGACCGAAATCTGGCGCGAAACCATCGCCCGCCGCGAGCGCTACTACGACGCCAAGCGTCAACTATTGGCCGGTGAAGTCACGAGCATCAATACCCTCATCACGCTCAACCTCAATGTGCGGCAGTTCGTGGAAGATGCCATCCACAACGCCGGTAACCCCGAGTGGGTGTGGGCGTGCTTCGACTCGGTGCGCTCGCTCTCCGTCCTCGACCCTACCTGTGGCTCCGGCGCATTCCTGTTTGCCGCCCTCAACATTCTGGAGCCGATTTACGAAGCCTGCCTCGACCGGATGGCCGCTTTCCTGCCGGAGCTGGCCAACCCGAAAGTCCTGCGCACCAAGAAGACCGTAGTAGAAGGGATGAAGCGCGTGCGCGACGAAATTGGGCAGCACCCCAACCGTGAGTACTACATCACCAAAACCATCATCCTGCGCAACCTCTACGGCGTAGACCTGATGCACGAGGCCGTCGAAATCGCCAAAGTCCGCCTCTTCCTGCAATTAATGTCCACCCTCGGCGAACCGGATTACGCCGCCGATAATCTCGGGCTGGAACCGCTGCCCGACGTTGACTTCAATATCCGGGCAGGGAATACGTTGGTGGGGTTTGCCACCGCGAAAGAGCTGGATTCCCAAGCCTTTCTCGATTTCGACGGCGAAATCCCCCAAATCAAAGAGCAGAGCGATGTAGTGGCTCGCGCCTACCAACACTTCAAAACCCTCCAAACCGATGCTCCCGGCTCTTCCGAAGAGTTGCACGAGGCGAAAGAAGAGCTGCGCACCAAATCCGATGAGCTGAAAGCCCGGATGAACCGCCTGCTTCACAAGCAGAACCTAACCATCAAGTACGATGAGTTCTGTAAGCGCTACCAGCCCTTCCATTGGTTCGCGGAGTTTTACGGGATTATCAGTGGAAGCGGGGGGTTTGATGTGATTATTGGAAATCCGCCTTATGTGGAGTATGCTGAGGTACGCAACGTTTACAGAATAAGCGGATACAAAACCGAGACGTGCGGTAACTTATACGCAAACGTCATGGAGCTTTCATTGCGAATCTTAAAAGAAAAAGCTTACAGCTGTTTTATTGTACCCCTTGCTTCTTTCTCTACCAAGAGAATGCAAGCCTTGCAAAACATTTACAATTCCAACAGTGCCCTACTACTTGTGAGCAATTTTGAAGCTACCTCAAATCCTACTGTCCTTTTTGTAGGTGTAAAAGTGCAGCTTTCTATCGTTCTCCAACAAAAAACTACCAACACTAAACCTACAACTCTCACCACTAAGTACTACCGAAGCTTTGTGGGTGAGCGCGCTCATCTACTGCAAAACATTTACTACCAAGGCGCGCTACACATCAACAGCGAAATGGCACGCCTAAACGACACCATCGAAAAGTCTATTATAACAAAGATTTACTCAGGCAAACTATCAATATCAGCCTCTTTTGGCACCAAGAGCGTTTTTTACTACCGAAACATGGGTAATTTTTTTTACAAACTAGCCTTCAAATCCCCCCCCCATATTTTAAAAATGGAATACAAGAAAAATCTTCCACAGTAAGCGAAATCAACACTACCAGCAAAAGCAGTTCTCTTATCTTAATTTCCCTTGTAAATTCTACCCTTTTTTATTACTACTGGATACTCCTTTCAGATTGCTATCACCTTTCCAAGGGAGACATTGGCAGATTCCCGCTCGATGTAGCTACCATCGAAGCTGGCAATCAGACAAAATTGCAAAAGCTAGCGTCACAGTATCTTGAGCGCCTTGAAGAGCTTGCTATTTGGCAGGTTGAAAATAAAAAAGATGGTACAGTTAAAAAATATCGAAAGTATTTTCCTCAACAATGTAAACCGATAGCTGACCAAATCGACACCATTCTCGCTGAGCATTACGGTTTCACCCCAGAAGAGCTAGACTTCATCATCAACTACGACATCAAGTATCGGATGGGCGCCGAGTTGGACGCCGACGATTAGCGCCCCTTATGCCCTCTACTCTTTCGTTGCTTCCGTTCCCGGTGCTGGGTGATGCCGGGTGGTGGGGTCAGCGCCCGCTGGTGGCGTTGGCGTGCAGTCGGCGGTTTCCGGCGGGGGCCGTGCTGCCTACTTACGAGTGGGCCATTGCGCAGCGCGAGGCCGGGGCCGTGGTGGCCTCCGGGTTCGAGAGCCGGTTAGAGCAGGACGCCCTGCATTACCTACTGGCGCCCGTGCTCGGCAATGGTGCAGCGGCGGCGCCGGTGGTGGTATGGGTGTGTAAAGGGGCATTGCCGGGCGCCTTGGCCCCTGCCCATCAGGCAGCAGTGGCTGCGGGGCGGCTGGTGCTGGTGGCCCCCCTCACCGGCCGCAAGCTGCGCGGAGCCGCCGCCGCCCGCGCCCTCAACGAATGGCTGTTCGCGCAGTGCGCCACGGTATTCGTGCCATACGCCCGGCCGGGCGGCGCATTGGCGCACGTGTTGGCGGGGCGGGCCACCACCGCGTAGGGACGCCTATTGGCGTCCACCACAGCCCAACCGGTTCGGCCAAAACCCAACCTGTTCGGCCTATCCTAATCCGCACAACCGCGTGGACGCCAATAGGCGTCCCTACGTGCCCATACCGTCGCCCACCGCACAACCAACCGCGTAGGGACGCCTATTGGCGTCCAACAACCCAACCGGTTCGGCCAAAACCCAACCGGTTCGGCCTATCCTAAATCCGCACAACCGCGTGGACGCCAATAGGCGTCCCTACGGGCCTGGATCCTCGCCCGCCG
>JANNMJ010000097.1:0-25326 GCA_031397815.1 Hymenobacteraceae bacterium
AACCCCCTCATCATCCACAACTCCCACACCACAAACAACCCAAAAAACGCACTCACACTCAAGCTAGCGAGCTTATTTAGCCCCATCGCCTCTGCGTGCGTCGGTGCTTGCCCGGCCAGCACCCGGCGCTCCCACCGGGCCACGTATAACGCGGTCGGGAGCATCCAGAGGCCGAAAATGACAGTGATCGGGATTCCTTTCGGAATCCACTCCTCTAAAAAAGGACCTTGCAGAAATGGACGACAAGCGAGCGTTTTACTGATGATAACCCGCGGCCACCAACCCAAACCAATCACATACGCCGCGCCCACAAAACTCAGAATGCGCGCAAACCGAAAGGTGCCGCGCACCCCCAAAACGCGGCTGAGCGTGAGGTCGCCACGGGCGGCGTCTTCGTTGTGCTGATAGATCTGCGTGAGCGGGTACGAGCCGAGCAGCAGCAGACTAGTCCCAGCCGCCGCGCCCAGATTGACGCCCGAAAACAGGTAATTAGTCGGCACGCCGCTGCCCGCCTGCACCGCCAGATACGTCACCAATCCCTGAAAAATGACCACCGCCGCCGTCCCCAGAAACGGCCGCGCCTTCAACCGCAGCGGCGGCGCCGAATACGCCCTTGACACGAGGATATAACTCAGCAAAAGGCCGAAAAACCGCCAATCGAGCCACGCCGCCAGCCCTAAAGCCAGCACATCCAGCCCGAGCACCAGCCACCGCAGCACGGGCGGCGGCGGCGGGGGAGCCGCCAACCCGCCGATAGGCCCGGTATCGCGGTCGTGCAACGAGTTGAAGCCGTTCGAGGCGGGGTAAACCAGCAGGTGCAGAATCAAAAAGACGGCAACGGCGCGCCAAATCGAGGCATCCCAGTAAAAACCCGATTCCGGGCCAATCAGATCTTTCGGCGGAGTGGAGCAACACACCGGCACAAACGCCAGCGCAAACCAGAACACCGGCATCAGATACACGCTGAACGGGATGCGGAGCAGGCGAAGGGCGTCTTTCATTTACAATAAGATTTGCGGAGAATAGATGCGCGTCGAACCGCCCTTGTAACCCACCCTAATGGCAACACGACCCTGCATTCCCGTAGGGGCGTGGCCTTAGTGCCCGCCCGCATGTGGCTCCGGACCGCCCATCATCCCCAGCCGCTGTAGCGGGAAATAACGCAACCGCATGCGGGCGGGCGCAAGGCCACGCCCCTACGAATGATCCTGTGGCAGGTCCAGAGACCTGCGCATAGCCGACACCGGGCCGGAGCCCCGCGTCAAAACGGGGAGCGGCAAAGCTGAAATTTTTCCGCTTTTTTCGTCGAAAATCGGCCAGTTTTCGTCAACTTTTGCCCAGTTTTCGACGAAAACCGGCCAGTTTTCGTCAACTTTTGGTTATTTTTCGACGAAAACTGCGCACTTTTCGTCAACTTTTGTCCAGTTTTCGACGAAAAGTGGCCGATTTTCGTCAACTTTTGCCCACTTTTCGTCGAAAAAAGCGCAGTTTTCGACGAAAATCCGACACTTTTTTGAGCTTCCCGGCCGCTTCGTACCTGAGCGGTTTGCTCAGTTTGTTGGCTTTTGGAATTGATTATGAAGCGGTTAGGCCGCTTTCCCCACCCTCGGCACCCCCACCAGATACGTTACGCTGCGCGCGAAACCAGCGGCCAGCGTCCCGCTCTGCCACTCGTAGCGGCCGTCGGGGTCGGCTTCGGCGGCGAGGCGACGGAGGTGGGCGGGCGGGTAGAGGCGCAGCAAGGACGCGGTGCCGTCCCAGACCACTCCGGCCGGAATCAGCGGCAGCAGGTAGGTGAGGGCGAGACGGCTCCACCGAAACGGGCGCAGGAACGGCGTAATCAGCAGTGTCAGCAGCGGAAAAACGAGCCAGACCACCAGCAATTCCCAGCCGTGCTTCCCGGCACCCTCGAAAATGCCGATGCCTTCGCCCGCTTCCACCGCGCCGCGCAGGACGCGCCGCGCCAGTGGGGGCGGGAAATGATGAAAAGCCGAAAAGACAGTCCGAAAACCCGGTAGATTCTGCGGAACGGCCGTCGCATCCACCGGCTCCGCCACGTAGCTGATGGCCCCGCCCGCCTCGGTTTGCAGGAGCTGAAACGCGGGCAGATTAGGGTACAGGTCGGTGAGCGTGACGGGCACCGCGTGGCCGAGCGCGCCCGTCAGCCCGCGCTGCACGCCGCGAATCCCGCCGCCACCCCCGGCGCCTAAATCGACGATGCCGGTCGCGCCGCTGCGCCGCATCGCCTCGGCGAGCATCGGCACGATATGCTCGTAAACCCCCGCCCGCTCAATCGCCCAGCGCAGCACATCGAGCATCCCGGCGCGCATCGGCGCGGGGAGCCACGGCTGGTCTTCCAGCTCCGGCAGGTTCAGGCGGAAATTCATTCAGGGGAAGGGGTGAGAACCCTGCATACGGCCCCGAAACAAAAAAGGCGTCCGCCGGGCCACTGCCGACGGACGCCTTTTCTGTATCTATTCCTGCGTTGCCCGGACGGGCGGGCACAAGGCCGCGCCCCTACGTGCGGGATACGTGCGCGACCTGCACGGTGCGGGCTAAATCGCCCCTTCGTGCGCGGCCCCTACGGCGTCGTCGCCGAGGAAGGGGTAGCGGTAATCGGTGGGCGGCACGAGGGTTTCTTTGATCGAGCGGGCCGAAACCCAGCGGAGCAGGTTCAGGCTGGAACCGGCTTTGTCGTTGGTGCCGGAAGCGCGGGCGCCGCCGAACGGCTGCTGCCCCACGACGGCGCCGGTCGGCTTGTCGTTGATGTAGAAGTTGCCGGCGGCGTTCACCAAGGCGCGCTCGGCTTCGAGGAGCGCGGCGCGGTCCTGCGCGAACACGGCGCCGGTGAGGGCATACGGCGAGGTTTCATCGACGAGGCGGAGCGTTTCGGCCCATTTCGCGTCTTCGTAGACGTAAATCGTCAGGACCGGGCCGAACAGCTCATCGCACATCGTGACGTATTTGGCGTCGTCGACGCGCAGCACGGTTGGCGCGACGAAGTAGCCGACGGATTTATCGTACGTGCCGCCCGCCACTACTTCCACCCCCGAATCAGCCTTCGCCGAGTCGATGTACTTAGCGAGCTTATCGAACGATTTCTCGTCGATTACGGCATTCACGAAGTTCGTGAAATCCTGCACGTCGCCCATCCGCACGGTTTTCAGGTCGTGAACGAGCTTTTCCTTGACGGCGGGCCACAGCGAGGCGGGCACATACGCGCGGCTCGCGGCCGAGCATTTCTGCCCCTGATACTCGAACGCGCCGCGCAACAGGCCCACCGCCACCGCTTCGGCGCGGGCCGATGGGTGCGCGATGACGAAGTCTTTGCCGCCCGTCTCGCCCACTAGGCGCGGGTACGAGCGGTACATCCCGCGGTTCGCGCCGACGGTCTGCCAGATAGAATCGAAAACGCCGGTCGAGCCGGTGAAGTGGATGCCCGCAAACTCGCGGTGCTTGAAGATGACGTCGCCCGCCGTCGGGCCGCTCACGAACACCAGATTGATAACGCCATCCGGCAGCCCCGCTTCGCGGAACAGCTCCATCAGCACGTGGGCCGAATAAATCTGCGTGTTGGCAGGTTTCCAGACCACTACGTTGCCCATCATGGCAGGGGCAGTGGGCAGGTTTCCGGCGATGGCGGTGAAGTTGAACGGCGTCAGCGCGAACACGAAGCCTTCGAGCGGCCGGTATTCCACGCGGTTCCAGATGCCGGGCAAGCTATCGGGCTGACCCCGGTAAATTTCCGTCATGTACTGCACGTTGAACCGCAGGAAGTCGATGAACTCGCACGCGGCGTCGATTTCCGCTTGGAACGCATTCTTGCTTTGTCCGAGCATCGTCGCGGCATTCATCCGCGCGCGCCACGGTCCGGCGAGGAGGTCGGCAGCTTTCAGGAAAACCGCTGCCCGCTGCTCCCACGGCATCGCGGCCCAAGCCGTGCGCGCCGCGAGGGCCGCATCGATGGCCTGCGCTACGTGCCCGGCATTGCCTTCGTGGAAATGACCGAGCGTGTGCTTATGGTCGTGCGGCGGCGAGAGGCGCTGCGTCTTGCCCGTCCGCACTTCCTGCCCGCCGATGAACATCGGCACATCCACCGTTTCGGCCTTCATCTGCCGAATCATCTGTTGCAGCTCAGCGCGCTCCGCCGAGCCGGGCGCATACGATTTGACGGGTTCGTTACGCGCCGCCGGCACGTGAAAAAAAGCGTTCGACATCAGCTAGTGGGGGATTGGGGTTGGATGGTGAAAATGCGACTCAAAGTTAGGCGCCTGCCGGACGTGATGAGGCGCCCTCGCCACGTCCGGCCGTTCTGCTCCTGACGCTTCGCGGGCTGCCTGCCTGTAGGTCAGGGATTGCAGTAGGGGCAATACCTAGAGTCTTCGGCGGTTTTGCCGTGCGGGTACAGTTTCTCCCCCGAGTAAGCGCACCGCTGGCACGTATAGACGTAGCTCAACACCGAATCCGTCGGGCTGCCGCACAAGCCACATTTGCACGGGCGGAACGACGATTGGCCATACGGTCGACGCTGCCGTATGGCTAACTACAAGTTGAAGCTGTTGCCGAAGCGTTGCGGCAAGTCCTGCTTTAGAAATTTTTCAGCATTATGCACTGCTTCATCAAGCGTTGACGCCACTTCATCTTCCCAATACGTGCCGCCTTCATCAAGTAGTCTGATCAGGCTTTCGCTGTAGGCATCGGTGCCCATTTCCACCCAACCGTGGTTGTCGATCCACCATGCAATGTGTGGATAGGCTTTTGAGAACATCATTGTTGATCGAACGGAAGACTACTGGTTGTTAACGTTTTCGGGCTTTGCGTTCGGGCGGGGATTTTCAGCACTAAACTTCTTTAGATGCAGAAAGCTTGAATTTAGCACTTCACTTTCATAGAAGCACGAAAACCCCGCTTTTGCAAAACGGCTGTTACCTGCTGTGTTTCTCATTTAGTAAGTTTAATTATTGTGTCAAATTTCTCCTTTTCGATGTCAAAACTTACAGTTTCGGTCTTGTGAATTGGGCTGTCATATCCATAAATTGTCGCTTTGTCAAAAGAACGAATGTCAAGAACTGTGAATGTTTTTTTAAATATTTTTAATTCCATATTCGTTGTGTCTAAAACGCCGATTTGTTGAACAGTTCCTTTCAAAAGCTTTCGTGTCCAAATGGGTATTGCTAATAATTGTCCGTCTGTTTCCCAAGCTGGAGGTCCACCGCACCAATCGTGTATTTTTACTTTTTTCTTGTCCGAAGTCTCTAAAAAACATTGTCCACCGATTGGAGCTCCCATTGCAATTTCATTTAGGTCGTAATACGCAATCTTATGATAATTGTCTGCCGAAACAAGTGTCTTGTCTGTGTTGTGAAAGTTCCAAGGATTTGGATAAGTCTGAATCATTGTCGTTGTCGTCTTAATATAGCAGGTAACATCCATTTTGACGCAACTGGATGTGCTACAAAGTTGCGGGTATTTTTCAATAGTGCGCAAGAGAGTTGCGGTTACAAGTCCGAATTGGGTCTGTAACCGCAGCTTCGCGTTCAGAGTCCGATTGTGTCAAGCGGCGAAGGTGGGCGCCTGTTTTGCGCCACATGCGGGTAGATTTCGGTGCGCATGATGCTGGCGTGGCCCAGCAGATTCTGAATCGCCGCCGTTTGCTACGCCCGGGGGGCGCCCCGCTTCCAGCCGCCCTCGGCGCCCGCGCGGGCCGCGCGGACCGACCGCTCTCCTCGGCCATCAGGAGCGACAGGCTGGTACTTTCGGCCAAGAGCACTTTGAGGATGTTCTGTAACGCGGCGGCCACGGGCGCAGTAAGAGAGGCACCGCGTGGCCCGGCTTCGCCGCCCGCTTTCGATTTCCATCTGACGCAATAAACCGGATTTATGCCCTCAGGCCTAGTAGCCTTACTCGATGACGTTTCAGCTCTGGTGAAGGCGACCGCCGCCAGCCTCGATGACGTGCCGGCCCAGGTGGCCAAAACCAGCGGCAAGGTATCGGGAATCGTGATTGACGATACGGCCGTCACGCCCAAGTACGTCGTCGGCCTTGACCCGGCCCGCGAGCTAAGCATTATCTACCGCATTGCCCGCAAATCGCTCTTCAACAAAATCATTCTCCTCAGCCCGGGAGCGCTGTTGCTCGGCTACTTCGCGCCGTGGGCCATCACACCCATCCTGATGCTGGGCGGGGCCTACCTCTGCTTCGAGGGCTACGAGAAAGTGCACGCGCTTTTCAGCGCCCACCCGCCCGCCGAAGAGGCGACCGACGCCGAAGCCACGGTTCTGACGCCCGAGCAGCTGGAGGAAGAGCGGGTGGCCGGCGCCGTGCGCACCGACATCATCCTCTCGGCCGAAATCATGGCCATTGCCTACAGTGAGGTCACGGGCCAGCCGCTGCTCAATCAGGTGATCATCATGCTGGCCGTCGCCGTATTCATTACGGTGGCCGTGTACGGCGTGGTGGGGCTGCTGGTGAAAGCCGATGACCTCGGGATTCATCTGGCACAGACGGGCGGTTCCTCGCCCGTGCGCAAGCTGGGGCGCGGCATCGTGCGCTTTATGCCGCACCTGCTCAAGCTGCTCAGTTACGTGGGCACGGCGGCCATGCTCTGGGTCGGGGCCGAAATCATCGCCCACGGCCTGCCGTTCGCTCACCACCTGCTTCTGGATCTGGAAAGGGCGCTGGCCGCGTGGCCGGCGCTGGCCTGGCTCGCGAAAGCCGTGGCGTGCGCCGTGGCTGGTCTGGCCATTGGCTTCGTGGTGGAGCGACTGGTGGCGCTGGTGCGCAAAATTCGGCGCCCTGCCGCCGCTTAGACCAGCGCGGCGCTCCGCATCTGCTTGCTTTTTCGCAGCCACCACCAACGACAACCGCCCGGCAGCCAAAGCCACCGGGCGGTTGTCGTATGCTGGCACGAAAAGCAAAGCCTCAGATGCCAATCCGCGAAAATCTGCGGGAAAAATCCGCGAAAATCTGCGGGAAAACGCTACGGCCGGGCCAGCGCCCCGTCGATCTCGCGGCGCAGCAGCTGCCCAATGCCGACCCCCGTGCCCACACTGTTGAAAACGTAGCGCCCGGCGCGGTCGAGCACGACATTCACCGGAAAGTTGCTGACGCCGAACTGCCGCTCCACCTCGGGCTTCGGCAGCGGCACCACATCGTACAGGACCGGATGATCGGCCAGAAATCCCCGGAGCTGCTCCGGCGAGCTTGCCGCGAACGACAGAAACCTCACCCGCTCGTCGGTGGCGTAGTGCTGGCGCAGGGCGTTCAGCTCGGGGCGCTCCATCTCGCAGGGGGTGCATCCCGCGAACCAGAAGTTGATAACGATTACCCGGCCCGCTAGGTCGGCACTGCTCACGGGCTGACCAGCCAGGTCGGTCAGTGCGAAAGTCGGAAACGACGTACCGAGCCGGTCGCGCCGCCGAATGCGGGCATCGGTAGCGGCCAACTCCTTCGCGAACTCAGCGGGCGACGTGCGGACCAGCGTCCGGAGGTGCGTTTTGCGGTCGTAGACAGTGCGGTAACGGCCGCCTACCACCTGCGCCCAGTGCAGCTCATAGGTGGTGCGCTGCCCGAGACTGTCGAGGAAAATCGCTTTCTTCTGCCCAAGAACGGTGGTCGCGCTGAACAGCCCGGCGACGAGCAAACCCATTTTTTTCATTGACCCTGAATGCCGCATCGCCCGCTTTTATTGTGGAGCGTCGGGCATTTTTCGTCGATTCTCCGCAGAAGTTACAAGTTGATCCCGCCGCTCGCCTCGATTCGTTGGCCGTTCACCCAGCGGGCGGCGTCGGAGCACAGGAAAGCCACCACCCCACCGATATCATCGGCTTGCCCGACGCGCCCGAGCGCCGTCATGCTGCCCAAGCGGGCGCTCAATTCGGGGTTCGAGCGGATGGCGGCGTTGTTGAAATCGGTCTCGATGGGGCCGGGCGCCACCACGTTCGCGCGGATGCCGCGCGGCCCCAGCTCCTTGGCGAGGTACCGCGTGAAGACTTCTAGGGCGCCCTTCATCGACGCGTAAATCGAGTAGCCGGGGTTCACGAAGCGTGTCGTGCCGCTCGAAACGGTTACGATGCTGCCCCCGTCGCGTAGGTGCGGCAGCAGGCGTTGGGTAAGGAAATACACGCCCTTGAAATGCACGTTGAGCATCTCATCGAACTGCGCTTCGGTGGCGTTCGCAATCGTCACGTTCCCGCCGATTCCGGCGTTCTGCACCAGATAATCGATACCGTCGGCCTGCCAGTCCTGCTGCAGGCGGGCGGTCAGGTCAGTCACGAACGCCGCGTATGAGGAAAGGTCGTTGAGGTCGAGCGGCAAGGCCAACGCCCGGCCGCCCTGCGCTTGCAGCTCGGCCACCACGGCATCAGCTTCGGCCGCGTTGCTGCGGTAGGTAATCACCACATCGGTGCCCTGCGCCGCCAGACTGCGGGCCATTTCTTTACCGAGGCCACGGTTTCCGCCCGTCACGAGGGCAATCTTGGAAGTAGTCATTTGAGAAAAATGATGTGAAAGATGTGAAAGATGTGGAGGTAGACGAGAAGCGCGGTCGGGCATTGTAAGGAATGGGAATGATGTGAGAGGAAATGTGAAGGATGTGGCGATGTGAAAGACGTGCTTCACATCAAACCCCATCGAAACACATCTCCACATCGAATCACATCTTCACATCCCCCTCACATCTCCCCCTAAATCGCGGCTAAAATCTCGCGTACTTCCGCCTGCGTCGTTTTCGTTTTGTCGTGGGCGTACCAGCTGTGGAGCTGGGTGTTGCGCTCGGCGTAGGGCATTGAGGTGGCGATGGCTTCCACGACGAGGGTTTGGGCGGGCGCCGGGCGCGGCCCCCACGTCGCGAGGAGGTCGCGGGTTTCGGGGTCGAGAAAAAGGACTTTGGGGATGGAGCGCCCGCCGTTCGTCAGAAAAGCGTCCATGACAGCCGGGTGCTTATCGCGGAGGATGACGCGGAGGAGGAGGCGCCCGCTGCTCGCTTCCGCGATCCGGTGCAGCACGGGGACGGTCTGGGCGCCGTCGCCGCACCACGATTCGGTAATCACGAGCGCCATAACCGGCCGCGGCAAGGCCTGCGCGGCGCTGATCGTTTCCGGTTCGAGCGGCGGCAGGCGCTCCAGCCGGTCCATTCGTTTCAGGTTCAGGCCGGTGTACTCGATGTTTTGCGGGGTATTGAAATACGGGTCGTCGGACGTGGAGCGGCCTTCGGCGAAACGCGCGTCGGACAGCCCCCGGTAGGCCGGGTAGGGGAGGGCTTCCGCGAGTAATTCCGGCGTAAGCAAGGCGAGAGTGGACGGGTTCAGTGACATGTTCAGCAGGTTCAGGAAGAATAATAGCCGGTGATGAGGGCGCAGGGGCGGCTTCCGACGAAACCGCGCCCCCGCGCCACGAAGGTTCGTAAAGTTTCGCGAAGCGGCGCGGCCATTCCGCCTACCGTATCGTCGGACGCTGACCGCCGGGGCAGTGCGGCCAACGCGTACCCGCTCTCCGTGCTGGCCCGGAAGGAAAAATTACCCAGCAGCCCGGATTGATTGCCGTACCCCCCGAAGCGGACCTTTGTCGTGTTGGATTCACAACAAAATCAGCGACTTATGAAACCCTTCGCCCCCGTTTTTCTTCGCTTGGCTTTGGGGTTGATTCTGCTCGGCGGCAGCGCCGCGACCAGCCCCGTGCGGCCGTCGCAATCGCTGCTCAAGCTCTGGCATACTGCCGATAGTCGGCTCGCGGCGGCGTGGCAGCAGGTGTTGGCGTGCGGGTTTACGGCGGAACACCCGTAGGCGCCAACTCCTTGCCGCGGCATCCGTAGGAGGGCGCACCCGCGCAGCCACACCGTCGCGCGGGTTTTCGCGTACTCCCCCTCTACTTTCCCGGATGAAATCCTCGAATTCTGATACTGGTCGTCGGCTGCTTTGGGCCGGTTTGGCCGGTTTGGGCGCTTTAGCCCTCACGCGCTGGGCCACCCGCACCGCCACCGACTATTCTTTCACGAACCGCACCGTCCTGCTCACGGGAGGTTCGCGCGGTTTGGGACTGATGCTGGCCCGCCGCCTCGCCGCCGAGGGCGCCCGCTTGGCGCTCGTCGCCCGCGACCCCGCCGAGCTGGCGCGCGCCGCGCAGGAGTTGGCCGCCACCGGCGCCACCGTCCGGATGTACCCCGCCGACATGACCGACCCCGCCGCCCGCGAAAATCTCGTGCGGCAAATCGAGATAGACCTCGGTCCGGTTGAAGTCCTGCTCCACGATGCGGGCGTGATTCAGGTTTCGCCGCTCGAAAACCTCGGTCCGGAAGATTATTCCAACGCGATGAAGATTCATTTCGAAGCCCCCCTGCACCTGATGCGCCTCGTGGTGCCGGGGATGCGGGCGCGCGGCCTCGGGCGGGTCATCAACATTGCCTCGTTGGGCGGAAAAGTGGCTATTCCGCACATGGCGGCGTACTCGACGTCTAAGTTTGCGCTCGTCGGGTTGGGCGAGGCGTGGGCGACTGAGCTAGCGGGCACCGGCGTCACGGTCACCACCATCTGCCCCGGCCTGCTCCGGACGGGCAGTGCCATTCAAGCGCAGGTCAAAGGCCGTCACGCCGAAGAATACCGCTGGTTCAAGCTCGCCGCCGGATTGCCGCTCTTCACGATGAGCGCCGAATCCGCCGCCGATGCCATCCTCGACGCCGGGCGCCGGGGCGAGCCGGTGGCCGTCCTCGGGTGGTCGGCGCAATTACTGAGTGCCTTGCACGGCATCGCGCCGTCTACCACGGTCCGGCTGATGGGCGCCGTCAATCGGTTCCTGCCGTCTGCCTCTTCTGAAGGCGAAGCCAGCCCCGTCAAGCGCGGCAGCGAAGTAGAATCGCCGGAGACCCGGAACGTCCTCACCACCCTCTCCGAGCGCGCCGCCGACCAGCTCAACGAGCGGTAAAAACGCCCGCTTTTTCGCGGTAACGGGTGCGGCGGGCGGCTGATTCGGCGGGCCGTGCCGTCCTTCGGGCTGATGAAAGATTCGTCCGCTGTTCCCCCGGCTCCTTCTTCCGGCCCGGCTTCTGAGCCGCTGCTACCGCCCAATGCGGGCCTGAAGCAGCGGTTGGCGCACGTGAAGGCCGTTACGCGCTTATCTATTGCGTTGGTCGCGAGCGGCGTAGCCGCGTGGCTCTGGCCGAGCGCGGCGGCGTGGCCGGTGCGGGCGGTGGCGGCGTGGGATGCGTTCGCGCTAGTCGCGCTCAGCCTGACGTGGCTGACCATCCTGACGCTCCCCCCGGCGCAAATCAAGAAGCTCGCGCAGCGCGAAGACCCGGGCAGGGTCATCACCATGGGAATGGTAATCGTGGGCGCGGCAGTGGCGCTTTTATCCGTCGTGCTTCTCCTACAAGCCAGCCACTCGATGGACGCTTCCGACCGAATCGGCGCCATCTTACTCGCCGTCACGGCCGTAATAGGGGCCTGGACACTAACCCACACCGTGTTCACCCTACGATACGCGCATAAATTTTACGAGCACCCCGGCCAGCCGCCGGGCCTCTTGTTCCCCGACACGCACCACCCCACCGGCCTCATCGAACCCGACTATCTCGACTTCGCCTACTACGCCTTCACCATCGGAATGGCCGCCCAAACCGCCGATGTCGCCATCCGTGCCCGCGATATGCGCCACCTGACGCTTTTACATGCCGTCATCAGCTTCGCTTTTAACACAGCGGTAGTAGCGCTGAGTATAAGTGCCTTAGGCGGCTCATTCTGAGAAACTATCTAGCATTAAAAGAAAAGTTTTCGTCAAACTCTTGACACGGATTACTTAAACCCGCTACCTTAGCGGCAGTTATTGACGGGGTGTCCAGGGAAACCTGGATATTTCGGTGGTAGCTAAGTTTGTTTTCATAGCTCAGAAAGGCACTGCGCGCTGCGTGGTGCTTTTTTTTGTGCTGTCGGCAAGGGTGGGGGGGGATTGATGTGAAAGATGTGGGGATGGAAAGGGATATGGGGATTGAAGAAAGTATCAAAAACGAACTCCCCGCCCCTTGGGGGAGGGGTGCCCCGCAGGGGCGGGGTGGGGAACGCGGTTGGGCCATGTGGCTGACCGATTCTACCCGGTTCTACCCGATTCTACCACCAGTTTGAGCAGCCCCGTAGGGGCTACCTTCCGGTAGCATCCCTACCTCGCGTGAATTGGCAGCCCCGCTAGGGGCTACCCCTGCTCAACATTGCGCTCTATAAATTCCCATAAAGTGCCGTCAGGGTAGCCCCTACGGGACTGCCGGGTTCGGTTTCGGAAAGAGGCTACCGGAAGATAACCCCTACGGGGTTGCCCCAGCTTGCCGGTTACGGGCATTGATTGGGTTCGCATGGCGGGCTGTATCTACGTGTCGCCCCACCCCGGCCCTGCGGGCCACCCCTCCCCTCCGGGGCGGGGAGTTCGTTGGAGACGTACTTCTCCTGACAGGGAAAAAAACAAAAAAACCGCCCCCACCCCGCGCAATGGCCGGATGAGGACGGTTGATTCTGGTACTGAGCGCCCGCTTACTGTCGCTACAAGCGCGTTACGCGCTGTACAGACGCTCGTAATACTCCTTCGCCATACGGCCCGACTCGAACATCGGCTCCACGTCGCGCTGGGCGGCTTGGCGGATTTTCAGGAATTCGGCGGGCTTGTCGTAGTAGAGCGGGACGACGGTTTTTTCGAGGACCGTCAGGAGGTTGTCCGATTCGATGTTGTCCTTTTGGTCCGTTGGGAGCGATTCGTCGGCGATTGGGATCAGGAAGCAGTTTTTGCCGTCTTTGGCGAACTCCGGAATCCAGCCGTCGGGGATGGAGACGCTGATGCTGCCGTTCATCGCGGCCGTCATGCCGCTCGTGCCGGACGCCTCGCGCGGGTAGCGGGGCGTGTTGAGCCAGAGGTCGCTGCCGTATTTGAGGAGGCGCGAGAGCTGAAGCTCATAACCCGTGAGCACTGCGCAGTTCTTGAGCGTTCTGGAATGCCGAATCAGCTCGTTGAAGAGGCTGATAGCGCCGTAATCTTTCGGGTACGGCTTACCGGCCCAAATGACCTGCACTGGCCGGTCGGCGTGCTCGACGAGGGCGCGGAACCGCTCGAAATCGCGGATGATGAGGTCGGCGCGCTTGTACTGCGCGAACCGCCGCGCCCACACGAGCGTGAGCTTGTCGGGGTCGAGGAGGGTGCCGGTCTGGTCAGCGACGACTTTGAACAGCTCTTCTTTCATCGCGCGCTTTCGCGCCGTGTACGCCGAATCGTCCTTCGCTTTGTGCGCCGTTGCGAGCGCGCTATCGCGCCAGTACGGGCCGTTCTGCGAGTTCGTGATGGCGATAATCGGGCAGATGCCGTCGTATTGGCCCCACATCTCGTTCGCCACGCGCCCGTGGACCTGGCTCACGGCGTTCGCCTGCTTGCTGAGCCGCAGCGCGGTGAGCGTATAGTTGAGGTTGCCGTCCGGGGTGGTGCCGACGACTTTCGTGGCCGTCGCTACCGGTACATCGCCGAAGAACGACATCTTATGGAGGAGCGCCACCGGATGCTCTTCGTTACCCGCCAGCTCGGGCGTGTGCGTCGTGAAAACGAGGCGCTTGCGCACTTCGCTCACGTCGTACGCCGTGCCGCCGTGCTTGCCGAGCAGCCAATACGCGAGCGGCAGGCCGTGGCCTTCGTTGAGGTGATACAGCTCCGGCGTGATGCCGAGGCGGTCGAGGGCTTCGGCGCCGCCGACCCCAAGCAGAATCGACTGCGCAATCCGCGCGGCGGTATCGGCGTCGTAGAGGTGGTGCGAGATGGTGCGCGAGAGGAAGTCGTTCTCGGGCAAATCGGTCGTGAGGAACACCATCGGCGCGGTGCCGAACGTCTCGGGCCGCAGCACATACGCCTTCACATGAACCGGCGAGTTGTGGATGGTAATCGGGAAAACGACGCCCGTATCTTCCAGAAACGAGTAGTGCTTCTGCACGTAATCGACGCGGAGCGTCTGGTCTTCGTTGCGGCCCTGATCGTAGTAGCCGAAGCTCCACAGAATGCCGACGCCCACGACGTTCTGCTTCAGGTCGAACGCCGAGCGCATGTGCGAGCCTGCCAGGAAGCCGAGGCCGCCGGAATAGGTTTTCAGCGCCTGATCGAGCGCGAATTCCATCGAGAAATAGGCCACGCGCTGCTGGTACTTCGGGGCGGGCTTGTAAGTAGAAAACTGAAACGCCATTAGCTGGAGAAATGAAAAAAGCGGCCGGAATGCCCAAACGTCACCGGTTGGTCTGGGCCGCGAAGGTAGGGGCGAGGCGCCGGGCGACATACATCAGCCTACATCCAAGCGCCATAGCTGGGCCGGGCAAAGGCAAGTCGCATTTAGCGAAGTGTCTTCCGTCGATACGGAAATAAGCTCCGGTCGGCCGGAATCGGCGGGCGTTCGTGGAGTTTGGCGGCTTCCGGGGGAATGATTTCCCGGTATAGGTATAATTTATGAAGGTCCCGCGATGAAACCGGAGGGTGGCCGCTGAGTCCTGCTGCACGCGGCGCTGGATTTACTTCGTGTCGGTACACAGAGGGCGGTATAATTAGGCTAGATTTGTCTGATTCTGATCCTGACTCTGTCGCCTTTGCTCCCCGAGTGCTTCTCTTTGTCTTTATGATTCGTCCGCTTTCCTCGCTTCTCGTCGTTGCTCTACTTGCTGCCGGTTTGGTGGGCGTGGAGAGCTGTGCTTCCGAAAATCTGCAAGACCTCAGCGGTGCAGATGTTTTGCCCTGCGACACGACCGTCCTCGCCACTTACGCGCTTCAGGTTCAGCCCATCATTGATAAGTACGGCTGCGCGGGCGCTGCTTGCCACTCGCCGGGTGGGCAGGGATTGGCCGTTACGGGCTTCAATTACCAGACGGCAGCCGGTTTTCAGGCCGCCGCCCGCTCCGGGCAGCTCCTCGGCGCGCTGGAGCGCCGAACGGGCTTCAGTCCGATGCCGAAGAATCAGGATAGGATCAGCGACTGCGACCTCGCCACGATCAAGCGCTGGATCCGCCTGGGGGCGAAGAACGACTAACCGGGCGCGTCGTGATTTTCGCCGCTCCTTTCCTCGCCCTTTTACCGCCTTCGCGTATGCGTCGTCCTGTTTTTTTGCTCTTTGTGTTTGCGCTGCTGGCGTGTGCCGCGCGGCCAGCGCAGGCGCAGACGGGGCGTTACATCACGCGTTTCGGCCTGACTACGCTCTTCTCGGCGACGCCCGTCGTCGATATCGAGGCGCGTAACTCGAAGACGTCGGCTGTGATCGATCTGAATACCGGGCAAATGGCGGTTTCGATTCTGATGACCGATTTTCAGTTCGAGCGCACCCTGATGCAGACGCACTTCAACGAGAGCTACCTCGAAACCGACCAGTATCCGAAGGCCATCTTCACGGGGCAGCTCGTCGATTACCAGCCCGGCTCGTTGCAGCCGGGCGCTAAGCTGACGGCCATCGCCAAGGGCGAGTTATCGCTGCACGGCAAGCTGCGGCAGCTTTCGACCCCCGTCTGGCTGGAGCTGAAAGACGGGCGCCTCATCGGCACCACCCGCCTCGTCATCTCCCCAGCCGATTACGGCATCGAGATTCCGCTCGTCGTCCGCGACCACATCGCGAAGGCCGTCGACGTCAATATTACCCTCATCTGCGATCCGCTTCCGGCCGCCGCCCCGACGGCGACCAAATAACGCCCTTGCCCTTATATGAGCCACTTCGTCGCTTCCCTTCCCTTCGTTTCCCGTTCTTTTTCCTCGGCTAACCGTCGCCAGTCGTGGGCGCGGGCCTGCGCGGGCGCCTTGCTCACGCTGCTGGCGCTGACGGCCCGGCCGGTAGCCGCCCAAGACCTCCTCAAAGAGCTGGAACGCCAAACCGCGCCCACCGAACCGACCGTTGAGTACGCCTCCGCCACGTTCAAGAGCGTGCGCATCATCAACGGCCACTCGGTGGAGACGGCGGGAAAAAACACCCTGCACTTCCTGATCGGGCACCGGTTCGGGACGCTCAATTCCGGCGCCTACAACTTTTTCGGGCTTGACCAGGGCGTTATCCGCCTCGGGCTGGAATATGGCGTTACCCCGAATCTGACGGTGGGTTTCGGGCGCTCCTCGAATGAGAAGACGTTCGATGGGCTGATTAAGTACCGCGCCATCCGGCAGGGCACCGGCCCCGGTACGATGCCGTTTACCGTCACGCTCCTCGGCACGTCGGCCCTCTCGACGCTGAAATACGCCGGGACGCTCATGGACGACCGCCCGCTCCGCAGCCGCCTCACGTACACGTATCAGGCGCTCATCGCCCGCAAATTCTCCGACGGCTTCTCGTTGCAGCTCATGCCGACGTGGGTTCACCGCAACCTCGTGAACACGCGCGCCGAGCAGAACGACGTGCTCGCGGTCGGCATCGCGGGGCGGCAGAAAATCACCAAGCGCCTCGCCCTCACCGGTGAATATTATTACCTCCTGCCCGGCGCCACCGCCGATGATCCGGCGCTCCACAACTCGCTGGCGGTCGGGTTCGATATCGAAACCGGTGGCCACGTTTTCCAGCTGCATTTCACCAACTCGAACGGGATGATCGAGAAATTCTTCATTCCGCAGACCACGGGGAATTTCTTCAAAGGCGATATTTACTTCGGCTTCAATATCTCGCGGGCGTTCACCATAGGTAATCCGAAGCTGAAAGGCGATCAAGGGTTTCGGGCGAAGTAAGGGGCTGGGGGCGCTGGATTAGGGTTGGTCGGGTTTCATAACCGCGTTGCCGTAGCCGCGTTCCCCACCCCGCCCCTTCGGGGCACCCCTCCCCCTTCGGGGTTGGGGAATCTGCACTTCTATCGCGTTTAGTGGGAAAACTCCCCGCCCCGGAGGGGAGGGGTGGCCCGCAGGGCCGGGGTGGGGGGACACCCAGATACAGCCCGCCATGAGAACCCAATCCGCCGCACCTTGCCCTTGCCTTAAATAACACACTCTGCGCCCTCTGGCGCAACCCCCATAGCGGGCGGCCGTTGGCTAGGTAGAAATTTCTTCTATCTGCCAATGGCCGCCCGTTCGTCGTTTCTCCCCAATTCAGCACCGGCTTCGCGTCGGGCGTTCCTGCGGCTCTTTGGGCTAGGCGCGGCCGGGGCGGCGCTACACGTGACGGGCGTAACGGCGGCGGCGCTGACGACTACATCGGCTTCCTCTTCGATGAAAAAACCTTCTCCTGCTGCCCGTCGGCCCGGTATTGCCGTGGTGGGGCTGGGCAAATTCGCGACGGAGCAGATGCTCCCCGCTTTCAAGGATTGCCAGACGGCGCGTTTGGCCGCCCTCGTTTCCGGCGACCGGGCGAAGGCGGAAAAGCTGGCGCGGCAGTATGGCGTGCCCGATTCGGGGGTGTACACGTACGACACGTTCGACCGAATCAAGGATAATCCAGACGTTGATATCGTGTACATCGTCTTGCCGAACGGCCTGCATGCTGAGTACGCCATACGCGCCGCCAAGGCCGGGAAGCACGTGCTGTGCGAGAAGCCAATGGCGCCCACCGTGGCCGAGTGCGAGCAGATGATTGCCGCGTGCCAAAAGGCCGACCGCAAGCTGATGATTGCGTACCGGGCGCACTTCGAGCCGTTCAACCTCGATGCCGTGGCGCGCATTCGGAAGGGAGAGCTGGGGAAGATTTCGGCCATTACCAGCGACCACGGCCGTCCCGTGAAACCCACCGAAGACAAAGCCGATAGCTGGCGCGTGGTGAAAAAGCTCGCCGGTGGCGGCTCGCTGATGGACATCGGCATTTACGCCCTCAACGCCACGCGCTACCTCACGGGCGAGGAGCCGGTGGAAGTGACCGCCCAAACCTTCTCCGACCCTGCCGATCCGCGCTTTAAGGAAGTCGAGGACAATATCCACTTTACGCTGCGGTTTCCGAGCGGGATTCTGGCGACGTGTACGTCGTCGTACTCCTACGCGGAGGTCAAGCGGTTTCGGGTGTTTGGGCAGAAGGCGTGGCTCGATTTAGACCCCGCCACGGATTACGACGAGCACCGGATGCGCATCGGGCGCGAGAAAGCCACCGAGGAGCCGAAGCTCAAGGAAGGCAATCAGTTCGCCGCCGAGCTGGACCATATGGCCGAATGCGTGCGCAACAACAAGACCCCCAAAACGCCCGGCGAAGAAGGGCTGCGCGACGTGCGTCTGATTCTGGCCATCTACGAAGCCGCCAAAACCGGGCGCGCCGTGAAGGTGGGCTGACGGCCGGTGGGCCGCAATCGGCAGGGTGCGTAACAAAATAGTCGCACCAAACCGGGCAAACCCGTGCGATATTCGGCCGCGCTGCCGCCTCAAGCCAGTTTGGGGCGCGCGCCAAATCGCGCAACTCGCGTTCTAGCTGTGGTCAACTTCCTGTATCAGCTGCTTATCGGCACCCGGGGCGATACGCCGGTGCCGCGCCGCGTGTACGTCAAGCAGCGCGCCGACCTGCGCGCCATCTGGAAGCAGACGAATTACCGCGATTTCGGGATCGAACGGCTCCTGCGGCTCGCGCTCATCCTGCTGGGGTTCGTGATGCCCGGCACGCTCTACCGCGCCGCCGTCGACCACGTCGGCGGCGGGTCGTTCTTGTTTCGGCGGACGGCTGTGGAGTGGCTCGCCACGCTCAAGCTGCTGTGGTACGTGGTGCTGTTTGAGGAGGGATTGCACTCGGCGGGGTGGGTGATCGCGTCGGCGGTGCTGACGTTCGATACAGTGCATTTTCTGATGTGCCGCATCTTTTTGGCCGATTTATCGCGCGGGCACACGTCGTTCAAGCGCAGTCTGGTGCTTGTGATCGTGAACTTCTCGGAGGTGACCATCTTCTTCGCTTCCCTCTATCTGTACCTCGACGCCCACTTCCGCGCCCTCGGTGGGGCGGCTTTCAACCATGCGCTTGGGGGCGTGGAGGCGGTGTATTTCGCCTTCGTCACGGCCACCACCGTCGGGTACGGCGACGTTCACCCCGTCCATCCGCTGCTGATGAAAGTGGTGGTGGCGCAGATTGGCATCTCGCTTTTCTTCGTCGTGATCTTCTTCTCGACCGTCGTCGGGAACCTCGATAAGGAAGGCACCCTGAACCGGCGCGACCGGCATCATCATCCGGGGGATTGAGTGTGTAGGGACGCCTACTGGCGTCCACGCTCTGAGCAGGACGCCAGTAGGCGTCCCTACGCGATCTTACGTCAACCTTGAAATGGCTGTAATGCCGGCGCGCACCGCCCCCGCCCGCTACGCCCGGCTCTTCACCCAAACCCGCCACGTGAGCGCCACCGCTGAGAGCGTCAGGCCCAAGCAGAGGCCGGCCCAGAGGCCGTTGGCGCCGTAGCCCATCGGGAAGGCCAGCCAGTAGCCGAGCGGCAGGGCGATAACCCAATACGCGACGAGCGAAATCAGGCCCGGCACCTGCACATCTTCCAGCCCGCGCAGCGCGCCCAGCGCGGCCACCTGCACGCCGTCGGACACCTGAAACAGGGCGGCGATGATGAGCAGCTCGGCGGCGAGGGCGCGGGTGGCGATGTCTTCGGGCTTGGCGTCGTAGAGCCACGGGAGCTGGTGACGGGTCAGAATCAGTAGCCCGCCCATCAGTAGCATAAAGGCGAAGGCGAGGAGCACGGCGCTGTTCGCCGCGCGCCGGACTTCGTGGTGCTGCCCGGCGCCCGCGAACTGCCCGACGCGCACCGTCGCGGCGGCGCCGATGCCGGAAGCGGCCATATAGGTCACGCTCGCAACGCTAATCGCGATTTGGTGCGCCGCGAGCGACGACGTGTTAATCCAGCCCATCATCAGCGCCGAAAACACGAACGCGCCCGTTTCGAGCAACATCTGACCCGTAATCGGCAGGCCGAGGCCGAGGATGCGGCGGGCGTGCTTCCAGCGCACGGCGAGCTGCTGCCGGTAAGGCGCGAACCGCTCGGCGTGCCAGAACCACCACGCCATCAGTCCCGCCATCAGGCAGCGCGCCACCACCGTCGCCCACGCCGAGCCGATCATCCCCATCGCCGGAAAGCCGAGCAAGCCGAAGACGAATACGTAGTTCAGGCCGATGTTGGCGAGGTTCGCGCCGACCGAAATCACCATCGCCCGGCGCGTCAGGGCCAGGCCTTCGGCGAACTGCCGGAACGCTTGGAAGAGCATCAGCGGCACCATCGAGACAGCGAGCAGGCGCAGAAACGGCCGCGCCAGCTCCACCACGGCGGGCGGCTCGCCGAGGTACGCGAGGAGGTCGGCGGCGCCCCAGCCGAGCGCGGCCAGCAGCACGCCGCTGATAGCGCACACTGCTATTCCGGACCCCAGCAGCACCGCCAGCCGGTGCGTGCGGTGCCGCGCCGCCGCCTGCGCGACGAGCGGCGTCAGGCCCATCGAAATCCCCAGCCCCGCCACCAGCACCACCACGGCAATACTCGTGGCAAGGGCCACGCCCGCGAGCGGCAGCTCCCCCAAACGCCCCACAATCACCGAGTCGGCCACGTTCACAGCAATGTGCCCGAGCTGGCTGATAACCACCGGATACGCCACCCGAAAATTACCGAGCGCGTGTTGGCGCCACGTCAGCGGGGCGTGCGCAGGGGAGAGGACGGGCTGGTTGGTGTGAGGGGGGAGCATAGTGGCCGCAAAGGTCGGGGGTGGGGGGCGGGTATGGTCAGGATGAGGTATCGAGAATTCAAAAGCATTTGTTTTTTCAACCTCATAACTATTTTAAAAACAGCACTTATATTAGCCGCTCAAACATTCACTTTTGTGAGCATGAAAAATTTTAATCCCCCCCCCCCCCCTCCAAACCCATTCTGTCGAGAGCCGCAAAACTCTTCGCTGGTATTCTGATCGGGCTATCGCTCACGACCAGTGTGGCTAGCGCCCAAACTAAACCCGGCTGGGTACCCGATTCCATTGACTGGGCACCCGTTCCGGTTAACTGTTATACCAACGATACGGTAAACCTATCGGGCCAACGCCCGGCAGAAACCGCGTTGGCCGCTTCATCGTGTTCCCAAACGCGCTATGTGCGGGTCAATATCCATTTCGTGCAGAGTACTAGCGGTATTGGTAATTTTCAACCAGTAGACAATCCCAATACACCAGAAGATGAAAGCGGCTACCGGTGGGCACAAGGGTTGATCTGGGCCGCCAACTGGCCGGGCGGCTGGTCAGAAAACCCGCAGATGCACCTGTTGCCGGGTAACAATACACCGGCATTGCCCAAACGGATTCAATTGGTTCTGAGTGGCGTTTATTTCGACAAAGCCGCACAATACACGTATCCCAACGGTTTCGGCCCAGCCCTTAACAACACCTTCGGCCGCGATAACGGCAAGGCGATCAACATCTTTGTGATGAACCGCGCTACCGCCGGGTTTACAGGTGGTCAAGCCAGTAGCGTTGGCGCTACTCCGCAAGGGGATTACTACTGTACCATCGTCTCGCCGTGGACGGATCGGGCTACTATCGGAGCGTGGGGTTTCGCCAGTATCCTTAATCACGAGATTGGGCACTTATTCAATCTAGGGCATACATGGTATGGGTTAGGTAGCACTTACGATTACGATGGCTGCCCCGATACCCCCGCTAACCCCAACTGTTGGGGCAGCATGCAGCCCTGCCCGTTTGCACCTTATCCCGATGCACGCGGCAGTAATAACATGATGGATTATAACACCGTGCAGAATGCCCTTACCCCGTGCCAGCTTGACAGGGCCTACAAAGAGCTGGACAATAGCCAGTTGGTGATGAGTTGCGGCAGTTGCGGCCCTACCCGCGCTTGGTTTGGATTAGAGGCGGGTAATCAGCCCATCGATATTAGATATAATCTGGCGCAGCGCCTGATATTGAACGGAGCAAGCTCGGTCAATGAAAGCCGTTTTACGATCAGAATTTTCGAAGTCAAAGGCTTCGATTGCGTGAACCCCTTTGGGCCGGTCATTACCCGCAACTTCAACGGCAACGTCGATAGTTACACCCAAGGCCCCAACCAGAAGTTCGGCGAAATTGACCTGACGTCGTTGTACCGGTTTCGGGCAAATAAGATCTACCGCATTGAGCTTAAAACCTTCAACGATTGCGGTTTCGAGGATGTTTTTGCCCAAAACATCGCTACTTATCCAGCCGGTGCGGGCATCCCCGACTGTGGGCCGGGTAGCGGGGGGCGTCCGGCCAAAAGCACGTCGTCGGATGCGTTCGGGGCGCAACCTGAGTTGAACGTATTCCCTAATCCGGCCCACGAGCAGCTCACCTTCACCTACACGCTGCCAGCAGCGGCGGCGGTATCGCTGAATCTGGTCAATTCCCAAGGCGTCTCGGTGTGGCACCGTACTCAACGGGTAGTTGCGGGCAAGCACGAACAGCCCGTTACGACCGAATCCCTGCCGACTGGTCTTTATACGCTGGTGATGGCCTTCGACGGGCAGCAGATCGTGAGCCGCGTATCGATCCAGCATCCGTAAGCTGCTTTCCCGTGCTACGGTTCATCTTGATATTGGCGGGGCTGTTAAGTCTGGGCGGGCTACGGCCTGCCCAGGCGCAACGGCTCCAGTGGAGCCAGATTACCACCTTCGGCGGCAGTGACCAACAGACCGGACAGCCCGATGTGCTCACCGATATGGCGGTGGATGCGGCGGGAAATGTGTACCTGACGGGCATTTACACGTTCGGCACCCGCATGAGCAGCGGGCCGTGGCCGTTTGAAGGCCAGCAGGAAGCGTTTGTGGCCAAATTCAGCCCGAATGGCGTTTTTCAGTGGGTCTGCACCGTGACCGGGCCGGGCGATGAGCGCATATCGAGCCTGTGTCTAGGCCCCAACGGCCTTTGCTATGTTACGGGTGAGCACGAGGCTAACGCCACTTTCGACGGTGGAACGACGCGGCTAACCGGGCGCGGCGTATTCGTGGCGTGTTTCGATGGGCAGGGTAATCAGACGTGGCTCGATACGTCCATCCAGTGCCAGTTTGCGCCCTATATGTCCGGCATCGCCGTGGCGCCGGACGGATCGTGCTACGCTACTGGGTTCACCATTGATGACACGCAGTTTGGGCCTCTTTCGTATATCGCTCCACCGGGCGCATTCTCGGAACAAGTATTTGTCGTAAAATACTCACCTAGCCATGCGCCAGAATGGATTACAGGTAGTAATACCCCCGGGTTCTCGGATGTGAATCCATATGGATTACTGGCAGACTCGCTCGGCTGCTATGTATCTGTAGAATATTCATCGGGCAATGGCTCAATTTTAGGACTACCGATACCATCTACTTCGCTAGTCGGACAGGATTATGACGCTGCGATTATCGCCTTAAATACAACAGGGACGCCGCGATGGGGTAGAACGATCACCAATCCTGGGTATGATTATTTCGGCAATATCAGCCTTAAACTGCTTCATATTCCGGGTAGCAAGATATCTGTTTTGGGTAGTTGCGATAGCGTAACAACTTTTAACGCACCTACACCTTTTGTTCTTACCTCACCAACGCGGAAAGCGAAAACATTCCAAGCGCTTTACGACGCAACAACCGGGCAGCTCGACACGGTGCGCGTATTGGCGCAAGGAGTTACAAATACGTCGGCCGTAGGCTCATTTGCTCGCGGTCGGCTACTAGAGTCGCCCACGGGGACGTATCTGGCAGGGTATTTCCGTGGCACCGTCGCCTTCGGCACCAACCGCGTGCAGCGCACGTCCACGGCCCTCTTTGGCTCGCTGATGGTGGCCCGCTTCAACCCCGACGGCTCTTGTTCGGATGTGCTGACCAACCGGGGCGGGCACGGAGCGTACGTAACGGGCATTCATCAACTGCCTACGGGCGGTCTGCTCGTGGCCGGGGCATTCTTCGACAGCCTCGATACCAACCTGCCCAAACGTTACCCCATCGGGTTCAACGACCTCTTCATTGCCCACTTGGATATCCTGACTGGCCTGTCCGAAGCGGCGGCTCCCACGGCGGGTGAGCTGCAAGTATGGCCCAACCCGGCCCGTCACTCCTTCTCCGTTCAGCTTCCCGCAGCCGCCGAACATTACCCGGCGCGGGTAGAAATCCGCGATGTGTTGGGGCGGCTGGTCGCCGAGCGACAAGTAGCGGACGGGGGCGGCAGCTGGAGCTGGTCGCTGGAAGCGTTCCCGCCGGGAGTGTATTTGGTGCGGGCGAGCTGGCCGGGCGGCACCGCCGGGCGGCGTTTGGTAGTGGAACGATGACGCGGGACAGAGATCGTGCGGGGCAAGCTATGCAATGTGGACTTGAACTGAGAGGTGAGTAGCGCGTTTGAAAATACACGCCTTTTTATTCAATTTTCAGTCCTCCGGCCCATTCGTTGAGGAAATGACACTTCTTCAAGCCAGTTCCGGCGGGGTTACGGCCCTACGCGTTCTGCGCCTTTGCGGGTTTTTTTAACAAAAAGCGCCCCTGACCAACATCTGGTCAGGGGCGCTTCTGTTTTGCTTACCTGCGGTTACTTGGGGGTTTTAGGGGTTCTCGTTTGGGGCGTGTCATCGATGGCGAAGCCCCACTCGTTGAGTTTTTTCGGGTTCTTGGCGTATTTCCCCTTCAGGTACACCGACGAGGCTCGCGTGAGCCCATCGACGGGGGCGAAGAGGGCATCGCACTTGCGGTATTCGGCTTCCATCAGCCCTTTGAGGCGTTCGGCTTCGTTGCGCGACGCGATGCCCGCTACGATGGTTGGCCCCACCACGTCCCAGCTTACGCCGTCGAGGTTGTGAAGCTCCGAAGCTGGCCCATCGGCCTGATGCTTCGCGTAAATTTTGGCGGCCAGCTCGAAGCCCTCTTTTTGGGCTCTCGGAATCAGAATGCGGCCCTTCGTGGTCTTAGCCATACAGAAAACGGGGTTTGGTGAAGCCCGAAGATACGAGCGTATTTTAATTCCCTTGATTCTGTTTTAGATGTGAGGGGGTGGGTGGAGTATTAAGAAGTCATATCCCGGGCAATGCAACGCGGAGCCCGGGGTAGATTTCTGCGAAATCAACCCCGGGCTTTGGAGAAGAACCCCGTTGGGGTTCCCCGATGCCATGCGATTCGCGAACCCCAACGGGGTTCTTTTCCACAGCCCGGGGTTGGCGGCGCCCCGCGCCGACTACCCCGGGCTAATGCGGGCAAGGTGCGCCGATTGGGGTGGCGGGCCAGAGTCCCGCGAATAGCCCGCACGGGGCAGAGTCCCGCGCGATTCCCACGATTCCCACGATTCCCACGATTGTAAACCCCTGTAGGGGCGTGGCCTTGTGCCCGCCCGCATGTGGCTGGGCATCGTTCCAACCACCGCTCAACAATCCCCAAATCACTAACATTCGCAATGAATCGACTGAAAAATTACGAAACTTATCAATGTCATGCACGACATCGG
>JANNMJ010000165.1:0-26938 GCA_031397815.1 Hymenobacteraceae bacterium
TTTGGCGGTTGATTACTGAATTTTGGTCTTCTATGTCGGGGGGCTTTTTGGGGGTCGCCTGGGCGCGGCGTCCGGGGCCCCCCGGGCCCAAACGCCTCCACGCTACAACCTAAATCTGCTCTAAAACGCACTTGGTATGGACGCCTATTGGTGGCGTCCTATTCAGACAGAGGACGCCAGTAGGCGTCCCTACGCGAGCATATATCAACACTGAACCCGCTCTAAATCTTCCGATGAGCCTCGCCTTTAAAGACCGAATCGCCCTTTATTACACCCTTGCCACGGCCGCGCTGGTAGCCGCCGTGTACGCCGTGGTGTTCGGGGTGGTGCAGAACCGCGTGTATGCGGGCCTGGATGCGCGGCTCCGGTTTGAGGTCGATAAGCACCGTAACGAGCTGCGTATCCGCGGCGATACCATTCATTTCCTCAATAAAGGCGAATGGCAGGAGCGCGAGCACCGCGAAGTAGACGTCGACCCGGTTTTTCTCCAGCTCAACGACCGGCACGGGCACTTGATGGACCGCTCGCCGAACCTCAAAGCCGACCGCCTCAGCTTCACGCCGCCCACGCCCGGCACCGGGCAGGCGCCGCTCAGCTCCACGTTGCGCGGGGCGCATATTCGGCAGTTTCAGCTCCCGCTCAGTCCGCCCGATAGCGATGGCCGGGCGCCGATTGGGTATTTGTTGGCGGCTATTTCTTCGGAAGCCGCGCAGCACGTTATTGCCAGTCTGGCGGTGGTGCTGCTGGGGTCGTTTCCGGTGGTAGTGCTGGTGCTGTTCGGCATTGCGCGGGTGTTGGCGGGCCGTAGCATCGCGCCGATTACGCAGATTACCGCCACTACCAACCGCATCACGCGCACCAACCTTTCCGAGCGCATCGCGCTGCCGCCGCGCCCCGACGAGCTGCACACGCTCGCCACGGCCATCAACGGCTTACTTCAGAGGATTGAGCAGGCCGTGGAGCGCGAGAAACAGTTCACCGCCGACGCGTCGCACGAGCTGCGGACGCCGCTAGCGGTCCTGAAGGGCACGTTGGAAGTGTTGATTCGGAAGCCGCGCAGCGCCCCGGAATACGTGGAGCACATCCAGCTCGGCATTCTGGAGATTGACCGCCTGACGCACCTCGTCGACCAGCTCCTGCTGTTGGCGCGCTTCGAGAATCACGCGAAAAGCCTCAACCGACAGGAATTAAGCATCCTGACGAGCATCCACGACGTGCTGCACCGCCTCCGCGACGACCTGAGCACGCAGCGCATCCGCGTCGATATAGTCCACGGCGAAGGCGAAGAACCGCCCGCCCTCCTCACCTCCGACCCCTACCTCCTCGACCTCATCCTCGATAACCTCCTCTCGAACGCCGTCAAATATTCGCCCGCCGGCTCAACCATCACTATCCGCCTCCACCCCACCGCCAACGGCCTCTCCTGCACCATCGCCGACCAAGGCATCGGCATCCGTCCCGACGACCTCGACCGCATCTTCGACCCGCTTTACCGCTCCGACGCCCTCCAGCACAAGGAAATCGGCGGTACGGGCTTGGGGCTGTCCATCGTAGCGAAAGCGTGCGCGCTCCTCGGCATCGGCGTACGCGTGGAGAGCGTGTTGGGGCGCGGCACGACGTTTAGGCTGGATTTTCCGGGGTGATTTTTTGGGGTGATTTCCTGAGTTGATTTTGTTCTTGGAAGCTCAAGTTTCGGCATAAAACCCTATAAAATAAACGTCCCCGTTAGGGGACACCGTTCGGTAGCCGGGGGCGGTGCCCCCGGCTACCGCAAAACCCATTTATTCGGAGCGTCCCCGTCAGGGGATACCGTTTGGTAATTGCCTGCTATCCGCAATTACCGAACGGTATCCCCTGACGGGGACGCCTGTATTATTAAAATTTCAACCGGGGGCGTTGCCCCCGGCTACCGAACGGTGTCCCCTGACGGGGACGCGTTGAAACGGTCGATTATTCGCCCCCAAACCTAGCGGCTCACCCGCACGGTCTTCCAGTAAATCGTGTCAGTCATCACGATTTCCATCTTGTACTCGCCGCTCGCTAAGCGCCCGACTTGCAGGGCGCGGGTGGCGTTTGGGCTAGGGTCGAGCAGGTCGGTGCGGATGATGCGGCTGGTTTTCGCATCGATCAGGCGGAACGTCGCGGGCTTGCTGATGCGGTGGTTGATGCGCACCCCAAACAGACCGGTTGTGCGGTTCGGAATCAGGTCGATCCCCGAAAGCGACTCGGCCACGATTGGCTCGGGCGCCTGCGACGGTTGCGCCGGAAACGACTTTTTAGCCGGCGACGCGGCCTTCTGCTTCTGAGCGAAAGCGCCGGTCGTGGTGGCCACGAGCAGCAAGAGCGAAAGGGCCGATGTAGTCAGAATACGGAGCGAGCGGGACGTAAGCATGGCGGGAACGAGAGGGGTGGTGAAGGTGATTTGCCGCGCCGGACACCCAGCGCGACGGGGTAAAGTCAAAATCGGGGCCATCGTATGAAATCCATCTCCCATCGGGCTAGCGGTACCCGGCGGCTTGAAGCTGAAACAGCTCCGCATAGCGCCCGCCGCGCCCCAACAACTCCTCGTGCGAGCCGATCTCGACGAACTCCCCGTTCTCGATGACCAAAATACGGTCCGCCATCCGTACCGTGCTGAACCGGTGGCTGATGAGGACGGCGGTGCGCCCCGTCGTCAGCTCCTTGAACCGTTGAAAAACCTCAAATTCGGCGCGCGCATCGAGCGCGGCGGTCGGCTCGTCGAGAATCAGGAGCTGGGCTTCGCGCATATACGCCCGTCCGAGGGCGATTTTCTGCCATTCGCCGCCGCTCAAATCCACGCCACCCGCGAACCGGCGCCCAATTACTTGGTCGTACCCATTCGCGAGCTTGCCGATGACCGAATCGGCCAGACTTTGCTGCGCGGCGTTCTGAATCCGCGCCTCATCCTGCCGCGCATCGATGCGCCCGACGGCGAGGTTGGTGCCGGCGGTCATCTGGAACCGCACGAAATCTTGGAAGATGACGCCGATTTCCTGCCGCAGCTCGGCGGGGTCGTACTCGCGCAGGTCGTGCCCGTCGAGCAGGATGCGGCCTTCGGTGGGGTCGTATAACCGCGCCAGCAGCTTCACGAGCGTCGTTTTTCCGGCGCCGTTCTCGCCCACCAGCGCCAGCTTCTCGCCGACTTTCAGCGTGAACGAGAGGTTCCGAATCGCCCATTTCTGCGCCGTTCGGTACTTGAAGCCCACTTTCTCGAAAGTGAACCCTTCCTGAATCGGGTTCGGGAACGGCCGGGCGCTGCCGGTGCGAATGATGCGTGGTTGCAGCTCGAAAAACTCGAAGAAATCCTGTAGATAGAGCGCCCCGTCGGCCACCTGCCCGAACCGGCTCAACACACCTTCCAGCAGCCCCCGCAGTCGCTGAAACGAGCCGCTCAGAAACGCCAGTGACCCGATGCTGATCTGGCCGCGCACGGCCTGCACCAGAATCCAGGCATACGCCGCGTAATACCCCGCCGAGCCGAGCGCGGCCAACACCGTCCCCCACCCCGCCCGCCGAATGGAGAGGGCGCGGTTCTGGTCGTAAAACTGATTCGAGAGCGTGCGGAAGCGGTCGATCAGGAACTCCGAAAGGCCGAAAATCTTCACTTCCTTCGCCGTTTCGTCGCTGGCGCCCACGAATCGCAGGTAATCCAGCTCGCGCCGCTCCGGCGTCCAGGAGTGGGTGAGCGAGTAGGAGCGCTCGTTGAAGTGCGATTCTCCCAGAAACGCCGGAATCACGGCCACAATCACGAGCGCAATCAGCCACGGGTTGAAGATGACCAGCCCGGCGCCGAGAAACGCCATCGTAATCAAATCCTGCCCCTGCGCGAGGAGCTGGCTCAGCAGCGCCGTGCGGCCGAGCGTCTGCCGCCGGGCGCGTTCGAGCTTATCGTAAAACTCAGAGTCCTCGAACTGGTCGAGGTCCAGTTCAGCGGCGTGCTGCATCAGGCGCACCGACGTCTCATTCGTGAACCGGTCGGCGAGGAGCGAGTCGAGGAGCGCCGTGAGCCGCCCCAGCCCGTCGGCGAGCAGCGCGAGGCCGAACTCGATGGCCAGCAGCCGCAGCACGGGCGCGGGGTCGGCGCCGCCGTTGGCGGCAGTTTTGGAGAGAAGTACGACTTGGTCGAGAATCAGCTTCGCGACCCACAACGTGGCCACCGGCAGCGCCGCCCGGCTCACCCGCAGCAGCAACGAGGCGAACGCGAGGCGCGGGTCGGTAGCCCAAATCAGCTTCAGAAACGGCGGCACGTGCCGCAGCGCCGCAAAGCGCGCTTTGAACGTAGGGCGGGGCTTCGCCGACGGATCGGCGCCAGCTTCCCGCCGCGAAAAGGAACGGGTCAGTAACGACATGACGGAAGCTTACGCAAAAGCAAGTCCGACGGTGAAAAGCTGGCGCTTCGGCAGGAAACGCCCCTTAATCTTGTGTTTCGGTTGCGGACGGCTGAACTCGCAGGCCCGCCGTGCGTTCATTTCTCCTCTATGCACCTCATCGAACCACACTATGCCTGGCAAGAGCTGTATCAAGCCAGCGAAGACCCGCGCTCGCCGCTGTTCGGCGCGGAAAACGACCTCAACTCGTACACCAACACGATTTACGGGTACTACATCCACCCCCAGTGGGACTCCCTCGAATCGGATACGCTGTACCTAAAAATCCTCTTCGCCGATTACGACACCGACCACGCCGCTATCATCGAGCTGCTCGGCGAGTGGAACGACGCGATTGAGAACGACGTGATGAACCTCAAGCGCCAAATCATCGACCCGCTCCTCGCGCAAGGCATCCGTCGGTTCATCCTCATCGGCGAAAACGTCTTCAACTTCCACGGCTCCGACGATGAGTACTACGCCGAATGGTTCGACGATGTCGACGACGAGCAGGGTTGGGTAGCCGGGCTAGGTTTCCAAGAGCACGTCCGCCGCGAAATGGCGCAATACCACGTCGATTCCTACCTCAACCTCGGCGGCACCCTCGACGCCCTGCCGTGGCGAACCCTCAAGCCCGCCCAGCTCGTGGCGGTAGTCGAGGGGCTGATTCAGCGGCGGTTGGGGGCGTGAGGGGGGGTAGGTTCTCATGGCGCTACGTGGCCGATTGGGGTGTCCCCCCACCCCGGCCGTTCCGGCCACCCCTCCCCTCCGGGGCGGGGAGTTTGCTCCCTTAGTGCGCTAAGCCCGAACTCTCCGCCCCCTTTGGGGGAGGGGTGCCCCGAAGGGGCGGGGTGGGGAACGCGGTTACGGCAATGCGGCTAAGTCAACGTGGTTGAGCCAACGGCAAATCCGCCGCAAACTCACCAAAACACAAAAAAGCCTTCCCACTTACGCAGGAAGGCTTTTTTTAAGCTAAGACATAAGCGACCTAAGGCCGCTCAGACTACTTGTGCTCTTCGGTAGCTGGAGCTGGAGCTTCGGCCGGGGTTTCGGTTGCAGCCGGAGCAGCAGCGTCCATCTTGTCGGCGTTGTCTTCCATTTTGTCAGCGGTAGAGTCAGCAGCTTCGCGGGTTGCGTCAGCAGCATCTTCCATTTTGTCGGCTTGAGCTTCGCCAGCAGCTTCTACGTTGTCAGCAGCTTGCTCGGTAGCGTTCTCTTTCGGCGAATCGCACGAAGCGAAGGTGAACGAGGCAGCAGCAAACATCAGAAACAGGACCTTCTTCATCGTCTTTGTTGAAAAAATGGGGGTTGAAAAAACGGATTGTTGGGTACCCCCACGCGGGCGGCTTCCGGGCACTCTATACCTAGGCCCAAAAGAAGTAACCCGCCGATTGCGAAAATTTTTTCGAGACCGATTCGAATCCCTCAGAACCTCGCAAAACCGCCGCGCGGGCGGGCACAAGCCCCACCCCTACTTCTGCCGGAACGCAAGCGTAATCGGGACGCCCGAGAAGTCGAAATGCTCGCGGAGGCGGTTTTCGAGGAAGCGCATGTACGGCGCCTGCACGTACTGCGGCAGCGAGCAGAAGAACACGAACGTGGGGTTGCGGGCGTTCACCTGCGTCACGTACTTGATTTTCACCACTTTCCCCTTCACGATGGGCGGCGGCGTGTTCTCGATTTCTTCGAGCATCACGTCGTTGAGCTTCGAGGTCGAGATTTTCGTCATCTTGCGCTCGTAGACCTGAACAGCGGTTTCAATCGCCTTCAGCACCCGCTGCTTCGTCAGGACCGACGTGAAGATGATCGGCGGATACGTCATCGGGGCGATCTTTTCGTGGATCTGCTCCTCGAAAGTCCGGGTCGAGTGGGTGTCTTTTTCGACGAGATCCCACTTGTTCACCAGAATCACGATGCCCTTCTTGTTGCGGTCGGCGAGGGTGATGATGTTCACGTCCTGCGCTTCGATGCCACGCGTGGCGTCGAGCATCACCATCACGACGTCGGAATCTTCCATCGCCCGAATCGAGCGCAGGTTCGAGTAGAACTCGATGTCTTCCGAAACTTTCGCTTTACGCCGCAGCCCGGCGGTATCAGTTAGGATGAAATCGTGCCCGAACGCGCTGTAACGCGTGTTGATGGCGTCGCGGGTGGTCCCGGCTTGGGGGGTCACGATGGCGCGCTCCTGCCCGAGCAACAGGTTCACCAGCGACGACTTCCCGACGTTCGGCCGCCCCATCACCGCAATGCGCGGAATACCGTGGTCGGGGTTTTCCTGCCCGGTCGTCGGGAAATGCTTGATGACTTCGTCGAGCAAATCACCCGTACCGGCGCCGTTCTGCGCCGAAATCGGGTAGATAAAGCCGTCGCCGAGGCCGAGCGAGTAGAACTCACCCGTGTTGTGAGCGCGCTTGTTGTCGTCGGCTTTGTTGCCGATGACGAAAATCGGCTTCTTCGAGCGCCGCAGCACGTCGGCAAACTCTTCGTCGAGGCCCGTCAAACCGGTATCCACGTCCACGACGAACATGATGACGTCGGCTTCATCGAGCGCCAGCTTCACCTGCTGCCGAATCTGCGCTTCAAACACATCTTCCGACCCCACGACGTAGCCGCCCGTGTCGATCACCGAAAAGCTGTAGCCCGTCCACTCGCCGTAACCGTAGTGCCGGTCGCGGGTGACGCCGCTTTGGTTGTCCATAATCGCTTGGCGGGAGCCGACCAAGCGGTTGAAAAGCGTGGATTTGCCCACGTTCGGGCGCCCCACAATGGCAATGGTATTCATGGTATTGGTTTTTCAGCCGCCCGTCCGACCCCGGGGCAGTTACCGAAAAAAGAAAGTGATAGTGGTCGGACTACATCAAGTCAATCTCAATTCAAATCAAGTCGGGTCTTGTCAACACCGACTCCCCCAAAAACTACTCACTCAAATCGTACCCGAAGCGCTTCAAGCGCTGGGCGTTCGAGCGCCAGTCGGTGTCTACTTTGACGTGGGTCTCTAGGTGAACCTGTTTCAGGAAGAAACCTTCCATCGCCTTCCGGGCGCCGATGCCGACGCGCTTGAGCATCTTCCCGCCTTCGCCGATCACAATGCCTTTCTGCGAGTCGCGCTCGACGAGGATGGTCGCTCGGAGGCGGATGAGGTCGTCGGTTTCCTTGAACTCATCGACCACCACTTCGCACGAGTACGGCACTTCCTTCTTGTAATTGAGGAAGATCTGCTCGCGCACCATCTCGGCGGCGAAGAAGCGCTCGGGCTTATCGGTCAGCTCGTCTTTCGGGTAGAACGGCGGGTGAACCGGCAGGCGGCGCTTGATTTCCTCAAACACATACTGCACCCCGAATCCTTCGAGCGCCGACATCGGAATCACTTCCGTCGCCTCGGGGAAATGGTCTTTCCAGTACGCGAGCTTGGCTTCCACCTCTTCCTGCGTCGCTTGGTCAACCTTATTGACGAGCAGCAGCACGGGGCGCTCCAGCGCAATCCGCCGCAGCCGCTCCACGACGGGTTCCTCGTCGTATTGCTCGTAGATATCGGTCACGAAGAGCACCACGTCGGCATCTTCCAAGGAAGAATGCACGAAGCCCATCATCCGCTGATGCAGCTCGTACTTGGGCTGAATGATACCGGGCGTATCGGAGTAAACGAGCTGAAAGTCAGGCCCGTTGATAATGCCCAGAATGCGGTGGCGCGTCGTCTGCGCCTTGCTGGTAATGATGCTCAGCCGCTCACCGACGAGCTGGTTCATCAACGTCGATTTCCCGACGTTCGGCTTGCCGACGATGCTGACGTACCCGGCGCGATGGTCGGCCGGGAGCGTGGCGCCGGTATGGGGATCAATCATAACTTCTTAAAACACAACACGCGGCCCGCTTCACTGGGGAGCGGGCCGCGCGTGGGCAAAGGTACGACGAAGGTTGGGGAGGGCGGGGGGAATCAGTAATGCTCGCGGCACTGAACGATGTGAAGCCGGTCGCTGGTCACTTCGTAGAGTAGGCGATGCTCCTGCGTGATGCGCCGCGACAAAAAGCCGCTCAGGTTGCCCTTTAGAGGCTCAGGCTTCCCTGTTCCTGTAAAAGGTGTCCGGAGACATTCTTTCAAAAGGGCGTTGATTTTACGTCGAATGGCGGGATTGGTCTCCTGCCAGTACACGTAATCTTCCCACGCACTGGGGTCCCAACTGATGTTCATCAGTCTTCGATCAGGTCGTGTAGCTCGTACTTACCCTGCCGCGCCCGTTCAACGGCCGCTAACAGGCGCTCCCGATTGACGGGATTACTCAGTAGCTGCTCCGTCGTGTCGGGGGAACTGGCTGCCGGGCGCCGTGCTTTGGGACGGCCACCAGTCGGGGTAAGCTGAATGGCCGGATGACGATTCAAGAACGCCAATACGTGAGCGGCTTCAGATTCGGGGAAGTTGAGGACAACTTGCATAGCACGAAGGTAACAAAGTGGGTACTAAGAGCCAGACAGACACGGGCGGGCCGTTAGTTCGTCATTGAGGTTCGGAAGTGTGTCCGGGCGAGCACAAGGCCCGCCCCTACGTTTTCATTTGACCACCAACCCGATGTAGGGGCGTGGCCTTGCGCCCGCCCGAACGGCAGACTGCATTACTCATTTCCCGCCTTCAGCATCGAATATAGCGTGCCACTGCACCAAACTTACTGACACAGGACTTCCTGTTGCCTCGTCCCACATTGCCCAACTCTGCGTGATGTTCATCAAGTTTTGCAGGTCGCGTACTGACTCCCAAGTGCCTCGTCGTTCCCAGACTGATGACGCTGGGGCAACGGAGTCATTCATCAACTCCCAAAGCTCAAACTCTATTTTGTCTAACCAGCTCGCTGCGAAACATTCCTCGCTTAACCAACTAATAAAGTCCACCAACAACGCTTTCAATTCTGCGAACGAATACGACTCTTGCCAGTTTGTGTACCGCACGAAGGTGGCTTCTATCTCTTTATGGCCTTTGGCTTTCGCCACCTGAATGGGCAACTCATTATTCAAGGTCAGCTCCGAAGCTAAAGCAGGCTTATGGATAAGTAGATGACGGACAGCATCGGTATCAGAGCGAAGAATGGCTGTTAGGAGTTCATTCATTTTACACCAAATTCAAGTCGCATCGCTGTGCATAGCCAACTGTTTTTGCGTCGTTGAAGCCTCGGGTTCTAAGCAGCAGCAAACTTATGTTCGCATAAAAGCGCGATAAGCAACTGAGTAGAAAGCTCTGCTTACTTGTAACGAATCACCCGAATCTTATTCTCAACAACCTCTATAAAGCCCTCAGACTCTTCGTTTTCAAATGGCAACAACCAGCCCTTGTTACTGAGCCTTATGGGTTCTGGGTCATAGCACCACGGACTGACACTGGAAATGGTATCTACTGTTACGAATCTTCCTTTTACAATCGTAGTCACGTAGGTGTTTTTATATTTTTTTACTATATGAAATAATTGATCCTGAAACACAAAGCTTAGCATCGTCAGTACGCCAATGCTGTCGACCAGCGATTTCACGCCTGCATGTGCTGCTGTGTTTTTCTGGTGGTACTCAAACGGCTTCAGCTTTTTGCCTTTAGTTGTTGGCGCTGCCAAGCGCTCCAATGAATCAGGATTGCTTATTTCCACCACATTTGAGAAGCCTATCATGTGTGCCAGCGTATTTGTAAGAATGTACTTTTTACCGAGCCTGATAACAGAAACCGGGCAGGTGGCACCACACACGTATTGCAAACCAGTTTTTTTGTTTTTGAATGTTACGAATCCCCCAAACTCACCATGACACTGTTTTATAACCGAGTAGCGCTCATCCTCATAAAAACTGCCGCGTTGCTTTTCAACAGAATCGATGTAGGACGCATACACATGGCGGTCAAAGGTTTCTTCGTGAATATCAAAAGGCGATTTTGCCTGTCCCACCGAATCAAGGCTTAGCAAGCACGCCGCAACTATAAAAAGCACCGATTTCATAAGAGGAGGCTATCGGCTATTTGCTCGCAACATCTTCTTCACCACCACAATCTGCCCTAAATGATAGTGCGCGTGCTCAATCGCGCCTTGCAGGTTGCGGTAATAGCTGCCGTACTGCTCGGAGATGAAGGTCTCCCAGAGCTGGGTTTCGGGTAGCTGCTCGATAAGGGTGGCGAGCTGCTCGGCGTCAGCCCAGGTTTGGGAAAGGAGGGCGGCCCAATCGGCGGGAGATTGGATGGGCGGGTGGGCGAAACTGTCTTGGTCGCGGGAGGTGAGGGGTTGGTTTTGCAGTACGGCGAGCTGCGCGGTCGTGTAGTAGCCGATGTGGTAGACGAGCGCGGCGATGGTATTGAGTGAGTTGACCTGCGCGGTGGCTTGTTGCCAAGTGACGTCGGCGAGGACGTCGCGGAGGTTCACTTCGGTCCAGTTGCCGCCGAAATAGATGCCGCGTAGGTGCGCGGCTATTTGGGTGGGGAGGTGCATAGCGTTAGGTGTCAGGGGCGGGTTGGGGAAATCGAAGATAGAACGCTTACGCACGCTATTGCGCCGCTTCAACCCGAACTTTACGCCTTAAAACTGTTTAGGCCCTGATGAACGAAGCTGCAACCAAGCCCCAAGCCCAGAAAACCGCCTCGGATTCCGCCTTGGCGGTGGCGCAACCCAACGTGGCCGTCCGCCCGGCGAAACGCGGCCCGATTGGGGTGCTGCTCGTGAACCTCGGCACGCCCGACTCGCCCCGGACGCCCGATGTGCGGCGCTACTTGCAGGAGTTTCTCTCCGACGACCGCGTGATTGATGTGCTGCCGAAACCGCTGCGGCGGCTGCTCTTCAACGGGATTGTGGTGCCGCTGCGGGCGCCGAAATCGGCGAAGATTTATCAGGAATTGTGGACCGAGCGCGGGTCGCCGCTGCTGTTTCACGGGCTGGATTTGCAGCGACTGGTGCAGGAAAAACTCGGCCCCGATTACGTGGTGGCGTTCGGGATGCGCTACCAGAACCCGAGCCTCGCGGGGGCGTTGCAGCAGCTGCGCGACGCAAGCGTCGAGCGCATCATCGTGCTGCCGCTGTTCCCGCAATACGCGTCGGCGAGCACGGGGTCGGTGCAGGATAAGGTGATGGAGCTGGTGCGGAAGTGGTGGGTGATGCCGGATATCAACTTCATCTCGACGTTCGCCGATGAGCCGGGATTCATCGAAACCATCGTGGCGCTCGGCAAAGCCGAAATGGCGAAGCAGACCTACGACCACGTCCTGTTCAGCTACCACGGCATTCCGGAGCGGCACATCACGAAGGGCTCCGACCACGGCTACTGCCAGCTCGGGGCGTGCTGCAATACCTACAACCCCAAAAACCGCTACTGCTACCGCGCCCAGTGCTTCCAGACCTCGCGGCTGGTGGCCGAAAGGCTCGGCCTCGGCCCCGACCAATACACGGTGGCGTTCCAGAGCCGCCTCGGGCGCGACCCGTGGCTCAAACCGTATTCCGACATCATCCTGAAGGATTTCCCCGCCCGGGGCTTCAAGAATGTCCTCGCATTCTCCCCCGCGTTCGTCGCCGATTGTCTGGAAACGACGGTTGAAGTCGGGTCTGAATTCAAGGAGCTATTCGAGGAAGCTGGCGGCGAGCATTGGCAATTGGTGCCGTCGCTCAACACGCATCCCCGGTGGGTGGATACGGTGGTGGAAATGGTCAAAAACCGGTAAAACGAAACGCCCGTTTGCGCCATTGAGGCGACGAGTTTTCGCTTCCTACTTCCCTACTCGCCGGGAGCGGTATCAGGGAGCGTGGGCAGGGCGTTGACGGGCGCTGTATCGACCTTGACGGGCGGTAGCGGCTCTTCCATCTCCATTTTCGGTTCCGATTTCGGCGCTGATTCCGGCTCAGATTCCGACTTCATCAGTGGCGCGGAATTGCTGTCGAGATTGCTATCGAGAGAGTCGGAATCGTTTTCCGTGGAATCAGTCGCGGCGCCCATTTCAGTGAGAAGCACCGTTTGGTCTTCTTCCAGCGTGAAGGCGGTGGAATCGAGGGGCGCGGCGGCTTCGGCGGCCGTGGAGTCGGTAGCACCGGCGGATTTCGGCTCCGGCATCAACAGAAAAATGGCCTGCACGGCCAGCGCAAGCACGAACGCGCCAATCAGCCAGCCCGCCGCGTGCGGCGGCCGGGGTGATTCAGCAGAAGGAGGAAGCAGAGGGGAAGCCGACACGGCGGCAAAGGTCGGGAGCGCGACGTCTATTCAGTACCGATATTGACGGCACTTGGAGCGAGGCCGCTCAGATAGTCGGTCAGAAGTAAACGACTAGCGTTTTGTCATTGCGAGGATTGCTTCGCTCCGCTCGCAAGGACAAATTCTCCTAGAATTACTGCTGAATGAACGCCTAAACTGCCACCGGCCGGTAAAGCCCGGTCAGCACTTTCGCGGCGTAATCCACGTCCTCTTCGGTGGTGTATTTCGAGAACGAGAAGCGCACGGCGCCACGCTCCGGGTCGCAGCCGAGGGCGGTGAGGACGTGCGAGCCGACGTTGGAGCCGCTGGTGCAGGCCGAGCCGCCGGACGCCGAAATCTTGTTGATATCGAGGTTGAAGAGGAGCATCTCGGTCATTTCCGACGGCGGGAGGCTCACGTTCAGCACCGTGTAGAGGCTTTCGGCGGGCAGCTCGGAGGTGCCGTTGAACCGCACGTCGTCGCCGAGGGCGGCGCGGAGGTGGCCGACCATCCGCGCTTTGAGCGCTTGGATGTGACGCTCGTGCTCGGCCATTTCGGCGTACGCGATTTCGAGGGCTTTCGCGAGGCCGATAATGCCCGCCACGTTCTCGGTGCCGCCGCGTTGGCCGCGCTCCTGCGCCCCGCCCTGAATCAGCGGCGCCACCTGCACGCTCGAATCAGTGAAGAGGAAACCGACGCCTTTCGGGCCGTGAAACTTGTGCGCCGACCCCACCAGAAAATGCGCCCCCAACGTGCGGACGTTGTGCGCGTAATGGCCCATCGTCTGGACGGTATCGGAATGAAAAATGGCGTCGTACTGCCGACAAAGCGCCCCGACGGCCTCCATCGGGAGCAGCGTCCCGACTTCGTTGTTCGCGTGCATCAGGCTGACGAGCGCGCGCGGCAGAGTGCGGAGGAGGTCTTCGAGATGCTGAAGGTCGATGCGGCCCCGGTCGTCGTGGCGGACGTGGTGCAGCTCTATTTCCCCGGCGTGCGCGAGGGTTTCGAGCGAGTGCAGCACCGCGTGATGCTCCAGACCGGTGCTGATGGCGTGGCGGATGCCGAGCGAGCGGGCGGTGCCGAAAATGGCGCGGTTATCGGCTTCGGTGCCGCCGCTGGTGAACGTGATTTCGCCGGGCGCGGCGCCCAGCAGCGTCGCGATAGACTTGCGCGCCTGCTCGACGGCGGAGCGGACTTGGCGGCCGTGGCCGTGCGTCGAGCTGGGATTGCCGAAGTGCTGAAGCAGAAACGGCGTCATCGCCTCAAATACGGCCGGGTCGAGGGGAGTCGTGGCGGCGTTGTCGAGGTAGATGGGGCGGCTGGGAGGCGTCATCGGAAAATCAAGTAGGTAGACAACAAAAATACGGGTTTTGGCCGGTCTCGCGCCGATTCGTTCGGCGGCGGGCGGGCGAGGCGCTTCGGCACATACTAGCGCGCCCGGCAGCGGCGTTGTGCGACGGAGAGCCATTTTTTATCGCTTCCGATGCCTGTTTTCTTCCTGATTTCGCTCCTGAACTGGTTTCTGCCGCCGCCGCCCGCCCGGCCGCGCGCCTCGTTCGTGATGGAACAAAAAGCGTATCCACGCGTCCGGGAGGCGTACGCGGCGAAGGGGGACGTGGTGGATTCGACGCTCGCGCTCCTCGGCCTCGACCGCGACCGTCTTCACATTCTGCTGACCGTTTACAAGGTGGAGCGCGAGGTGGAAGTGTGGGCGAAAGCCCCCACCGCTACCACATACCACCTGTTGCGGACGTTCCGCATTTGTGCGCGGTCGGGGCGGCTGGGGCCGAAACGGCGGCGCGGCGACCATCAAACGCCCGAAGGCTTTTACCACCTCGATCGCTTCAACCCATCAAGCGAGTATTACCTCTCGCTCGGCATCAACTACCCAAACGCCGCCGACCAAGCCCGCGCCACGCCCGGCACGCCCCTCGGCGGCGACATTTTTCTCCACGGCGACTGCGTCACCGACGGCTGCATCCCCCTCACCGACGACGGCATCCGCGAACTGTACCTCTACGCCATCGAGGCGCACAACAACGGCCAACGGCGCATTCCAGCGCACTTCTTCCCCGCCCGCCTCACCCCCGAAAACGCCGAACGCCTCGCCCCACTCTACGCCGCCACCCCCGATTTGTGGGCCGCTTTGCAGACTGGGTACGCCACCTTCAACAGCACCCACCGCGAGGTGCAGTTGTGAGGTAAAACCCTACCCACGCCCCACCCAATCGGCGCGACGGATGCGGTAGATGAAGTTGAGCTTCGGCGGCTCACCGTGGTAAGCGATTTCCTGCTCGGCGGTTTTTTCGGCCCCGAGCTTCTCCATCGCCCGCTGCGAGCGGCGGTTGTTGGCGCCGACGTAGAAGTACACTTCCGCGATGCCGTGCGCGAAGGCGTAATCGAGGAGCAGGGTTTTGACGGCGCGGTTGGTGCCGCCGCCCCAATGGCTGCGCGCCAGAAACGAGTAGCCGATGAGGACGATTTTTTGGTCGGCATCGACATCGTAGAACCGCGAGGAGCCGATGACGGCGCCCGTTGCGGCGTCGGTAATCAGGAAAGCGCCACTGGATTCCATCGCCCCGGCGAAAAACGTCTCGAACACGGGGCGCTGGTAGCGCGTCGGGTTCGGGTGCTGCTCCCACACGAGCGGGTCGGCGGCGGCGGCGTAGAGGGCTTCGAAATCAGCGGCTTGCAGCGGTTGCAGCCGCACGCGGCCATCGGTGAGGGTGGCGGGTTGGGGATTGAAGGACGGCATAGTAATGGGCAAAGGCGCAACCAACGGGCGCGACTGCAAGTAACCGCGTTTTCCAGAGAAACGGCCCGTGCGGTGACATTTTCGCCCCGTCGCGTATGAAAGGCGTTTTCTCGCTCTTATCTCCCTGATTTTCTATGTGGCGTGCGCTGCAAGTGGTGGGCCTGCTCACCCTCTCGAATATTCTTATGACGCTGGCGTGGTACGGCCACCTGCAATTCAAGAAAATGGGGTGGCTGCAAGGCGCCTCGCTCCTGATTATCGTGCTAGTGAGCTGGGGACTGGCGTTTTTCGAGTACATCTTTCAAGTCCCCGCGAACCGCTTGGGGTCGCAGGAGTACGGCGGGCCGTTCTCGCTTTTCGAGCTAAAGACGTTGCAGGAAGTGGTCTCGCTGGTGGTTTTCGCGCTGATTACGGTGTTCGTTTTCAAGACCGATAAGTTGGCTTGGAATCACATCGTCGGGTTCGCGCTGCTGGTGTTGGCGGTGTTTTTCGTGTTTAAGAAGTGGTGAGCGGCGGGGGCATTACCCCCTACGTACCCGGCACCGTCTCGGTGCCGGAGCTGCTGACTTCTACCCCTTTGCTTCGCGAAAAGCGATTTCGTAATCTCGCTTCGGCGTGGCTGACGCTTATTCCATATCCAGCTGAAATCGTAGGGCGCTCAGCACCTCTTCTTGAGTAGCGGAATCGCGTACTTCGCCAAGACGGGTGGTGAGGCGCTGTTTATCAAGTGTCCGAATCTGATAAGCCAACACGATAGATTCAGCCGAGAGGCCACTAACCGCTATTGGCAACAGTGCCTCATTCGGATAAACCCGGCGCCCCGGCTTTCTGCTGGTCAGCGGTAACACGTTAACGATGCGCAAAAGCTCATTAGTGGCGGTGCGGCTGATAATCAATACCGGCCGCGTCTTGCCTTGTTCAGATCCAACGGTGGGGTCGAGATTAGCCCAATAGATTTCCCAGCGACGAATACTCATACGTTCTCTGCATCCACGTAGGCGAAATCATCGCCTACCTCGTGCATATCGGCTAGGTAAAGTGGGTCTACTGCAGCCTGCTGCATCATGCGCACCTTTTGCTCGGTGCTAAGCTCAGCTTTGCCAGTGTGCCGTTGATTCGGGTCAAGCAGCAGCTTAACTGCTACCAAGGCAGCCGTTAACCCTACGCAAGTAGCTAGGGTATTTAACAGGGCAACTTCGCCTACAGGTGTTGAATGCGATTTCATCTTGATCAACTGTTGCTTACTTCTATTCGCTTCTATTCAGACAGCCGCGAACAGGTTTCAATTCCATAGCTGGAACTCCCCCTTTCTCCACTGTCACGTTCAGCGCAATCTCACACCCCGCATCAGCGTATGTGAATGATTACGGTGCCTGCTCGCGTGGTGAGGACACGACGAAGCTACGACAACGAAAATGGATTACAAAATACTACCCTCACCCGACGGCGGGCGCCTCGACCAAGTCGAGATGACGGTCGAGAACGTGAAAGCCGGGAATGCCTTGTGGGCGTTGGTGGCGGAGATTCTGCGCGTCGGGCGTCTGCTCTACAAAGAGACCGACAATCTCAAAGCCCAAAACTTCACGATGGCCCGCCTCAAAAAGCTCCTTCGCAGCCCCAATGAGGGCGGGAAGGATACGCCGGATGCGCCGCAGTAAGGAAGCGGTGCGGTAGGTTGTAAAAGAACCCGGCCCGGTAAGCGAGGATGCTTGCTGGGCCGGGTTTTTTTGGGTTTATGCTGCCAAGAGTTGTAATACTTCTGCTTTCAGCAACGGGAGATGACGAATAACGATGCTCCAGACCATTTCGTCGGAAACCGTATCGTAGCCGTGGATGATGCGGTTACGCGTCGTGACGATCTGCCTTGCATTGGTCAGGTGAAAATTCGGGTCGCGCTTGAGAATCCGGTTGGTAGCCTCGCCGATGATTTCAAGGTTGCGCTCGGTAGCCCGGCGTGTGCGCGTGTCCTGCTGATACACGGCGAACAACTTAGGACCATCGGCAAAGAAGCTCTCGATTTCTTCGATAGCCTGTAAGATGTCGGCGAGCCACGTTTTGATTTCAGGTTCCATAGACTAACTGTTGGGTAGCGTCCAACTCGGCTTTCAGGTACGGATTACGGATGGCCTGTGCTTCGAGTAAATCAACGGGGCGGTGAAAAAGAGCTTCCAATGCCTCTTTCAGACCGAAATAGTTGTCGGCATACTCCTCTAGAGGCATTGCCTCGAAAGTGACAATGAGGTCAATGTCACTTTCAGCGTTAAAAGCCTCTGTGAGCACCGAACCGAACGCGGCCAGCCGCTGCACATGGTGGCGACGGCAGAGGGCGGGGAGACCATTAATGTTTAGAGCCATTAGAGAGGTAAACCGCTATCAGCGTCTAAAAACTCATACGACGGCGCGCTTTTCTCCACCACAGGCGGCTTACGCACATTCGGATTAGCCAGTACGAAGCCGTGAGCAAAGAAGGCAGTTCTTACCATTTCTTCCCAGTCAGGTTCGTCACTATTGCCGAATACTACAACTGTGGCGGTATTAGAAATGCGAATTTGGCCAGCCTCATCTAATATGATGTATTCCTGCACGAAACGAGTCACAACATCACCGGGCACTAGGTCGCCTTCCTGTAAATTCCAAACATAATCCGGCTGGCCTTTGCGAGTCGGTGAGTTTGACTCTTCAAAGCCGATGACATAGCCGTCTCTTGCTTCAGTCATAATTCTCTTAAAATTCTTTGGCTTTTCCGGGTCTACTATTGTCTTAGACTGAGGCGTTCGTAGACGCAGCAATGCATACTTCTGCCCATTGTGCTTGGAAACGCACTCTTGTCGCTCTACTATTTTGAGGTTTATACTACCAGCCATATGAGGTCAAAAATTAAAAGCTTATCATTAACGCTACAAAGCTTACATTGACTTACCCGATCATTTCAATCCGGCGGGCCTGACACACGTCCGCGAAGTCAGCGGTATTAAAGGTCAAGAGGTAATCAATGCGCAAGTTGGTATCCGTCAGCATCTCGCGAATTACGCTATCGGCTAGTGCGTAAGAACGGCCGATTGATTGAGAAGCAGCGAACACGTTTTCCAGAGCGGCAACACGGTAATCTGTATCATCAAGGAATTGCACGTTTGGGCGTTTGAGCATCTGTTCAAATTCTAGCGTCCGGGCGCGGTTGCGAACCAAGCGCGTCGAAACAGATTCATACAGACAGGGCCACGGCAGCAGCAGAATGGCGGCTTCTGCCGTTACGCTATCTGCCCATTCCACGGCGGCATCATGGTACTGATCTTTAGGGTCAACTAAGCCAAGCCAGAAGCAGGAATCTGTGAGGACGAATTTGGCCATTAAGCGACGTCCTCAATATCGCCAAAGTGTTGCAGACCGTAGCCTTCCCACGGCGCACGCTTACGGCCGCCGCTAATGAATTTGCCTTTAATATTAGAGCCTTCGTGGTAGATGACATACACGCGATCACGGGAGGACAATTTGACGTGATCAGATAGTTCTTGCCGCAGCCATTCGCTGATATCACGGTCGGTTTCCGTTTCGAAGAAGGCAATAGCATCGCCACATTCTCGCGCGCCGTGCAGGTCGAGCCAAGCGTACAAGCCCGTGTAGTCGCCGCGCAAACCAAGGTCGTAAGAAAGCCAGACGGCTTTCTTACTACGGTTAAGCGGGCTCAGGCCATCGCGGCCGACATTCGGATGGTTCATTGCTGGCATTGGATTACTTTGTTTAGTCAGTTGTTGGAGTAAGGAGAACGGGACGGTCTTAAGATTCCATCGCCGGAATCTTCACCCCTCTCTCCTTCGCCACATTCAGCGCAATCTCATACCCTGCATCCGCGTGGCGGATGACGCCCATGCCGGGGTCGGTGGTGAGGACGCGGCGGAGGCGCTCGGCTTTTTCGGGGGTGCCGGTGGCGACGATCACCATCCCGGAGTGGGTGGAGTTGCCGATGCCGACGCCGCCGCCGTTGTGGAGGGAAATCCAGTCGGCGCCGGAGGCGATGTTGGCCATCGCGTTGAGGAGCGGCCAGTCGGCGACGGCGTCGGAACCGTCGCGCATGCCTTCGGTTTCGCGGTTCGGGGAGGCGACGGAGCCGCAGTCGAGGTGGTCGCGGCCGATGACGATGGGGGCCGAGACTTCGCCGCGCGCGACCAAATCGTTGATGACGAGGCCGAACTTGGCGCGGTCGCCGTAGCCGAGCCAGCAGACGCGGGCGGGCAGGCCGATGAACGGCACTTTCGCCTGCGCCTTGCTGATCCAGCGGGCGAGCATCTTGTCCTCGGGGAAGGTTTCGAGGAGGGCGCGGTCGATGCGGAGGATGTCGGCGGGGTCGCCGGAAAGGGCGGCCCAGCGGAAGGGGCCTTTGCCTTCGCAGAACAGCGGCCGGATGTAGCCGGGCACGAAACCGGGGTAGAGGAACTGGCCGTCGGCGTCGCGGACGTTCAGACCGCCTTTTTCGGCTTGGCCGCGTAGGTTGTTGCCGTAATCGACGGCCACCGTGCCGAGGGTCTGCATCGCGAGGATCGCCTGCACGTGCTTCACGATGGCGGCGAGCGCCTGCTGCTTGAACGCGGCGGGGTCGGCTTCGCGGAGCGCGAGAACGGCGTCGATATCGCCCTCGGGGATGTAGTCCATGAGGTCGTGGGCGGACGTCTGGTCGGTGATGATTTCGACTTTCAGCCCGTCCTTCTGCATCCGCTCGACGATGAGCGGGAGCAGGGTGGCGATGTTGCCGACCAGCCCAACGCTCCAGCCTTTGCCTTCGGCGCGGGCGGCTTCGCAGCGCGTGAGGGCGTCGGTGAGGTCGGTGCAAAGCTCATCGACGTAGCCCTCGCGCACTTTCTGCTCGACGCGGGCGTGAATCGGCTCCACGACGAGGCAGACGCCGTCGTTCATCGTAACGGCGAGCGGCTGCGCGCCCGACATCCCGCCCAAGCCCGCCGTGATGGTGAGCGTGTGGGCGAGGGTGCCGCCGAAATGCTTGTCGGCGATGGCGGCGAGGGTTTCGTAAGTGCCTTGCAGAATGCCTTGGGTGGCGATGTAAATCCACGACCCGGCGGTCATCTGGCCGTACATCATCAGCCCCTTTTTATCAAGCTCGTCGAAATACTCCTGCGTGCTCCACGCGGGGACGATGTTGGAGTTCGCGATGAGGACGCGCGGCGCGTGCGCCCACGTTTTGAGCACGCCCACGGGCTTGCCCGACTGCACGAGGAGGGTTTCATCGGCTTCCAGCTCGATGAGGGCGCGGCGGATGTTCTGGTATTCTTTCCAGTTGCGGGCCGCTCGGCCAGCGCCGCCATACACAATCAGCTCATCGGGGACGAGGGAAACGTCTGGGTCCAAGTTGTTTTCCATCATCCGCAGCGCCGCTTCGGCTTCCCACGTCTTGCACCGCAGGGTGGTGCCGTGCTGCGGTTTCACCGGCTCAGTGGGCTGATACTCATAGTGCATCGGCCGCTTGCCGGAAGTGGCGTGGGCTTCTTCGGCTTGAACTACTTCGGCGGGGGCGGTGGGGTGCTGGTGCATGGGGAGGGAAAGGACTGGGGGCTTGTGGCAACGCGCCGGAGCCGGGGCGTCGGATGGGGGTACGAAGATAGCAAACCGGGTTTGGGGCGGATGGTTGTCGCGCCCGGCGCGCGGAGGCCGACACGTTTCTTCACATAACCATCCCGCAGGTTTGCCGGTATCTTTGAACGACTCAACCGAACATTCAACGCCGCATCCCCCTCATGTACGCCACGCTCCAGCCCGACCTCGAAAAGCAGCTTCAGGAAATCAAGGACGCCGGTCTTTTCAAGAAAGAGCGCATCATCACCACGCCGCAGGGCGCCGAGATCGCCACCACCGAAGCCGGTGACGTGCTGAATTTCTGCGCCAATAATTACCTCGGGCTTAGCTCGCACCCGGACGTCATCAAGGCGGCGAAGGAGGCGATTGATACGCACGGCTACGGCATGTCGAGCGTGCGGTTTATCTGCGGCACGCAGGATATTCACAAAGAGCTGGAGGCGAAAATCGCCGAATTTCTCGGCACCGAGGACACGATTTTGTACGCGGCGGCTTTCGATGCGAACGGCGGCGTGTTCGAGCCGTTGCTCAACGAGCAAGACGCCGTGATTTCCGACGCCCTCAACCACGCGTCGATCATCGACGGGGTGCGGCTGTGCAAGGCGCAACGGATGCGCTACGCGCACAACGATATGGCCGACCTCGAAAAGCAGCTTCAGGACGCCGTGGCGAAGGGCACGCGCCACCGTCTGATTGTGACGGACGGGTCGTTCTCGATGGACGGCACCATCGCGCAGCTCGATAAAATCTGCGACCTCGCCGATAAATATTCCGCGCTGGTGATGATCGACGAGTGCCACTCGATGGGCTTCCTCGGCAAGACCGGGCGCGGCACCCACGAGCATTGCAACGTGATGGGGCGGGTCGATATCATCACCGGAACCCTCGGCAAGGCGCTCGGCGGCGCGATGGGCGGGTTTACGTCGGGCCGCAAGGAGATTGTGGAGATGCTGCGCCAACGCTCGCGGCCGTACCTGTTCTCGAATACGCTCGCCCCGGCGATTGTCGGCGCGTCGCTGCGGGTGCTCGATCTGCTGACCGAATCGACGGAGCTGCGCGACCGGCTCGAAGAGAACACCACGTATTTCCGGAAACAGATGACCGACGCGGGCTTCGATATCACGCCCGGCGAGCACCCGATTGTGCCGGTGATGCTCTACGACGCGAAACTCAGTCAGGAATTCGCCGCCCGGATGCTCGATAAAGGCATTTACGTTGTGGGGTTCTATTTCCCCGTCGTTCCGAAAGACAAGGCTCGGATTCGGGTGCAGATGTCGGCCGGCCACACCCGCGAGCACCTCGACAAAGCCATTGCTGCATTCACCGAGGTGGGGCGTGAATTGGGAGTGTTGAAAGGGTAAGGAGCGGATTGATGGATTGCGGATGGCGTCCGGCGTAACTGCCGGCGCTGTCATCCGGTCGGGAGTACGATTATTTAAGACTGTTCCATTCCCTCTTACCTCCCCTCGATCCTTTGCAGAGACTTTTATTCCTTTTCATCTTGGGTTGGCTGTCGCTTGGAGGCAGTCTTCACCCAGCGGCGGCGCAGCTCATCCCGGCGCAGCTTCGGCGAGACCTTCAGGCGGAGCTGGACCGCATACCGTCGCATTTTGGTCTGAAGGGGGTTGCCGGGGGCGTCCGATTTCCGGACGGCACTTTCTGGACGGGTGCAGCGGGTGTTTCGACAGATTCCCCGCTCGATTCATTACGGCCGGATATGCTGTTCGGGGCGGCTTCCGTCACGAAGACCTTCACCACGGCGCTCATCATGCGGATGGTGGAGGAAGGCTATCTCAGCCTCGACGATTCCATCGGCCCGCGCTTACCGGTCTGGGCACGTCTGCCGAATATCAATCCCGCGATCACGATCCGGCAGCTTCTCGACCATACCCACGGCCTGGGCGAATACACCGCGACCGGGGCGTACATATCGCCGATGGTATTCACGCCGAACCGGCTGCTCACGCGCGCCGATTTGGTGGCGATGATTGGCCCGCCCATCAGCACCCCCGGCGCTCAATACACCTACGGCAACACCGGTTTTCTGCTGCTGGGCGTGATTATCGAGAAGATTTATAATCTGCCGGCGGAGGAGATGATTCGGCGGATCGTGTTTCGGACTTGCGGGCTGACGACGACATTTTTCAGCTATTACGATTCCATTCCGCCGAATCTGGTTCAGGCGCACGGGTGGTCGGCGGCGACGAATCCGTCGACGGACACGAATCTGCGGTCGCGGCGGGCGATGTTCAGCGGCTATAACGTGGCCGGCGGGAGCTTATCGACGGCCAAGGATCTGGCGCAATGGGGCCGGATGCTGTTCGGGGGGCATTATATCACTCCGGCATCTCTGGCGACGATCCAGACCATCACGCCGCAGTCGCTGACGGGCAGCTTGTATCCGTATGGGCTAGGCTGCATCTCGTTTACCTTCGATCAGCGGACCGCTTGGGGGCATTTCGGGAATATTTCGGGGTGCGTATCGGTCATTGCGTATGAGCCGACTTGCGACGTGAGCATTGCCCTGCTCTTCAACGACGACCGTCTGCCGAACCTGCGCCCGCTGATCGTGGAGCGGATGTATAATATGATCAAGCAGGTGATCTGCCCCGTGCCGCTGGGGCCGGGTACGAAGCTGACGGTGCTGGAGAAGCCGTCTTTCGCCCCGAACCCCGCCCACGACGCCACGTTGCTCCGGTTTACCAGTCCGTCTGGTACCCGTCAGGTGACGCTGACGTTATTTGATGCCACGGGGCGCTTGGCGGGCACGCAGGAGCTTGATTCGGCGAAGGGCCTTCACGAGATAAAGCTCACCGGCCTGACGGCGGGCGCGTATCACGCGCAGCTGCAATTAGTGGGTACGAACGGCACGACCAGCGCCAGCAGCCGGCTGGTGGTGATGCCCTAAAAGCAAAATCGATGGTTACCCGCCGAGCCTTTTTTCCCCGTCTTGCTCGTCCGGTAGTTATCCTCCTGCTCGTGGTGGAGCTGTTGCTGCTGCGCGCACTTTCGGCGGCGGCGCAGCTCCCTCCGGCACTCACGGCGGCCCTCCAGCACCGCCTCGACTCCACGCAGCGCGCGTACGGGGTGCGCGGAGTAACGGCGGCCGTCCGGTTCGCCGACGGCACCATCTGGACGGGCGCGGCGGGATCTTCCACCGTTCAGCCCCCCGACCCGCTGCGCCCGCAGATGCTGTTCGGCATCGCCTCGATCACCAAAACCTTCACCGCCGCACTGGTGCTGCGGCTGGCCGAGCGCGGCGCCTTCGGCCTCGACGACCCCATTCGGCAGCACCTGCCGGTGCTCGGCGCGTACCCGAACATCCATCCCGGCATCACCATTCGGCAGCTCCTCGGGCATACCAGCGGGCTGGCGGAATACACGCGTACGTCGGCGTTTCAGGATACGGTGCTGCGCCGCCCGGCGCAGCGGTTCCTCGCGGATTCGCTGCTGCGGTTGGTCGGGGCGGGGACGAATCTGCCCGGCGTGGCGTACGCGTACATCAATACCGGCTACCTCGTGCTCGGGATGCTCATTGAGCGGAAGCTGGGAATGCCGCTGGCGCAGGCGTACCGGCAAGAGCTGCTCACCCCGACCGGCCTCGACTCTACTTTCCTCGGGTACGACGACCCGCTTCCCGCCGCCCTTCCGGTGGCGCACAGCTGGACGTGGGCGATATCCGGCACCATCCGCGACCTTTCCCTCGCGCCCCGCACGGCGCTTTTCAGTGGCTATCAAGCGGCGGGCGGGCTGCTGGCGACGCCCGCCGACGTCGCGCGCTGGGGCGCGGCGCTGTTTGGCGGCTCCGTGCTTTCTGCGGCTTCGCGGCAGCTGATGCAGACGGCCTCTCCGCTATCCAGTGCGGCGCGGTACGGCTTGGGCGCCATTGCGTATTCCGTGGACGGCGGGCGCACGGCGTGGGGGCATATGGGCGGGATTTGGGGGTGCCAGTCGATCTTTTGTTACGAGCCGATTTGCGGCCTCAGCATCGCGGTGCTCATCAATGATGACCTTCGGCCCGACCTCCGGTACAACCTCATGCCCGCCCTCTACGCCATCGCCGCCCGCGCGACGTGCAGCGTGCAGGCGGTTCCGCCGCCGGTGGTGGTCGCGGAAAAGAGTCGTTTTCTGCCGAACCCCGCGCACGGCACCACCACGCTGGAGCTTGGCGCGCCCGCTCGCGGCCACGCCCACACCCTGACACTCTATGATGCCGCCGGACGGGCCGTACGCACTTTTGCGCTCCCCGCCGATGCTTTCCGGCACAACCTCCCCCTCGACGGCCTGCCGCCGGGCGTTTACAGCACGCGGCTGGTAAGCGATACCAGTCCGGCCACGGTTACGCAGCGGCTGGTGGTGCTGCCTTAAGCGTGTCTGTGACTATTGGCTGAGAGCGCCCGTCAGCCCCTTGTTCGCACCTTTGCGCCCGGCAGAGCGGTTGCCGTTGGTGTTCTGCCTATGTTGTTTTCCTCCGAAACTTCCATGAGATTCCCCCTATTGCTCGGCGCGGCGCTGCTGCTCGCCGCCTGTTCGTCTGATACCAAGAAAGACGCCCCCGTCAGTGCTTCTGAAAAGGCGGCGGAAACGTCTGGCTCCGCCGATGCGGCCACCCAGAAACTCCCGACCTACCAGCGTTCGCGGCAGCGTATCGATTCGTTGGAGACGCGGATTAAAGCGGCCGTAGCGTCACCGCAGAAAGACCCCGACATCCAGCTCACGATGTACATGATCCAAGCGTATCAGTACTTCGCCGTCGATTTTCCGAACGACCCCCGCGCCCCCGAAAGCCTCGACCGCGCCGGTCAGCTCTACAACGGCGTCCTGAACGACCATCAGCGCGCCGCCGAGTACTTCGAGAAGGCCTACCAGAAGTATCCGCAGTACCCGAAACGCCCACAGCTCCTGCTGCAACTGGCCGTCGCGTGCGAGGAAGGCGGCGACACCACCAACGCCGCCTTCGCCTACAAGCGCCTGATTTCGGGCTACCCGAAAAGTCCGCTGGCCGAGCAAGCGCGCGGCCTCCTCAAGCTCCTGCGGATGCCGGAAGCCGAGCGGCAGAAGATGTTTGGGGGGAAGAAGTAGGCTGGCTCTGACGTAGCCGGCTCTGTCCCAGAGACGGTGTTGATTCGCCGTATGGACGCCATCTCTGAGATGAGACAGAGCTGGCCACGCGTTTCAGAGAAGACAAATTGACGCCATCTCTGGGACAGAGCTGGCCACGCACGCTGAGCGCCTTCCTATCCGTGTGGGTGCTCCCGTATCTTTGACTAAACGCCCTCACGCCCTATGTCTGCCGTCCCGAATCAACCTAATTCTGCCCCAATCCCTCCCCGATTCGCTCGGGTGGTGCCGTTTAATCGGATTTCAGAAGCCGCTTATCTCGCTCTGAACGCCACGTCTGACCAGAAGCTCGAATATCATCAGGGCGAAGTAGTGGCGATGGCGGGCGCGTCGGTGGCGCACAATTTTATTGTCGACAATACGCTGGGGGCGCTGCTGATTTTATTGCGCGGCAAACCGTGTCGGCCTATCGGGTCCGATATGCGCATTTATGCAGAAGAAAAAGGGAGTTATTTTTTCCCTGACCTGACCGTCGTCTGCGGCGAGCGTCAACTGAAGACGGATATACAGCCCGCCGCCCTCCTCAATCCGCTGCTCATTGTCGAGGTATTGTCGGCGTCCACGGCGGCGTATGATTTAGGTCGAAAATTCCAGCTTTATCAATCGATTCCCAGCCTGCGCTATTACCTGCTGCTCGATTCGCAGCAAGTCAGTGCCGACCTCTATTCCCGCGACCCCGGCGCCGACCTCTGGACGCTCCGTCACTTCGAAGATCTCGCCGCGGCTCTCCCCTTCCCCGCCCTCGAAATTGAGCTGCCGTTAGCTGAGGTTTACGCGGCGGTGGTGTTTGGGGAAGGGGAAGAGGTGCGGTAGACAAAGCTGGCCTCGCGTGATTTGTCTACGCCAGTCGTACCTCATTTCCCCCGCAAACGCACTGTAGGGGCGGGCCTTGTGCCCGCCCACACCGTAGCCCACTCAG
>JANNMJ010000194.1:0-11436 GCA_031397815.1 Hymenobacteraceae bacterium
TTGGATGACCCTGCGAGAGTTTGCCCGAAAAACGGGCCAAACCATTTACCGGACAAGTCAGAAAATATGGTCCGATTATCTCGTAAGCGTGTTGAAAAATTCGCCAATCCCTTCGCTCTCAAATTGAGTGCGTAAGTCCTGCCTTGAAGTGAAGCGTCGGCATTATAGGTAAGCTGGTAGGTAGATGACAAGGCAGCCACTGGGTGGGTGCTGGCACGAAACTACCGCTCAGTGAGTGTACGTCAAGACAACACGCTTGCACAGAAACTGCCACCCTTCCCTGCTCAGGGAAATGAGTAGAGTTGGGGGCATATTACCGTTTAGCAGTTATACCAAGTCTCTATCTGAAGCTCAAATTGCTATTCTCTAAATACCCACTTCACCCCACCAACCCCTTCACCTGCTCCCCTAGCAGCTCGATGGATTGGAGGAGCTTGGCGTGGGGGAGGTCGGCGCTGTCCATTTGGAACGTGACGCGGGAGATACCGCCTAATGCCTCGCTGTGACGGCGGATTTTGGCTGCTACTTCTGCGGGGCTGCCTACCAGCAGGGCGCCGCGCGGGCCTTGCAGGGCGTCGAAGTGCGGGCGCGTGACGGGCGGCCAGCCGCGCTCGCGGCCGATGCGGGTGAACGTGCGGGCGTAACCGGGGTAATAATCGGCGATGGCTTCTTCGGTGGTGGGCGCCACGTACCCGAGCGAGTGGAGGCCGACTTGCAGCTGCTCCGGCGGGTGCCCGGCTTGGCGGCCCGCCTCGCGGTAGAGGTCGACGAGCGGGCGGAACCGGTGGGTTTCGCCGCCGATGATGGCGACCATCAGCGGCAACCCGAGCGTGCCGGCGCGGACGAACGACTCGGGCGTGCCGCCGACGCCGAGCCAGATCGGCAGCGGCTGCTGGATGGGGCGCGGGTAAATGCCTTGGCCGGTGAGCGGCGGTCGGAACCGGCCAGTCCAGTGGACTTCCTCTTGATCACGGATTTGGAGGAGGAGGTCGAGCTTTTCGGTGAAAAGAGCGTCGTAATCGCGCAGGTTGAGACCGAAGAGCGGAAACGCTTCCGTGAACGAGCCGCGCCCGACGACCATCTCAATCCGGCCATTCGACACTAAATCAAGGGTCGCGAACTGCTGAAAAACGCGCACCGGATCGGCGGCGCTCAGGACCGTGACGGCGCTCGTGAGCCGAATGCGCTGGGTGCGGGCGGCGGCAGCGGCGAGGATGATGGTGGGAGCGGAATCAAGGAATTCGTCGCGGTGGTGCTCGCCGATACCGAAGATGTCTAGCCCGACTTGATCGGCGCGCTCGATGCGTTCGAGGAGCTGGCGCATCGCTTCGGCGCCGCTGGTGGGGCCGTTGCCGGGTTCGAGGGGTGGGGCGGCGGCGAAACTGTCAATACCGAGTTGCATACGGGGAAGCGGGAGGGCTGGTGGAGGCCCGAAAGGTAGGGAGGTGGTGGGAAGACGTAATGCCCCACCACTCCGCTATTGTCGTTGCGAGGAGGCTCTGCGGTTGCGAGCGAAGCGCGGCAAAGCAATCCTCGTAGGATTTGCGCGGTTGCTCAGCCACATTGCCGAGCAAACGAGGATTGCTTCGTCGTCGCAGAGCCTTCTCCTCGCAATGACAAAACCCTTGTTAATTTTTGACTTACCAAACCCCCTCTCCTACTTCACCACTTCCACCCACCCTCTCGTACTCGTCCCGTTCGGCAGTTGCAGGAGGTAGAAATAGGTGCCGGGCGCTACGTCAGTCGCGGCGCCCCAATCGTTGCGGTAATCGGGGGTGTCGAGGAGCTGACGGCCCCAGCGGTTGTAGATGCGGAGGGCGGAGTTGGGGTAGAAGCGGAGGTTATCGAAGACGAGGGTTTCGTTGAGGCCGTCGCCGTTCGGGGTGATGATGTTGTGGGGGCTGATGGCGTTCGCGAAGGTGAGCGTGGCGGTGTTGGAGTTGGCTTGTTGCGGGATCGGGTCGGGGCTGATGGCTACTATGCGGAACTCGTGACGGAACCCGCCGCCGTCGGCCGTGCCGCTCGGGATGACCGTTTGGAGCGTGGTGCCGGGCACGGTGGTCAGGAGGGCGGGCGGGGCGCCGTCGAGGCTGCGGAACACGCGGTATTCCTGCACGGGGAACCCCACGTAGGCGTTCCAGCTCAGGGCCGCGCCGTCGGCGGCATCGGCGAGTGCAGTGAGGCGGATGGTTTGGAGGATCGGGCTGGTGAGGAGGGCACCGCAGCCGTTGGTCAGCTCCAGACGGTACTCGTAGGAGTTGGCGGCGGCATCGACGGTGGCGTCAACAAAGGTGTTCGTGGTGGGGGATGTTGTGCCGATTACGGCGAAGGTGCCCTGTCCCGCTATTCGGCGTAAAACCTGCACTTGCGTGGGGGTGTTGGCGCTGCCGGGAGCCGTGAAGCCGAGCGTGACTTGGGTGTTGGAGGTGGTTTCTACTGACGCCAGCGTCGGTAGTAATGCCGGATTATCGAACGTTACGGGCAGCGCCACCGCCACGCCCGCGCAGCCCGTCGCGGATGTCGGGACCGCCGTCACGGCATAGCTCGCACTGCCCGGCGCGAACTGCACAACCGCTTGCGCGGTGCCCTGACCGGCCGCGATGGTGCCGCCCACCACCGTCCACTGGAACGTGGTGCCGGGCACGGCGGGCACCGAATACGCCACCGTCGACCCAAAATCACACACGAACGCCGGGCCGCTGATAGCCGCCACGGCCGGGGTTGGCTGGACGGTGACGGTCACCGAATCCACCGCCGCGCAAGCGCCGCTCGGCAGCGTGACGGTCACGTAGTACGTCAGGTTGAGGGGCGCGGACGTGGAATTGACCATCGTCAGGATGGGTTGCGCCAGCGTGGGGGAACTGAGGCCAGTCGTGGGGGTCCAGCGATAGCTGTACCCCGGCACCGGAGGCGTGCCGAGCGTAACCGGCTGGGCGGCGCAAACCGTGACGTTCGGACCAGCATCGGCCACTGCCAGCGGATTCACCTGCACCGTGACCTGACTAGAATCGACACACCCCGCCCCCGACGTGGCGATGAGCGTGTAAACCGTGGTCAGCGGCGAGTTGGTGGGGTTCGGGAGGCTGACCGTAGTGGTGGCCGCCGTGGGCGTGGCCAACCCGGTGACGGGGCGCCACTGATAGGTCAAACCCGGCACCGCTGCCCCGCCGCCGAGCAGCGCGGTGGCCCCGGCGCACAGCTCCACGGGAGTGCCCGGCGTGGGCGCGGCTTGGGGCGTGGGGAGGGCATCGACGGTGACCGCCACCGAATCAGTGGACGAACAAGCGGCGCCCGGCGCGGGCGTGGTGGTGGCCGTGAGGGTGTAAATGAAGGTGCCGGGCGTGGCGAGATTGACCGTTGGGTTGAGGCTGTTGGGGTTGCTGAGGCCCGTGGCGGGCGACCACCGGTACGTGGTGCCCGGCACCGGCGTCAGACCCGCCGCGAGCGGCGCCGACTGACCGGCACAAACCGCCACAGCCGCCCCGGCATCGGCCGCGACGGCCGGGAAAACTGTGACCGTCGCGCGGCTCGAATCAATACAGCCGTTCGCGTTGACGGTCAGGGTGTAGATCGTGGCGACGGGGAACGCGCCCGCGTTCGCGGTCGTCAGGATGGGCTGGGCGGCGTTCGGGTTGTCGAGGCCCGTGGTGGGGCGCCATGTATAGGAGTACCCCGCGAGGGCGGGCGTGCCGAGCGTCAGGGTCTGGCCCGCGCAGCTCGTTTGATTAGGTCCGGCGGCGGCGACGATAGCAGGGTTCACCGTGATTCTGACGCGGGCGGTGGCATCGCAGCCGTTCGGCCCGCGCACGATGAGCACCAGATCGCGGAAAAACGACGCGCCGCTCGGGTTGATGGGCGTGTACGTGGGCTGTGCGATGCTGGGGTTGCTGAGGAAGGGGTCGGCTGTCCAGGCGTAGGAATGGCCCGGTAAGGCGGGGCTCCCGACGGTGATGGTCTGGCCGGAACAGATGGTTTGGTCGAAACCGGCGTCGATGAACGGGCGCGGCAGCACCGTTACGCGCACCGAATCGGTGGCGGTGGCGCCGGAGGCATCGGTCACGGTCAGCGCGTACGTCCGGCTGATGGGCGCCGGGGTGGTGTTGCTGATGGTGGCGCGCGGGTTGTGAATGGTGGCGTTGTTGAGGCCGGTGGTGGGCGTCCAGCGGTAGGTCAGGCCAGCAATCGGGTTATTATCGCCGAGGGTGGTGCCGAGGCCGGAGCAAATGGTGCGGTCGGCCCCGGCGAGCGCCACGGGCGCCTGCGCGTAAGCGGCGCTAATCGGCACCCACAGCAGCAAAAGCAGCAGCAGCGGGCGCCAAAGCCCGGTCCGCTCAGCGGAAAAAAGACGCATAAAAAGTGGCGGGGAGAGGGCGTTGAGAAGGAGGTGAAGGCGAGAAAGCAGTGGGCTTCATCACCTATACACCCCGGTTCGCCTTTACCCTGACTCAGCGCCTAAATCAACGGATTTTAGCGGTTTTCGCCGTGTGCTCACCGGTAATCCTCACCCCCAGCCCCTCTCCAAAGGAGAGGGGAGCCTTGGTGTAAATTGTCGGCAGTCTCCCCCTCTCCTTTGGAGAGGGGGCCAGGGGGTGAGGATACACCCTCAGCTCTTCACAATCTCAAATTCCACTCGCCGATTCTGCTTGCGGGTGTACTCCTGCTTATTGCTCGCGATGGGTTGGCTTCCGCCGAAACCCTGTCCGCGCATTCGGGCGGCGGCCACGCCCTTCTTCACGAGGTACTCCTGCACGGCTTTCACGCGGTTCTCGGAGAGGGTCACGTTCTTGGCCGGGTCGCCTTGGTTATCGGTGTGGCCGTTGACCTGAATCTCCATTCCCTCATTGGCAGCGAGTAATTCCGCGAGCCGGTCCAGCTCCTCAAACGACTCCGGCAGCAGCGCAAACTTCCCCTGCTCGAACCGGATGCTGTTGAGCGTCACCTTCGCGCCCACCGCCAGCGGCACCAGCCGGACGGTAAACGCGGCCGGGGCACCGCCAACGCTCGCCACGCTCACTTCCTGCGGCGCATATCCAATCGCCGACACCACGAATCGGTACGGCCCCGTGGTCTCGGCACTCATCGTGAACGTGCCGGTGCGGCTAGTTTGCAGCTTCCCCATCTGTTCAGGCCCAGCGCCGAAAATCACCACATCCGCCACAATCGGCCGCTGCGAAGTGCCATTCAGGATCGTTCCGCTGAAGCTGAAAGCGCCTTGCATGGGGGCGACGGACGTCCGTTGCCCCTCGTGGCTGCCGCCGCCGATAGCGGTCAGCGAGAAGAGAAAGAGGCTTCCGCAGAGAAAAACGCGACGCATAGGGGTTTGGATTTAGGGGGGATTATTGGGGGATGAAGTACGCGAATGTAGGGCGGTTGGGTGGGGGATTTTGATTGAGGGTGGGGAATGTGGGCGCACGGTCACCGGCACGTTCCTCGGGGTAGCCCGCGCAAGCCCGGGGTAGCCTTCGGTAACCCCGGGCTTCTGGGATGAAACCCCTTCGGGGTATTACAAATGTTTGATTGGAACGGCTGATTGGAATACGATTGACGCGGGGCTCCGGCCCCGTGTCGCCTATTCGCGGGGCTCCAGCCCCGCCACCCCAATCGGCGCATTCCGACGTACTCGCTCAAATCCCTCATCTTCCTTCCTCAAAAGCCCGCTTAAACGCCGCAGGGCGCTAACTTGCCCCGATGTCATTCGACAACCCTACCCTACTCTTTACGGCGGGCCTCATCGCGTGGGCGGTGCAGAGCTTGCGGAAATTCCTGAACCTGCAAGAGCGGTGGCCGCAGGCCGATAAGGCGCTGCGGTGGCTCTGGGTGCCGGGGGTGGCGGGTTTTGTGCTCGAACGCGCTTTCGTCAAATACGACCTCGACCTAACGCGCGAGTACTGGCTGTTGGCATTCGGCGCGATTGGCTACTGCCTGTACCAGCTCCGCGATTACCGTCCGGCGCGCAGCCTACTCATCGCGTTGGCGCCCCTGACGGCGATTCTGGTCATTGATTCCGTCGCGAAAACCCTGCTCCCGACGTTCTACAAGAAGTACGACGACTTCTTCGACAACTCGCAGGGCTTTGCGGTCATCTGGCTGCTCGTATTCATCGGCATCGCCCGGCGCGACAAGAGTACGCTTTTCGCCGAAGAGGCCGTGCGGTTGGAGGAAGCGCGCTTGCGGGCCATTGAGGAAGCGCGGAAGGAGGAGCTGGAACGGCTCGTTGGCGAGCGCACGGCCACGCTGCGGCTGCAAACCGTGGAGCTGGAAAAGGCACTGAACGAGCTACGGGCGACGCAATCGCAGCTCATTCAGGCGGAAAAAATGGCCAGCTTGGGCGAGCTGACCGCCGGGATTGCCCACGAGATTCAGAACCCCCTCAACTTCGTCAACAACTTCGCGGAGGTCAGCACCGAGCTTTTGGCAGAGCTGAAAACCGCCCAAGCCACCGGCGATACCGAAGAAGCCACCGCCCTCGCCGACGACCTCACCCAGAACCTCTTGAAGATTGCCGAGCACGGGCGGCGCGCGTCGGGCATCGTGCGCGGGATGCTCGAACACTCGCGCGCCGGGAACGGCGAACGCACCCCCACCGACCTCAACGCCCTCGCCGACGAGTATTTCCGCCTCGCCTACCACGGTCTGCGGGCGAAGGATAAATCGTTCAACGCGACCCTCAAAACCGATTTCGACAAAGCGCTGCCGCTCCTCTCCGTGACGAGCGCCGATGTGGGGCGGGTGCTGCTCAACCTCTTCACGAACGCGTTTTACGCCGTCCGGAAGCGGCAGCAGCTCGGCGAGGCGGGGTTCCAACCGGCGGTGCAGGTGCAGACCCGCGCCCGGCCGGGCGGCGGCGTCGAGATCAAGGTCCGCGACAACGGCACGGGGGTACCGGAAGCCGTGAAGACCAAGATTTTCCAGCCCTTCTTCACCACCAAACCCGCCGGTGAAGGCACCGGTTTGGGCCTCTCACTGAGCTTCGATATCATCACAAAGGGCCACGGCGGTCAGCTTACCGTAGACAGTCGCGAAGGCGAGTTCACGGAGTTCACGGTGGAGCTGCCGGGTTGATTCTGGGTTGATACTGGGTTGATACTGGGTTGAGGCAAGATTGATTTCGGTCGAGAAACTCTCTTTTTGGTTACGCAGCGTTCGCCGGGCCGGGCCGTATTTTCGGCCGCCGGGTTCCTTTTTTCCTCTTTATGCACATTCTGGTAGTCGACGACGAAGCCGACGTTCAACCGCTTTTCACGCAGCGTTTTCGGCGCGAAATCCGGAGCGGCGCCCTCACCTTCTCCTTCGCCCTCTCCGGCGAGGAAGCCTTGACGATGCTCCACCGCGACGCGTCCGACGTGGTCCTGATCCTCTCCGACATCAATATGCCCGGCATGACGGGGTTCGAGCTGCTGCGCGTCATCCGGTCGGAGCACCCCGCCCCTTCCCTGCCGCACGTGATGATGATTACCGCCTACGGCAACTCCGAAACCAAGGACCAAGCCCTCGCCCTCGGCGCCGACGATTTGCTCAGCAAGCCTGTCGATTTTAATGCGCTCCGCGAGCGACTGACCGAATTCTTCCCCGAAACGTCGCCGTCGTCGTAAGTCGTAAGAAAAACGACTGTCGCGAACAGCCAACCCGCTTCGTCTCGACCTCTCCTGTGTTCCACCCGATTTTTAACATCCCCTTTCGTTGTGAAAACTAAAATTCTGGTTGTGGACGATGAGCCGGATCTCCAGCTTTTAATCGAGCAGAAATTCCGCCGCAATATCCGCGACGGGCGGTACGAGTTCGTTTTCGCCGCGAACGGGCGCGAAGCGTTGGAAGTACTGACCGGCGCGGGCGATATCGACGTGGTGCTCAGCGACATTAATATGCCCGAAATGGACGGCCTGACGCTCCTCGGCGAGCTGCGGGCCGCGCATCCGCTGCTGCGCACGGTGATGGTGTCGGCGTACGGGGATATGGCGAATATTCGGGCCGCGATGAATCGGGGTGCCTTTGATTTCGTGTGCAAGCCCGTCGATTTTCTCGATCTCGAACAGACCATTGAGAAGACGAGCGAGCAGGTGCGGCAAATCCGCCAATCGGTCCGGACGCTGCGCGAAAACAACCGCCTGCGGATGTACGTCGACGCCGGCGCCCTCGATCTCCTCGACCGCGCCGGGGCCGACGACGAATTGCTCCAATCAGAGATCGTAGACGCAACCGTGGCGTTTTACGACATCTGTGGCTTCACGGCGCTCTCCGAAAAACTCCCCGCCGCCGTCATCGTCGGGGTCCTGAATGCGTATTTCGACGAAATCGTAGTCGGCATCACCGCCCAAGGCGGCACCATCGACAAGTTCATCGGCGACGCCGTAATGGCCGTTTACCGCGGCCCCGACCACCTGTTGCGGGCCGTGCAAGCCGCCGTGCAGATTCGCACCCGCCTCGCCCAGCATCCGCCCGTCCTCCCCGAAGGTGCCCCCGCCGGCCCGCCCGCCGTAGCCTGCGGCATCAATACTGGCGAGATGGTCTCCGGAAACATCGGCTCAGCCTCCTTGCAGCGCCTCGATTTCACCGTCATCGGCGATGCCGTGAATCTGGCGCAACGCCTGCAATCGGCCGCCGGGCCGGGCCAAATCCTCGTCGCCGAAGCCACTTGGAAATTACTCAACGGCGCTTTTGAAGGGGAGTTATTAGGCGAGCGCGTGCTAAAAAACAAAGCCGAGCCGGTGCGGACTTATTCGATTACGGCGGGTTAGGATTTGGGGCCTCCGACGCGTACCCCGCACGTACCCGGGGTATTATAAATGTTTGATTAGGATGCGCTTCGGGTATCTCCACTCCGAAAGCTGGCGCGCGTTTGGGTCGACCGCAGGTCGAGCTAACGCGTGTCTGACCGGGGGGCGCGTCTGTGACGCGCGTTCGCGTAAGCGAACAACCGACGTGGGATTGGCGCACACCAACAGGCGCGGCTTTATCGAATTTGAAGTGGACAGTAACGCCGTAATGCGCCGCGTTCCGCGGCGGTGCGTCACAGACGCACTCCCCGGCTAGACACGCGTTCGCTCGACCTGCGGTCGACCCAAACGCGCGCCAGCTTGCTTGAGAATTAATACCAACTACAACTCTCAGCTCCCAAAAACCTACTTCTTCCACTCATTATCCGCCGGATTTATATCCGCGACATAAAGCGAGCCCAGCTTCACGCTTTTAATCTCCTTCGGACTCGTCACTTCCAGCACGGCTTGCGTGGCGCCAGTGGCCCAGACGCCGATGGAGCGGTGGAGATGTTGGGTGGTACCGTCGGAGAAGGTGACGGTAAGATCGATGGGGACGGGTTTGGCGCCGTGCGCGTCGATGCGGATGACGCCGCCGCCGTTCGTGCGGGTTTCGACGGAAGTGATGCCGAGGTCGGGGGTGCCCGATTCGTAGAACCAGCGGCGCCAGAACCAATTGACGTTTTGGCCCGCGCCGTCGTTCATCGCGTTGAAAAAATCGAGCGGCAGCGGGTGCTTGCCATGCCAGGTGCGGATGTACTGATGCAGGGCTTTCGTGAATTTCTCCTCGCCCAGTAGATCCTGCACGTAGCGGTAGCCGAGTGCGGGTTTTACGTAGGAGTTGAGCAGCACCGCGCGGTCGGTGAGGCCCGGCGTGAGGGTCATGATGGGCGGGTCGGCCTCGGAACCGGCGAGGGCGTTGTAGGGCGGCATCCCGTAATCATCGGCGATTTTAGGGTCGATGATGCCCGAAATGACCCACTCGCCGTAGGTCGCCCAGCCCTCGTCCATCCAGCCGTACTGTGTCTCGTTGATGCCCATGTAAAACGGGAACATCGTGTGAAAAACCTCGTGGTCGGTGAGCGTGATGGCCTCTACGCGGTCAGCGGTGGGGTTATCGTTGACCATCATCGGGTATTCCATCTGGTCCAGCCCATCCACGACGGTCATGTGGGAATACGGGAACGGCCATTTCGGGAACTGATAGCTCATCGCATCCACCGTCTGCCGTGTGAAGCGCGCGACGTCTTCAAAATCCTTGTGTTTCGGGTCGTAGACGGCATCGCAGCGGGTGCGGCGCTTGGTGGCGGGGTCGACTAATACGCTCGTCGATTGCCACGCGTAATGGTCAGAGGTGGCGAAGACAAAATCGGGCACGTCGGTCGCGCGGAACCGCCACGTATTGCGCGGGTTCTGCGCCGTCAGGTTGCGGCGCTGCGCTTCCTCGGGGCTGACCACCATCACGCAACCATCCTGCCGGGCGGCCGCGTCGAGCCGCTTGATGATGGGTTTCTGAAGAACTTCGGTGGGGTTGAGCAGGTCGCCGGTCGCCCAGACGATGAAATCGCGCGGGACGGTAATCGCGACATCGAACGTCCCGAAGTCGTTGTACAGCTCGGCATCGCCGGTGTAGGGCGTGGTATTCCAGCCGCGCACATCGTCGTATACAGCGATTCGGGGGAAGAAATACGCCACGAACGCCGCGCCGGGCGCCACCTCGCCCGTCCGCATATGCGACTCTTTGTTGAGCGTGTAACTGTACGTCAGCTCCACGCGCACCGTGCTGCGCGGCCCAACGGCGCGCGGCGCGGGCACACGAAGGTTGGTGTTGTCGGGGCGCAGCTTGGCCACGTCCACGGTCTGCCCGCCGATGCTGAGCTGGGTGATTTTAACGCCATCGTGGACGTCGGTCGGCTCGAAGCGACGGTCGCGCGGGGCGCCTTTTTGGTACACGTTCGGGTAAAGCTTGAACAGCAGTGACCGGAGCGAATCGGGCGAATCGTTGCGGTAATCGATGCCAACGGTGCCGCTGACGAGGCGCGTAGCAGGGTCGAAATCGACGGCAATGGTGTAGGCGGCGCTGTTTTGCCAGTAATTCGGCCCCGGTCGGCCGGTGGCGGCGCGCGTTCCGGCGGTGTAAGCCCGCTGGTGGTTACGCGGAATCGGCAGCGGTTCGGGAGTCGGAACGGCGGCGGGCGCTTGAGCCGACGCGAATAAGGAAGGAAGCAGCAGAGCCGCGAGCAGCAGGTAACGGGTCATTCAGAATTTTAAGCAGAAATCGAGAGAGCTTGACGGGGGCGAGGCCGGGTCAATAGGCGAAGCTACTCGCTACGGAGTTGCACGACCCTTGCGGCGCCAACCTTCCGGCCCACACCCGACCTTTGCGCCGCTCCCCTCCTCCCCCGTTATGGCGTACCGCTTTTTCCTCCCCAACCCGCCGCCCGGCGATATTCTGCCCATCCCCGAAGACGAAGCGCACCACCTCACGCGGGTGCTGCGCCTCGAAGCGGGCGCCACCGTGGAAGCCCTCGACGGCGCCGGAAACCGCTATTTCGGCACCCTAACCGAGCTGACCAAGCGCGGCGCCCTGATGCAGGTCACGGACCGCGAAACGGTGCCGCCCCCGTCCGCCGCCCTGCACCTACTAGTAGCGCCCACCAAAAACCTCGACCGCATGGAGTGG
>JANNMJ010000197.1:0-6080 GCA_031397815.1 Hymenobacteraceae bacterium
CCACCGCCCCGCCCCGCCCCGCCCCCCCCCGCCCCGCCCCGCCCCCCCCCCCTGGCGCGCGTTTAGCTCGACCGAAGGTCGAACTAACGCGTGTCTATACGGGGAGTGCGTCTGTGACGCACCGACGCGGAACGCGACGAACTACGGCGGCATGACGGTTCCAAACGAATCGAACTAAACAAACCGAACCGAGCAAACGCAATGGTTCGCTGGCGCGAACGCGCGTCACAGACGCGCGCCCCGGCTAGACACGCGTTCGCTCGACCTGCGGTCGACCTAAACGCGCGCCAGCTTATACCTAAACGCGCGCCAGCTTATTATTATTTACCCAACCGCATTGCCGTAACCGACGCGCGTAACCGCCGCCGCCAACCGCCTACCCCACCCCGCCCCTGCGGGGCACCCCTCCCCCAAGGGGGCGGGGAATCTGGCTCTTACTGGTCCCATTTGCTACCCCAAACCCCCATTGGCAGCCAATGGCAGCACTTTGGCAGGGAATCGTTGCTGGCCCGCTGGCCCGGAACGGGAGCTTTGCAGCACCGGTGCAAGCGTCATCGGCGACTCCTTCTCCCCTCTCGTTTCCCTCCTAATTTCCCCCCTGACACATGGCCAACTTCTCCTCTTTTGCTCGGCAGTGGCGCGTGCTGATTTTGGTACTGTTCGGCGCTGGTTTGCTGCCGGGCGCCGCCGTGGCCCAGACGTCTTCGGGCGTTGGCATTGGTACGGCGGCGCCCGACCCGAAGGCGGCGCTTGATATTCGGGCGACGGATAAAGGGTTGCTGATTCCGCGGATGGACTCGGTGCAGCGGGTGGCGATTGTGCGGCCGCCTGCCGGGCTGCTGGTGTTTCAGATGAATGGGCGAAAGGGGCTTTGGTATGCCTTCGGCGGGGCGTGGTTCTATATGCCCGATCAGGCGCACGCCGCCGATAACCTCGGCAACCATACTGCCTCGCAGCCGCTGAAACTCTTGGGCCAGCCGCTCACCAACAACGGTACGGGCGGGCTGCGGATTGATACGGCCGGGCAGGTGGGTATCGGCACGGGGTCGCCCTCGGCGCCGCTGCACGTGAGCGGCACGGCGGGCGTGAACCACAATCTGGCCGCTACGGGGGCGTATCAGGCATCGTCGGCGCCGCGCCCGTTTTCGGCGAATGCGGTGTCCGACGGCGACCCGACCACCGTTTGGCAGACCATCCCCTCCCCGCCCGATGCCCAATGGATGCAAGCCGATTTCGGGGCTTCGGCGCGCACCATCATCACCGAATACCGCGTGGCGCTGCCCGCCACTGCCAACCCCACCCGGCCGTGGATGCTGCAAAGCAGTCGCGACGGTACTAGCTGGCAGACGCTGCACACGGTGACTCCGGCCGAGCTGGTGCCCAACGGCTGGGGCACGTACCCGATTCCGAACCGCCAACCGTACCGCTATTACCGGCTGTTTTTCGCCCTTTCGACTACTAACACCCTCCCGATTGCGGTGGCGGAATGGGAGCTGCGCGAAACCCCCGACGTGCCCAGCTCCCTCGCGGTGCGGGTGGCGCCGGGCGCCCTTCAGCTTGAAAACGGCCCCGCCGTGCGCCGCTTCTCCACCGATGGGGCGCTGATGGGGAATGCCGACGATGCCGTGCCGACCGAGCGCGCCGTCCGGACGTACGTCGATACCCACATCGGCGACGACCTCGGCAGTCACCTCGCCACCCGCAACCTCGACCTCGGCGCGAACCAGCTCGTCGGGGGCGGCGGCACGAACGGCGTGCGCGTTACGGCGGCCGGCGATGTGCAAGTGAGCGCCCTGCGCGGCACCGACCGGCGGCTGTTGCAGGTCGATGCCGACGGGCAGCTTGTGCCCGCATCGGCCATCTACGACTCCCCTCCCACCATCCTCAACAACCCCACCGCCGGCACGCTCCCCGCAAACGGTTGGCGGACTGCCACCAACGGCACCCGACTGGCAGTGCTATCCTTTGATTCGGTGAGCACCACGTCAGCCACCAACTTCAAGCTCCACATCCTCGACCTCACCACCCCGACCCGCCCGACGCCCGTTTCGGTCGTCTCCTTCCGCAGCCCGCGCCTGTCGCTCGCGATGAGCGGCGATTACGTGTACGTCGTGAATACGCCCGGCGGCACCGTCGATATTTACCGGGCGAGCGTGGTGCCGCTGGCTATCGCAGGGTCGATGCCGTTGCCGGGGATAATCGAGGCGGTAACTACCGGCAACCGCCTGTACCTCATCGGCGGCGGAGCGTCGGGCACGGCCTACGAGCTGCTTGTGTACGACCTCACTTCCCCCCTCGCCCCGAACCTCATCGGGCGCCAACCGCTCCCGGCGCGCCCGCACCAGCTCGCCGCCGACGGCGCGCGCGTCTGCTTCCACGACGACGGTAACCAGCTCAACTACTACGACCTGACCACCCCCGGCGCGCCCCTCAGCTACACTTCCCCCCTCACCATTACGTACAACCCGTACTACTCGGGGAGGGCTATCGTGGTCGCCGACCGCCTTTTCTACCCGAATTACGACCTGCATCGGACGTATATCTACCAGCTGCTTACCGCCAGTCCGGGGCTGGACCTGGTCGGGATCGTTCACTCCCACTGGCCGCAGACGGCCGTTCAGGCCACCACCGAGCGGTTGTACGTGGCGGTGCACGGTGAGCTGGAGGTGTACGACATCCGCAACCCCTCCACGGCGCCCCGGCTGGAACATCAGCCCTCCCCGAGCTGGAACCACGCGCTCACGCTCCTCGGCAACTACTTATATGTCGTCGGCGACCAGCGGGTGCAGGTGTTTCAGCTTTCGACGCCGCAGATTCTGAGCGTTATGAGCAACGGCACGCTCAACGCGCAACCGCTGAGCAACCTGTTTTCGCTGACCGATAACTTCGCCCTGAACGACAACGAAATCCGCCTCCGCACCCCCGCCCGCGCCACCGACGGCCTCGGCTACTACGGTCTCGGCAAGCCGTGGCGGCCGACGCAGAACGTCGACGGCCCCGTGCTATACGGCAGCAGCGGCGGGGTGCTGGGGCTATCCAACGGCAGCACCCACACCTCCGTCCTGACCTGGACCGCGACGGGCAAAGTCGGCATCGGCACCGCCGCCCCCCTCCGCACCCTCGACGTCAACGGCTCCATCGGCCAGCAGACCTACGCGAGCACCTCGCTCGTCCTCCCGCCCGGCATCAGCACCTCCTACACCTGGAACCACAACCTCGGCTACCAACCCACCCTGATGGTCAGCATCGACCAAACCGGCGGCTCCGGCGGCGAGAACGTATCGGTGGCCTACGAGCATCTGTCCATCATTACCACCCAGTTCTGGGTGAAGAACACGCAGACTAGTGGCACGGCTACGGTGAAGCTGCGGTGGATTAGGGTGGATTAGGGGTTAGGGGGGGATGTGGGGGATGTGGGGATGTGATTACAAATAGCGGAAGTGAATCGCGCGGGGCTCTGCCCCGTGCGGGCTATTCGCGGGGCTCTGCCCCGTGCGGGCTATTCGCGGGCCTCTGCCCCGCACCCGAGATGGGGCATTCCTATTGCGCACCCTTATGCAAACCCGTGCAATTGTGCCCTTTTTGGAGCGGGATAGGCATGCAGACCCGTGCAATGGCATCCACCGACAAGTGGATAGGCATGCAGACCGATGCAGCAGCATCCACCGACCAGTGGGATGCCGTTGCAGACCCGTGCAAGGGCATCCGCCGACGCGCGGGTGGGTATGCAGACGTGTGTAAGGCTATCCACCGACCAGTCGGATAGGCATGCAGACCGCTGCAACGCCTTCCACCAACGAGCGGATGCCTTTGCAGAGGTCTGCAAAAAATTAAGTCAAATTGATTATTCCCTCCATTTCGAATAGAATATTAAAACCTCAGACATAGCTTTGTCCTAAGCTGGGTCCGCGCTGGTTGCCAGCATTAACTGTCCTCTTTTTTTCAAACCCCCATGATTGCTGTCTTCTTGAATAACCCCTTCGCGAACTCGCGCTTGGGAAACCGCCGGTTCGGCAAGTATGCCGATGAGCACCGGGGCCGCGTACAGGCAGCCGACGGCTTGCCGCCAGCGGTAACGACGGCGCTTTCGGGCGTCGATACCGCCTACGCCGATTTTATGTCTTCTGAGAAGACCAACGCCGTGGCGTCGGCAGTTCGGCAAGGCAAGACCGTCACGAATGACTCGGCTATTCGGCGGTTGCAGCGTTACGCTTCGCAACAAGCCAAAATCATTGCTGGGCAGTTGAGTGACCCTGATTCAGGGATTGCGGGCAAGGATACGGCCCTGTTTCAGGTGTTTTTTCCGAACTCCGTTATTAGCCTGACCAAAGCCAACAAAGCCAACGTTGAAACCGAAGCGGCGGCATTTCTGAAAGCCATCGAGAACAACCCCGGCTATGGTTCGCCGGGAATCGACGTGAAGTTTGCGGCCCTCCTCGCCGACGTGGTGGATTCGCGCACGCTCCAGCTCGGCAGCGAAGGCAAAGGCGGTGAGCAGACGACGGATACCGGCCGCGACGCCGCCCGCAAAACCCTCGCGCTGGCGCTGTATCGGCTGTTACTCGCCCTGCTGACCCACCACGCCGAAGACCCCACGCAGATTGGGCAATACTTCAACCAAGGCATCCTTCGCGAAACCCACGGCGGTCAGCCTACCCCGCCGCCCACTGCCTGATTCGCGCCCCGCGCTAGTCACGTCTAATAACCGTCCTCATCGGCCCAGCGCCGGTGGGGACGGTTTGGTTTTAGAGGGAATGTCAATCCCCAAAACCCTCATCTGGCAGCGTATAGCAGCATTTTGGCAGGGATTCGTTGCCGGTTGGGAAGGCAGTCGCGGGAGCTTTGCATGGCCGGAGCGAAGGTGCTTCGGCGCTTCTTTCCTCCTTCCTTTCCCGTCCAAGCGTATGCGTTACTCGTACTTCTTCCGCCCGCTGAGCGTGGGTTTGTTACTGCTGATGGCGCAGCAAGTGGCGGCGCAAACCCAAGCGCAAACCCAGCTGCGCCCGCCGACGCCGTTCATCGGCATCAATACCACATCGCCGACGCAGGCGCTCGATATCGAGGGTAATCTGCGGATTCGGGCGCAGGCGGGCAGCGGCACCCGGATGATGGTGGCCCTGCCCGACGGCACGCTCGGGGTGCAGCCCATGCCGGTGCCCACCCCGCCTGATAACCTCGGCAATCATACCGCCTCGCAGACGCTCTACCTCAGCAGCCAAACCCTGCGCCTGCGCACCGCCGCTGACCCCAACCACGGCCTGATGTACTCCGCCAACCTCAACAGCCGCCCCGTGAACGGCCCCGTGCTGTTCGGCGACGAAGGCGGCGTGCTCGCCACAGCGCAAGGCGGCACGATGCTGCCCGTGATTACGTGGTCGAACAGCGGGCGCGTGGGGGTCGGCCTGAACGGCGGGAACCCGAACGCGACGCTCCACGTCGGCGGGACGGTGCTGGTGGATGCCCTCGCGGGGAGCGGCTCGCGAGTGTTGCTGACGAATGCCGACGGCCGCCTTACGCCGTCCACCGCATCGGCCACGGCCCTCGAAAAGCTGCTGACGATGAAGAGCGGCGCCTATTTCGTCGGCCCCGATCTCGATGGCGTGTACTTCTCGCCCATCATCTCCTTCGGCACCACCTACCCCACGACGCCCGTGGTCGTGTGCTCGGTGAGCAGCCTGCGGGCGCAACATCAACCGCTTTCCAACGACACCTTCACCGTCTCGGTGCGCGACTGTGGATTGACGGGCTTTCAAGTCGCCGTGGCGCGCATCGGCGGCGGCGGCTGGGGCCAAGATATCCAGATAAACTGGGTGGCGATGCCGCAGTAAGGGGGGGCCGCGCTTTAATTGGCACGCGTGGCCAGCTCTGTCTCAGAGATGGCGTGAAAAAGGCGAATCGACTTCCTGCGTGTAAAAATGCTCAGCTCCATGACGCGGGGCTCTGCCCCGTGTCGCCTATTCGCGGGTCTCTTGACCCGCCACTTAGCGCGCGTGGCCAGTCAACGTAGGGGCGTGGCCTTGTGCCCGCCCGCATGCGGTTGTGAATGCTGATCATCGCTGTTGCCGAACCCAGCCACATGC
>JANNMJ010000006.1:0-20343 GCA_031397815.1 Hymenobacteraceae bacterium
CACCTTAGATCACTCGCGGGACACATTAGATCACTCGCGGGACACCTTAGATCACTCGCGGGACACCTTAGATCACCTGCGGGACACCTTAGATCACCTGCGGGACACTCCAGACCGAACACCCCTTTCCCCCGAAACAACATCATTTCCACATCTTTCGGTAACACTGCGCTAACCTGTCGCGGGGTTATTTGTACCCCGTGAACGCTCCCCTTCGCTGGTTCTACGGACCGGCTTTGCTGCTGCTGGCAGCCTGCACCCCCGACCGCACTTTCTCCGGCGACTCTCCCCCGCAGCCCACGCCGCAACCCGGTCCGGCCACGCTCCTCGTGAACGAGCTGGTGGTGGGCGGCTCCGCCCAAACCAACGAGTTCGGCACCAAGGAAGACTGGCTGGAGCTCTACAACCCCAGCACGTTACCGCTCACGCTGGCCCCGAACGAGTGGTACGTCACCGACGATTCCACCCAGCGGACGCAGTACGCGCTGCCGGGCGGGCTGGTGGTTCCGGCGGGCGGCTTTCTGGTGATTTGGTGCGATTCGCGCAACACCGTCGCCACCCAAATCCATACCGATTTCAACCTCTCCCGCGGCGGCGGCGACGCTGGTTTATACCGTCGCGTCAGCGGGCAAGTGCAGAAAGTCGACCTCTACCGCTACGTCAATCAACCCATCGACGGCGCCTCCTACGGTCGCACCCCCGATGGCGGCCCGACGTGGCGGGTCTTCACCACCCCCACGCAAGGCGCCCCCAACCGCTGAGCGGCCCGATGCCGGAAGTACATAGACCTAGTGCCCGTAGCTGATTTTGTCATTGCGAGGAGGAGGCTCTGCGACGACGTGGCAATCCTCGTTTGCTCAGCAACGCGTCTGAACCACTGCGCGAATTCTACGAAGATTGCTTCGTCGCAAAGCCTCCTCGCAATGACAAAATCTATTGGGTTTGCTTATGAGCGACTACTTAAAACACATCTCCCCTCCCCAATGCTCTCTTTCTTCCTCGCGCTAGGCCTACTCCTACCAACCAGCGCTCCGCCCGCCAAGCCCACGCTCTTGACCGCCACGCGCTGGGTCGGGCTGCACCGGCTGCCGGAACCTTCGGATGCCGTGCTCGCGCCGGATGGTCGGTCGTTCTACATCGTCAGCGATGAGGGGTTGTTATTTCAGACCGACCTCGAAGGCCACGTCCTCCGACAAGCCCCGCCTGACCCCGCCGCGACTGATTTCGAGGCCATCACTTTCGACTCCACCGGCCACCATCTCCTCGTGATGGACGAAGGCACGCGGCGGCTCATCTCCTTCGACCCCGCCACCGACCTCCAGCGCGGCCCCGCCCACGAAGTGCCGTGGGGCGGCGGGCGCAACAAGGGCATCGAAGCCCTCACTTGGAACCCCGTGCGGCACCGCTACCTCTGCGCCACCGAGCGCGACCCCGCCCGTCTCATCGAGCTGGATGCTGATTTCCGGAAGACCACCGAGTGGCCGTGGCCGCACACCTCCGACGTTTCCGCCCTCACTTTCCACCACGACGCCCTCTGGCTCCTCGCCGACGAAGCCCGCGAGCTGCTCCGCCTCGACCCGCGCACCTACGCCGTCACCGGCCGTTGGCGCCTGCCCGTCCTCAACCCCGAAGGCCTCGCGTTTCTGCCCGACGGCCAGCTCGTCATCCTCTCCGACGACCTCGCCCGCCTCTACTACTTCCCCGCCCCCTCCGTCCTCTGATGCTGCCCCTCCCAACCGCTCGCCTGACCGCTCACCTGACGACGCTCGGCGCCCTCCTGCTGCTAGCGCTCCCAGCATCGGCCCAGCTTTCGCTCACCAACGGCCAGCACACCCTCGACATCAGCGGCCTCGTCACCACCTTCTACAACCAGCGGTTCTACAAGCCCGGCGAAACCGATTTCAAGAAGAACCGCTTCGGCCTCCGCGATGCGCAGCTCAACCTCGAAGGCCGCATCGGCAGCCGTTACGAGTACCGGCTTCAAGTCGATTTCGCCGATATTGCCTCCACCACCCCTGACCCCGAGAACCCGCCCATTCTCGACGCCAACTTCACCTACAAGGTGCCGCACGCCGTCGATATCACCGTCGGGTTCGGCAAGGTGCCGTACTCGCGGTCTTCGCTCGTGCCGTTCACGTATTCGCCCTATTTCCAGCGCGCCGAGCTGGTGCGGGGCGGCATTTTCGGGCGGCGCGACCTCGGCGTCACGCTTCACCGCAGCCTCTGGCAGCAGCGCCTCGACCTAAGCGGCGGCCTCTACACCGGCCTCGCCGAAGGCTCCCTCTCGACCGGCGACAACGACGCGCGCGGCAACCTCGAAGCCGTCGGCCGGGCGCAGGTCTCATGGCCCGCCCGCTACCGCTTCCGCGATATCGACGTCGACCACGTTCCGATTCCGATGATTGCCATCGGCCTCAACGCTCGCTACGCCGACAAAGCCGTCACCACCGGCGACGATTACCAGCTCGTCACCCTCGACGGTCGCCGCACAGCCGCCGGGTTCGACGTAACCGCTCAATACCAAGGCCTGTCGGCGCAATTCGAAGCCCACCGGCTCCGCGCCACTCCACGCGACCCCAACCGCCTATTCGCTCAGCCCACCACGTATTTCCAAGCGGGCGGCTTCGTCGGGCAGCTCAATTATTACGTCAAGCCCGCGCACCTCATTATTTCCGCCCGCTACGAAGATTTTAATCTCAACGACCTCGTCGCGGGCCATAACCGCCGCCTATCCGCCGCCCTCGGCTACCGCCTCAACGGCTGGAACTCCGTCATAAAAGCCCAGTGGATGCACGTGTTGCAAGAAGAACCCGCCCTCGGCGCCGTCAACTGGAACGACCAAGTGCGCGTCGGCTGGCAGTTGATGCTGCAATAAAATGGGCTTATTTATTTGCCGCGCATTTGCTCAGGCACTTATTTACCCAGCAGCCGCGCTACGTATTTCCCCACAATATCAAATTCCAGATTGACCGGTTCGCCCACCTGCAAGCGGCTCAGGTTCGTGTGCTCCCACGTATACGGAATCAGCTCCACGGAGAAGAAATCATCGCCGGAATCGACCACCGTCAGGCTCACGCCTTGCAGCGTAATCGAGCCTTTTTCGACCGTGATGCGCCCGCTTCCGGCCTCGTGCCCGATTTCCAGCCGCCACGAGCCATTACGGTCGGTCACGGTCCGCAGCACGCCCGTCGTATCGACGTGCCCTTGCACGATGTGGCCATCGAACCGCCCCGTAGCAGCCATACACCGCTCCAGATTGACCCGCCGCCCCGGCTGCCAGCTCCCTAGCGCCGTCCGGTTCAGGGTTTCCTGAATGGCGGTTACGCGGTAGGTCTGCGCCCCCGCATCCACGGCTACCACGGTCAGGCAAACGCCGTCGTGCGCCACGCTCTGGTCGATTTTCAGCTCCGGCGCCATAGCGGCCTGAAGCGTGAAATGGTAATTCGTCCCTTCCGTCTCCACAGAAACGACGGTTGCTAGCTGCTCGATGATGCCGGTGAACATAGAAAACGAAGGAAGAAGCCTAGTAGCTTCAAATTGAATTGGTCGATTAAACCCCACCATTGTCATTGCAAAGCAAAGGCCCCACGAAACTGCATCGCGGGGCCTTTGTTTCGTCACTTAATCGAACGACTTGGCTATTACCACTTAACCTCTGCCGCTTGCACCACGCGCCAATCTTTACTCTCGGCGGCGGTAGCATCGAGAAGGTAAACGACGGCGGCGCAGTGGCGGTCGTTCCATTTAGGGTCCAGCTCATACCGCACGGAAGCGTCCACGATCTGCCCGGCTTGCGGGTTTTTCACGTCTTCAATCCCGAACGTACCGAGCGGAGCGGCGCGCAATACGTGCCGGTGATAATAGGTCGAATCGTCCTGCGACGGATTATTCGGGTCGGTAATCGAATAATCTTTCTGCCACAGATGCAGAGAGTCTTCGAGAATATTGAGGACGATGCGATACGTTTTCCCGGGCTTCGCGACCAGATACTTCGCCCGCATCTTGAGTAGCAGCGTCCGGTTGGCGGGGTTGTAAATCGGCGTCAGCAGGAGCTGTTGCTCCACGGGGCGGGCCATCTCATCGGCCACGCGGCCAGCCCAACCGCCGTCGGAAATGGCGGGCGAGGTGCCGTTGGCGGGTGGCGTTCGGTCGATCATCCCCTGCGGCAGCCCGAGCACATCGACCCCGAATTTCGTATTCAGCTCGTTCCCGGCGTCGGTGCGGAAGTCGTAGGTGTAGAGCGGCGGCGTGAGGCGGGCGTAGTAGCCGACGTGCGTCGCCACCACCACCAGCCGCTTGCCGTACTGCTGACTCAATTCAACCGCTTTGCGAGCGGCGCGGGGGCAGTTTCCGCACTGATGCCCCGTATAATCTTCGAGCAGCACGTGCTGTTCGGGCGCTTCCACGGGCTGAAGCACTTCCACCGAATCGAGGGCGCGGGTATCAGCCGGGGAAACCGTCAGTACCAACGTCGGCGGCACCGGCGAGTCGACCACATCGCAAGCCGAGAGCAGCGCCGGTCCGGTCAGCAAAAGCGCGCCGGAAAACAAGTAGCGGACAACGGATTGGCGAACCATCAGAAAGAAGAGGTAATAGAAAGTGAAGCGCCGTTAGACGCTGGAACAAAGCGACAAACGCCGCCTACGCACACAATACCCGCGCGCTGCCGCCCGTAACCAAGCGCGATACGCGTGGTGCCCCCCACGTATCCCATCTGCCCGCCGAGGTAATGAATGCGTTGCTCGGTTTGATAATTCCCGTAGTTGTACTGATCGAACACCGTAGCGAACCAGTGCGGCGAATACGTGTATTCGAGCAGCCCCATCACCCACGACCCCATATCCTGCTTGGTTTGCAGCGTTTGCGCTTCCACCCGCAGACTATGCTTCGGCGCGAATTTATGGAGAACGTCGATAATGGCGATGTTCGCATCGATGATTCCGTAACCCGCCAAGCCCTGCACCACATCCTTGTTATAAGTGAGGTGGATATACATCGCGTTGAGCTTCCAATTCGGCGTTAGGCGGCGGTGCAGCTCGACGTTTAAGTCGCGGTAATACACGGTGTTCCCCGCCTTAAAGAAGCCCGACTCGTACCCGATGCGCTTCGTCTGCGAGTCGTCCGTCGCTTGCTTATCAATCCCATTTACCGCCGAATAATTGACGGTAATATCGGTGCCGTAGCGGCCGCCCCAACCGCCTTTTGGCGCGTGGTAGCTTATTTCGGCCTGCGCCGCCATCTCACCGAGCGGCTGGGTGGCGTAGGGGTAAATGGTGGCCGCCAACGCGTACGTATGCTGCCGAGTCAGGGCGGGCAAGAAATTGATTTGCCCGTAATTACCGGTGGAATTACGGTCGACGCGGAAATCGAAATTATCGACCCGCTTGGCCGCTATCAGCAGCCCGATATTACGGCCGCTCCAGGTGGCCGTCATCAGTGCCGTGCGGCCGGGCCGGTAGATGTAGCCATTCACGAGCGACGGGTCGTTGACCTTCTGCGCGTACTCGGCGTTGAGCGCCAAGCCGCCGTTGGTGAGCGAGATGCGTCCCGAGGCTGCCGCCACGTTCTCGGGCACGATCAGCGTCGGGTCATCATCGGGTTGATACTTCGAGATGAACGAGCCGCCAACCGTCACGCGCGTCCCCGCCGAGTCGAGGCCGGGGAGCAGGTCGTTTAGGCTGACTTCGGCGTCGCCGCCGCGCACGATGGTCGGGCTTTTGTCGAAAAAGAAGCGTTGGCGCCCCATTACGCCCGTCAGGCGCACGCCGCGGTACGGAGTCAGGCGCACCCGCAAGCCGTCGAGGGAGTTATCGATACCGAGGTTTCGCTCTTCGTAAGACCGGAAGATGAGGCCGCTGCCGAACTGCTCGTAAAAGTTACCCACCGTCACCTGCATCCGGTCGGCGGAATACGACGCGAACCGATACGCGATGCCTTGGCCCCGGTAGCGCGGGTCGAAGCCCTGCAACGGCGCTAGATACGCCTCATACCGCACCCCAGCCGAGAACCGGCCGTTGCTCATCAGCAAGTTGGCGAAGGTGTTGCTGAGGATTTGCTCGGGAACCCGCGGCGCCCCAATGGCCTCGTCGGGCTTATAGGATTGTACGTCAGTCTGAAAATCACCGTGAATGGTGGTTTCACTGAGCGGTGAAGGCGCTTCCTGAGCCTTGGCGACCTGCTGACAGGTCAGCGCCAAACCGGCCAGCAGCGTTACACGACGGAGAAGTAGCATCAATAAAGAGAGGGTTCAAAAAGCGGTGGCGCCCCTCACCGGCCACACCGGGTCAGACGAGGGGCCGATGAGAGCCTTACAGCTTCTTTCGAGCCGGAAAAAGGTTTTTTATTCCGTGATGGGCTGCCCGGCAGCCACCTGCTTCACCAGCTCGCGCAGATGCGCTTCGTCGCCTTCGGTATAAGCGTTATGCTGCCACACGATTTCACCGGCGCCATTGAGCAGGAACGTGTGCGGCACGTTGTTGACGTTGAGGGCGCGCTTCAAATCCTGATTTTGGTCGAGGTAAACGGCGTAATCCCAGCCTTTCCCGCGCACCAGCGGCGCCACCTTCACGGCATTCCGCGCATCGTCGATGCTGATCGCCACCAGCCGCACGCCCGATTCTTTCTGCCAATCGCCGTACTCTTCCGCGATGTTGGTGAGCTCGGCGATGCACGGCTTGCACCACGTCGCCCAAAACGAGATGATGGTGGGCTTCCCGTTGGAATCCTTCGCGATGGAAGCCGCGCTCACCGCCTGCCCATCCAGCGTGCGGATGGTAACGGCGGGCAACGGCCGGGAAACCAGCTTGGAACCGCCTTCAGCGGGCACCGCAGCGGGGGTTTGAGCAAAAGCGGGCACGGCAGCAGCGGCGCCAGCGAGTGTCAACAACAGGACGAATTTCTTCACGGCGGACTGAATCGGTTGAGAACGGTGGATGATTGGTCGACGATTGTTTGGTAGTGGGAGGCCGAGCAGATAAACATCGGGCCATTTCCAAGCTCCCCACCTCCTGAGAGGTGCCGAGAGTTCAGAAATGGCCCTTAAAGATACGAAACTGCGAGGAAGCGCTGGGCTGAAAACGAGCCGCTAGCGCCTAGTTTTCCAACTTTCGGCAGCTTATCGATGGAAACTCACTATTCAACGACCAATCGCCGGGTAACCGATTCGTTATCAACCAGCAAATGCACGGCGTAGACACCCGGCCCGGCGCCGACTAAGCTCAACGGCAGCTCGTGCTGACCGACGGCCTTTAACTCCTGTGGAAGCTGAAAAACCACGCGCCCTAATGCATCCCGCACTTCGCCACTGATTAGCGCCGCCTTTTCCAGCGACAGGTAAACCGTCGAGCGCCCCTCAGCGACCGGGTTCGGCGCCAATCGGCAATCGAAAGACAGTTGGGGCGTTTCTTCCGTGGTTGCCAATACCCCATTCAGCCGCGCCTTCACCACCTGCACGATCTCTTTGCTGACGGTATCCTGCGCGAAGACCACCACTTCCAGCGCGTTGATATTACAAGACGGTACCGTCAGCGGCACCACCCAAGTAGTAGTCAGACTGTGAGTAACACCTATCGGTAGCGCGCCGACGTTGGCCCCCGCCGGAGTAGGCAACATTTTGCGGACCAGATTCGGCAAATACAGCTGCCCGTTGCTGGCCGCCGAGGGCGTCACGCGCGGCTCCACCACCACGGCGTGCAACACCAGATTTGAGCTGATTCCGGGACTGAGCGCCGTTATGCTGGCTTGCGCTTTCACGGTGCGCGTACTGTTCTGACGGGTAAAGACCGCATCCATCGCCACGAAGCACGGCTGTGCAGAGCGCGTCAGCACGTCTGAATCGGTCAGCCGACTGGCGGGCTCCGCTCCCTGCCCGTCGAGCACGATATACGGGACGGCTTGAATGCCGTAGTACGTCCGCCGGCCGATGGTTTCCGGGGTCCGATAAAAATCGCCCACGCCGGGAATATTCTGCGGATAATGCAGACACGTCATTCTACTGGCTTGTCGTACTTCCAGAGCTTCCAGCGCCGCGGCACCGGCCCCGCAGATCGGACACGACCCACTCGTGAATACTTCGAGCACGGTCAGGCGCGGCACTTCGCGCGGCACAATAACCACGGTATTCCTGACCGTATCGTTCGCCGTATTTCCATCTGGGTTAGCGAAATTGAGTGCCGAAGCCCAGCATTTAATCGTGTAAGTGCCGACGCCGGGCGGTGTCCAGACCGTGGTGTGATGGATGGTCTGGCGGCCGCCCTGTGCGACCAGCTCGCCCCCTGCCGGAAAGTTGTGCAGCATCGATTGCACCGGTCCGTTACCAACGCGGTAATTCACGCGCATCTCCCAGATCGTATTCGTTCCGAGGTTCTGAAAACTGATATTCAATGGTATCGGTGCGCGCGTGAGCGCCACTACCGGCGCCACGCCGCTGCTGGTTGCCCGCACATCGAATGGGAGCTGCGCGAGTACCGGCGCGAGAGGCGCTAACACGGCGATTAAACAGCCGATGATCATTCGCCTGATATCGGAGAGCTGCATCATAAAAAGGAAGAAGTTGAGAGACAGGAAAAAGAAAGCGCAGTCAGGGACCGCATCGTGTGCAATACTACCTAGACGGCCATAAAAACCCAAACGCTGCTTCGCCTCGTCTCATTGCTAACTTTTGTCATTCCCCGGAAAAAAATACGGCCCGACTGCAAGCAGCCGGGCCGTAAAATAGCTTCAGAAGCCGGTCGATTTATTCAATCACCAAGCGGCGCACCCGCGTCGTGGTGCCCGTCTTGACGCGGACCACGTACAGGCCGTGCGCCGAGGCGTTCAGATGCAGCGGCAGCTCCTGCCGACCAGCGGCCAACGTCTGTGCTGGCACCGTGGCCACCACGCGGCCAAGCGCATCCAGCACATCTGCACTTACCGACTGAGCGGTTGGAAGCGAGAGGTACACAGCCGATTCACCAGCAACCGCCGGGTTTGGAGCGACGCTCAGAGGGCCGAACGTGACTTCATCGGCAAGTGCCGTTGGGCGCGCTTGGGCGTACATCACGCCATTGAGCACCTTCTTGGTGGTAGGGTCCTGCACGAATACCACCACTTCGAGCGAGTCGAGATGCTCGACGTTATTGCCGGCTGGGAAGGTATAGCTCAGGGTCAGGTTATATGGCTGACGGCTGGTCAATGCTGGCAAAGTGGTGCCGTTTTGATCGGGCATCATCTTCTTCATCACATTGTAGAAGTCGGTCTCACCGTTGGTGCGGGCGTTGTTGCGAGTATGCTTCTCAATGATGGCCATGTGGCAGACGAGGCCCGCATCGTAGTTGAGGTACGGCGAAATGATGGCATTAGCGGTAATGGTGCTACCGGAGCGAGTCATCGAGCCTTTCACATTCACGAACGAAGGAGCGTTGTAGAACTGGTCCACAATTGTAGTGGTGAGCGAGTTCGAGTTATCGCCCCAGCCACCATCGAGCAGCAGGTACGGCACATAAGACCCGTTGTAGTAGTTGAAACGGGCACCGCTTTCAAGGGTGTAGTACGGGTCGTTACCAGGAGCCGGGAAGTTTTGCTGATACGCAATCTTGATCACCTTTCCTGGGTTAGCGCGCTGTACGGCCCGAATGTTCACGTTACCCGGACGGCAAGGTGGGCAGGTGCTGCTCGTGAACGATTCCATAACGACCGCCCGCTCCACGGATGAGTCGGCGACTTGGATCACCCGCGAGAGGGTATCGTTGAACGGCTTGGCATCGGGCTGACCGTTCGGCATCATCGTCCACGCTTTGAGCGTGTAAGTGCCGGCAGCAGTCGGCGTGAAAGGGACGGTATGCGTGAATGGCCCCGTACCGAGCGAGCCAATGGCCGCCGTTACGTTATCCACTACTGGTGTTCCGCCATTGACGGAATACGCCAGCTGATAGCTCGTGATCGGCTGCGTGCCGATGTTCCGGACCGAGCCGGTGACGACAATCGGCGTGTTGGCACCAATGGTAGTTGGCAGGACCAGCGAGCGCACCGTCATGTCGTTGGCGGGTTGGGTGCCCGGCTCGAACATATAGTAGGTGTTATCGGAAGGGCTGGCGCTGTTGGTGGCGATGTTGCGCGAGTTGATGTTCGGCGAACCGTTGACCTGCAACGCTTGCGTAGCCGAATACTGCACGCCGAGCGTCAGCGAGAGGTTGCCGCCGACGGTACGCTGATCGACGATGTAAATCGTGTTCGTCGACTCTTGCAGTACGATGCTCCAGAAGGTCGTGACTGCTGCAGTAGTCCCTTGCGACGCCGAGTTGAACTGAATCCAGTGCTGCCGATTCGGCGCCGTGCCGAAGGTTTTGGAGAGGATGAAATCCCCCGGTGCAAGGGTCAGGCCCCACGCGCAAATCGAGTTATCCGGTACGCTAGCAGACGGCAAGCCAGCGTTGGTAGCGCCCGGCACCGTGGTGGCGGTGGTATCAAAGGAGAGCACACCGGACGTGGCTACCCGAAAACGGGTGAACGTCTGGCCGTTGAACTGGAACGGGAACGGCAGCGACTGCACGCTCGTCCAGGCGGCGTTGTTCCGGGTGGCGGGGCTGCCATTCTGGATCGTCGCCCAACCGGGTTGGGCGCCGGGTAGCTCCTGTTCCGTGTTCACGCTCCCGGGATTGCTTCCGGCGTTGAGGAAGGGGATGTAGTAATACTGTGCGGAAGCGCCTTGCGGGGCGATCCAGCACGTGCCGGCAACTGCCAGCAGACGTAGGAGTTTTTTCATCGAAGCCAACAAACCGGATTGATTGAGGAGATAAGGGACAGCCCCGATAGATATACCGGGCTTTCAAAGTAACGAAACCTTTTGGATACTTCGATTCGACCTTTGCAAAGATTTCTCGTTAACGACGTATATTTGGCAACCAGTCACTCCATCAGCCACTTCTTCGCAGATTTTGTATGCGTAAACTTTTCCTCGCTTTGGTTGCAGCCGTTGCTTCTGCACCCGCCGCCCAAGCGCTCGACGTCACTATTTCGACCGGTAGCACGCTGACTGTCGTCGGTGGCTACTCGCAGACGCTGCCGCTCGCGGCGCATTTCGACATCGTCAACACCGGCAATCAGGCACTCACGCTCGGTCTGGAGCGTCAGGTTCTGAGCGAGGTTCCGGGGTCAGAAAACAACTTTTGCTTTGGTGTCGGGTGCTATCCGCCGAGCGTCAGCATCTCGCCCCAGCCGATCACGCTGGCGGCTGGCGCCACAGATAACACCTTCATCGGTGATTACACGGCGAACGGGAATGCGGGCATTACCCGCATCCGCTACGCTATTTATGATGTCAACGGTGCTGGAGTTCCCGCCGACACCGCGTACGTCACCGTTACGTTTGACGCCAGCCAGCGTGTAACGGGTCTGGCCGCCGATTTGGCCGCGTCTACCCTGCTAAGCGCTCCGATGCCGAACCCTGCTGTGGTTGGCGCAGATGTGCTACTGTCGGTTTCAGCCGCTTCGGCCGCTTCGAGCGTCCGTTTGGTCGATTTGCGTGACGGCCGCACGGTCCGCACGATTGCTTTTAGCGCTCTCTCCGGACGTGGCACGGTGGCATCGACCTGCACCACCGAAGGCGTTTGCTGCGCCCCCGGCGCGAGTTGCAGCATGACCGGTGCAAGCTGCTGCGCCAGCAGTGGCGTTGCAGACGGTGGCTGCTTTCCAACTACCACCCCTATCGCCGCTCCAGCCGCTCAGCCTACCACGGTTCGCATCACCACTTCCGGCCTCGCTCCGGGCGTTTACGGCTGCATGCTGATCGGCAACAACGGCCAGCCGCGCGCGATGCGCCGCCTCGTGATTCAATAGGCAGTACGCAAGCCTTCCATACCCGACCGGCCCGGTCGGCCCCCGATTATGGGTGGCTGACCGGGCCGGTTTTTTTGTGTTACAACGGTGGTTGAGCAAGCACGCAGCAGGGCTTTTACTTCTCACTGCTTGCCTTGAGCGGTTCTCAGGTTTGTGTACGTGCCGTTGCCGCGCATCCTCACCCCCAACCCCTCTCCAAAGGAGAGGGGAGCCTTATCGGGAAGATACATCGACTCGAAAACCGCTCTAAATGCCCCAGTTAATCAGCCAAGGCGGCTTCTTCGGTGTGGGATTCGTTGAAGGAATCGGTGATGGGCGGCTCTACGGGGTAAGTAGCCTCGGTGGGCGCGGCGGATTCGTCGCCGTCTTCGGAGTCGGTTTCGAGGTCTTCGAAATCGGTGTCGATGTTATTGGTATTGGGCTTGACGGGGTGGTGCAGCTCGTGCAGGAGCGCGAGGAGCGCCATCGGCGTGGCCTCTGCCGGAGAGAGCGAGGCGGCGTCGTGCGAGCGGTAAAAATCGCGGTGGACGTTCACGGTCGCCTCGCCTTCTTGGGGCTGACGACGCACGTAATTGCCGTCCTCGCGCATCAGGTAGGCGTTTTGATTGTCGAGGAGATTGAGCATCAGGATGCTGATGGTCTCCTGCCGCAGCTCGGGGTTCGCGATGAGGAAGAGCGCCTCGATGCGCCGGTCGAACGACCGCACCATCATATCAGCGGAACCGCCGTAGACGCGCGGCTGCCCGGCGTGATGGAAATAGTAGAGCCGCGAGTGCTCCAGATACTCCCCCACCAAGGAGCGCACCTGAATCCGCTCGCTCAGCACGGCGCGGCCGGGGCGCAGGCAGCAAATGCCGCGCACGATGAGCTGAATCGGCACGCCCGCGCGCCCGGCTTTGTACAGCTCGTCGATGATTTCGCGGTCTTCCAGCGAGTTCATCTTCATCACGATACCGGCAGGCAGGCACTTTTTGGCGGCGCGGGCCTCATCCCGAATCAGCCCGATGAGCTGCTGCCGCATATCGCGCGGGGCGGTGATGAGGTGGCGGTAATCGTCGGGTTGCGAGTGCCCGGTGATGACGTTGAAGAATTCGCTCACGTCGTGGGCGTACACTTCGTCGGTGGTGAGGAGACTGACGTCGGAGTAGAAGCGCGAGGTGGTTTCGTTGTAATTCCCGGAACCGAGGTGGACGTAGCGCGTCACTTTCTCGCCTTCCTTCCGAATCACCATCAACATCTTCGTGTGGGTCTTGTACTTCGAGATGCCATAAATCACGAAGCACCCGGCCTTCTCCAGCTTCTCGCCCTCGCGCAGGTTGCGCTCCTCATCGAAGCGCGCTTTCACCTCGAACAGCACCGAGACGTGCTTGCCGTTCTCGGCGGCTCGCAGCAGGGCGGCGGTGATGCGCGAATCCTCGGAGAGCCGATAAATCGTCATCTTGATGCCGAGGACGTGCGGGTCGGTCGCGGCCTTTTCGAGCAGCCCCACCACCGGCTCAATCGAGTTGTAGGGGTGGTGCAGCAACACATCGTGGTGCTTGAGGTAGCCGAACAGATTATCGGCTTCAAGGGCCGGGAGCGAGCGCGGCGCAATCGGCGCGGGCGCCCGGAAGCCACGTCCTTTGAACTGCGGATGGCGCACGATCTGCGTCAGCCCGCGCAGGTCGAGCAGGTGCGGTATGTGGAAGATATTGGCGTTATCGACCCGCAAACGCTCTTTCAGGGTCTTGAGCAATTCGGCGGAAGCGCCGCGCTCGACCTCTACGCGCACCACCCGACCGCGCTTACGGGTCTTGATTCCGGCTTTGATTTCTTTGACGAAATCGACGTCGATATCATCCGATTCTTCCAGCGTAAAATCGCCGTTACGCGTCACCCGGAAAACCGCCGCCGACAGAATCTCGACGTTCCGGAACAGGCGGTCGAGGTTGTCGCGGATGATGCTTTCGATGGGCACGAACACCAGCTGCTCCTTCCGCGACAGCTCCAGGAAGCGCGCCAGATTCTGCGGCACCTGCACGAACGTGAGGCGGGTTTGGGCGGAATCGTCGCCGGTTTCGGCCACGCGGGTGATGACGCCGAACGTCAGCAGCCCGTTCATCAGCAGCGGGAAGCCGTGGTACGAGTCGTACACCATCGGCGTGAGCAGCGGGAAGATGGTGTTGCGGAAATACTGGTCGGCTTTGCGCTGCTCGCCTTCCGTCAGCTCCTCGGGCGTCAGAATCTGAAAGCCGTTCGCGGCGAAATACGGTTGCAGCTCGCGCTGATAAGCCCCCGCCTGCTCCCCGACGAACCGGTGCGCCATATCGAGCAGCCGCTTGCGGAACGGCAGCTCGCGCAGCCCCGAATAGTCGATGCGCTCCTTGCTGTAATCGAGGTAATTGTACAATGACCCGACCCGAATCATGAAGAACTCGTCGAGGTTCGAGCAGGTGATGGCCAGGAAGCGCAGCCGGTCGAACAACGTCTTCTGCGGGTCGCGCGCTTGGTCGAGGACACGGTAATTGAACCGTAACCAGCTCATATCGCGCGAGATGTAACGCGAGCGACGGATTTGTTCGAGAGCGCGGATGGCAGCCATTAGGTGATTGCAGGTGGAAAAGAGTGTATACAGGAGCGCCGGGCGGGAGCGCTTCAACCGGTTCGGATAACGTGTATTACGACAAATTACGGCGCCTGACCCAGAATCGCGCAAGCACGCGGGCGTTTCAGCGCGTAACCTTTACGTAATGCACGTACTCGACGGTGGCGTCGCGGGTGTAGGCGCGGCCGTTGTCGGCCTTATAACGGTTGTAATGCGTCTCGAACGTACGCACCTCGCCGCGCGCGCCGAGCAGGCTTTGCAGCTCGGCGAGGGGGAGCAAGCCTTCGTCGTTGTAACTGATGAGGATGTGGCGGGCCTGCGCGGCACCAATCAGGTCGGCGAACGCCCGCCGTACCTGCGTTCGCGAGCAGTACGCCGACCGCTCGTATCCGGCGCGCAGTCCCGTGGTGCCGCCCACGGTGGGCGCATCGTACCGGGCTACGGTTTCGAGGACGTGGTAATTCGCGCCGTATTGCCGGTGGTTATACGGCGGGTCGAGGTAGAGGACGTCGGTCGGGGTGGCGGCCACGAGGGCGTTGGCATCCCCCAAAACGGCGCGTCCGGCGGGGCCGGAACTCGGCAGCACGAGCGGCTTTAGCACGAGCGGCTTCAGGGCTGACGCTTTGAATTTCTTCAGGAAGGCGCCGTACACGCTTGCGGTATTCGCCACGGCGTCGAGGTTTTCGAGGAGCGAGGCGAGGAGATAATCGAAGGTGCCTTCATTGATGATGGCCGCCGTGCGCCACACATCAAGCTGCTGCCGGATGGCGTCGGCGCGGGCGGCGGTTTCTTCGGTGAAATACATCCGACTTCCCGCCGGAGAGTAGTTCTGATGCAGAAAACCGCCCGGTTGGGGCGCGAGCGCGTTCAGGTCGGCGAGGCGGGCGCGGGCGTCGGCGGGTTCAGCGGGCAAGCCCACATACGCCCTGTTGAGCGCGACGGCGTAGTGCTGTAAATCGCCCGCCGTGACGGTGAGGCCCAGCTCGCGGAAGCGCCGCCCGACGGCGCCCGTCCCGGCAAAGGGGTCGAGGAAAGTGGTTTCATCGCCGATTTTGACTTCCTGCCAGACTTGTTCGAGGAAGGGCAGAAGGCTGATTTTGGAGCCGATGTAGTTCATTACAGAAACAGAAGACCGGCTCACCGGCCACGGCAAGCGCCGTCGAGGATGAGCCGGTTGCGAAGGTCCGACGAAAACGCGGCCCGTTTGCCAGTGGACGCGGATCCGTAGAGCGCTTTCAACGTGTTTACTTTCGGCCAGTAACATCTTTGCGACTGCCATGAAGAAAAAGCACGCCCTTCGTTTCTCATTCAGCGCCAAACCTATCCGTCAGCCCGTCACGAAGGTGGGCGGGCAACCGGTGTGGCTCGAAGCGCCCCAGTGGCCTATTAGCCGCCACTTCAAGGAACCGATGCTGTTTTTGGGGCAGGTAGCTCTTGATCCGGCCGTGTTCGGCGGCGGGCCCGGCCGGATGGCGTACCTCTTCATCACCGAACCCGATATTTTCGGCGACCTCACGTTCGAGGAATCCGCTGGCGTTGGGTTCTGGACGGAGCCGTTCGACGGTGAAAACGCCATCATTATTCAGCCGGGCGGCCAGATAGTGAATGATCTGCTGGAGATACGGCCCTTGGCCACCGGGCCGGGCCTGAGCCGATTCCGCCTCAATCGGAACGGCCGGAGCGGGCTGCCCGTGCGGGTAGAATTTGGCGCCCAGCTTACGCCCGGCGTCGACCCCGATTATATCTCCCCTGAGGAGACTACTGAAGCGCAGCTGCTGGAAAACAAGGTCGGGGGCACCCCTGCCCTTCAGTACGATTTCAATTACCCACCCCTCGCCCATTGGCCGCTGCTGGCGCAGCTGAATCTCGGGAAGCTACCTTTTGATTTTGGGCTGGATGAGTCCTGGGTGATGCACGCGTTGCTCGCGCCCGACGGTACTACCGGCGTCATCACGGTGCAGGACACCAGCCTAGACTTTGCCGACGACTTGCTTCTGTTCGAACAGCCCGAGGCAGAAGGCAAGGGCGGCGCGGCAGATGTCACGGCTGCAGGGGACGCAGAAACGTGGGCCGAAGAAGTGCCGCCATCCGCTCCGGCCCAGCAACCCGCCAGCGCCGCCAGCGCCGCCAAACCCGACGATCAGCCCTAAAACGTCAACGTCCGTCCGGCAAGCTGCCGAACGGACGTTGCGAAATCTGAAACGGAGCGGACGTCGCCTACACGTCCACCTTCGCGTACTTGGCGTTTTTCTCGATGAACTCGCGGCGGGGCGGCACTTCGTCGCCCATCAGCATCGAGAAGAGGTGGTCGGCTTCGGCGGCCGAATCGACGTTCACCTGCTTAAGAGTGCGGGTGGAAGGCTGCATCGTGGTTTCCCAGAGCTGTTCGGCGTTCATCTCACCCAGCCCTTTGTAGCGCTGCACGCCCACCGACTCGGGCTTGCCGCGCCCGATTTCCTCGATGGCGCGGAGGCGGTCGTCTTCGGTCCAGCAGTAGCGCTCTTCTTTGCCCTTTTTCACGAGGTAAAGCGGCGGCTGCGCGATGTAGATGTACCCGTTATCGACGAGGTAGCGCATGTACCGGAAGAAGAACGTCAGAATCAGCGTCCGGATGTGCGAGCCGTCGATGTCGGCGTCGGTCATGATGATGATTTTGTGGTAGCGCAGCTTGCTGAAATCCAGCGGGCCTTGCTCCTCTCCGTCATCGTCGGTGGTTGTCTGGAGGCTCTTTTTATCGCGGAACATCACGCCGAGGGCGGTGATCATATTCCGGATTTCCTCGTTCTCCAGAATCCGGTGCTCCTGCGCTTTCTCGACGTTCAGGATTTTACCGCGCAGCGGCAGAATCGCCTGAAACGCCCGGCTCCGGCCCTGCTTGGCGGTACCACCGGCCGAGTCGCCCTCGACGAGGTACAGCTCGCAGATGGCGGGGTCGGTTTCGGAGCAGTCGGCGAGCTTGCCGGGCAGCGAGTTGCCGCTCAGCACGCCTTTGCGCTGCACCATTTCCCGCGCTTTGCGAGCGGCGATGCGGGCTTTGGCGGCCAGAATCACCTTATCGACGATGACCTTCGCTTCCTTCGGATTCTCTTCCAGATACTGGTTCAGAATATCCCCCACGACTTGGTTGACGATGCCGCCGACGTTCGTGTTGCCGAGCTTGCTTTTCGTCTGGCCTTCAAACTTCGGCTCCGCCACCTTCACCGAGATGATGGCGGTGAGGCCTTCGCGGAAGTCGTCGCCGGTGATTTCCACCTTCGCTTTCGCCACTTCGCCGCTCTTCTCGGCGTAGTTTTTCAGTACCCGCGTGATGGCCGAGCGGAAGCCCGATACGTGCGTGCCGCCCTCACCGGTATTGATGTTGTTGACGTACGAGAAGATGTGCTCCTGATACGAGTCGTTGTACTGAAACGCGACTTCCACCGGCACCAGCTCCTTATCGGGGTCCTTGGGGTCGACGACGGGGTCGTGCTTGACGTACACCGGATGGTGCTGGAGCACCACGCGCGACGAGTCCAGATACTGCACGTACTCCGCCAACCCGCCCTGCGAGTAGAACGACTCGTGCCGCACGGTGCCGTCGTCATTCGTCTCGCGCTCATCGCGCAGGTCGATGCGGATGCCGCGGTTGAGGTACGCCAGCTCGCGCAGACGGCGCGCGATACGGTCGTACTCGTAAACCGTGACTTCATCGAAAATCGATGGGTCGGGTTTGAAGTGAACGGTCGTGCCGCGCTCTTCGGGCGTCGAGTCACCGATGCGCCGCACATCGTATTGCGGCACGCCGATGTTGTACTCCTGCTCGAACAACCCGCCATCGCGCCGCACCGTGACGTGCGTGTGCGTCGAGAGCGCGTTCACGCAGCTCACGCCCACGCCGTGCAGACCACCAGACGTCTTGTACGTGTTCTTGTCGAACTTACCCCCGGCGTGCAACACGGTAAGAGCGATTTCGAGGGCCGAGCGACCAAACTTGGTGTTGATTCCGACGGGAATCCCGCGCCCGTTGTCGCGCACGGAAACCGAGTCGTCGGGGTGAATCGTGACCGTTACGTGGTCGCAATGACCGGCCAACGCCTCGTCGATGGAGTTATCGACTACTTCCCACACCAGGTGGTGAAGCCCCTTGACCCCCGTATCGCCGATGTACATCGACGGTCGCTTTCGCACGGCTTCCAGTCCTTCGAGTACCTGAATGTTGTCGGCACCGTAATCGGTGAGGGAGACGGCCTTTTCAACGGCCTCAGTGGCTTCCTTCATACGCAGTTTAACGCGCGGTTTCGCGCTGTTTGACGTGTTTTCGGCCTCCGCGGACCGACTTGCAAAGCTACCCCGAAAAGGCGGGATAAGCTAGTATAAACCCCGCTCCGAGGCGAGTAATTCCCTAACCTGAGGATATGAATCGGGCGGGAGTAGCCCGGGGTAGATTTCTGCGAAATCAACCCCGGGCTGTGGAAAAGAACCCCGTTGGGGTTCTCCGATTGATTGCGTCATGCGAACCCCAACGGGGTTCTTCTCCAAAGCCCGGGGTTGGCGGCGCTTTGCGCCGACTACCCCGGGGCACGCACCGGGCACGCACCGGACTCCCCCACCCTCTCTCCCCAAAACAACTTCGCCGACCTTTTCCACGGAGTCATCCACGGAAAAAGCCGGCGAAGCGAGGGGCCGATACTCTATTAAAGCATCGGCGGGTTCAGCTCAAGGCTGAAGGGGGCGGGTTACTCGACAACCACGCGCTGCGTGCTGCTGCCCGAGCGGAGCAGGTAAATCGCAGCGGGCAAGCCGTTGAGGTTCAGCGAGGCGGCGCCAACGCCGTCGGTCAGGGTCTGGCGAACTTCGCGGCCGGTCAGGTCGAAGAGCTGGACCGTGGTGGCGGGGGCGGCGCTCTGGATGTTCAGGGTGCCGTGCGCTGGGTTCGGCCACACGCTAAGGGCGGTAATGGCGTTTACGGCTTCGCTGAGGCCCGTCACACGTCCGGCGCTCGACGTGGCTTGCACCTGAAAGTTGTCGATGCGCAGGGTGCCGGTGCCGGTGGCGCCGCTCGCGGCGAGGCGGAACGTGATGTTGGCCGCACCGTTGAGCGGGGTGACGCCGGTCAGGTCGAAGGTGAGGCCGGTGAAGGCCGTGCCGACTGCCGCCGTGGTGGCCGTGGTGAACGTCGTGCCGTTCGTGCTGTACGAGAGCGTCAGCGTGGCGGCACCCGTTGCGGAGCGCTGCGGCTGCACGTAAAGCTTGTAACCGCTGTAGCTCGGCAGGGAAGCGCCGCCGACTGCGAACTGGAAGTAACGCGTGTTCGTGCCGCTCGAATTGGCCATCGCCACGGCGTTACCGGCGGTGGTGTTGGCCGTGAACGCCGTAGCACCGCTAGCCGTCCCGGCGAAGGTGGTGAAGGCTTCCGAGGAAGTCGCCGTCGAGGTCACACCGCTAGCCGTGATGGGCACGAGCGTGGCGTAAGTAGTCCCGGAATTGAAATTGTAGTTGGCGATGGTGCGGGTAACCGCCGACACGGTGGTCACCGTGAAGCTGGTGGCCGAAGTAGCCGTAGTAGCACCGGTTTTCAGCACTTTGATGGTGCCAGTGGTGGCGCCGGTTGGCACCGTAGCCGTGATGCTGGTGGCCGACGCGACGGTGAAGCTGGTGGCAGCCGTCGTGTTAAACGTCACGCCCGTGGCGCCGGTGAAGTTGGTGCCGGTAATGGTGACCACCGTGCCCACTGGGCCGCTGGCCGGGGTGAAGCTCGTAATGGTTGGGTTCGCAACTACCGTGGTGACCGTGAAGCTAGCCGCTGACGTAGCCGTCGTAGCGCCGGTTTTCAGCACTTTGATGGTGCCCGTGGTGGCGCCAGTCGGCACGGTGGCCGTGATGCTCGTGGCCGACGCGACGGTGAAGCTCGTGGCAGCCGTCGTGTTGAAGGTCACGCCCGTGGCGCCGGTGAAGTTGGTGCCGGT